>JAISFR010000039.1 GCA_031263565.1 Candidatus Adiutrix sp. | reverse complement strand
AACAGTTGGTCGGGAAATCGGTCATGGCCCAGGACGGCTACTTTGAAGGCGCCGATGTCGCCCTGGCCTGGCACCCGTCGGATTTCAGCTGCGTCACCGGAAGCACCATGACCGCCATGATTTCGGCCAAGTTTCGTTTCCAGGGCCGCAGCGCCCACGCCGGGGCCTCGCCCGAGGCCGGCCGCAGCGCGCTGGACGCGGTGGAGCTGATGAACGTGGGCGCCAACTACCTCCGGGAACACATGATGGATCAGGACCGCCTCCACTATGTGGTCACCAACGGCGGTCTGGCCCCCAACATCGTGCCGCCCGAGGCCGAGGTCTGGTATTACGTCCGTTCGCCTCACGATATGGAACTGGCCTCCCTTTTCGGCCGTCTGGTCAAAGTGGCCAAAGGCGCGGCCCTGATGACCGAAACGGAAGTGGCCTACGAACTCGTCGGGGGCTGCTACAACACCCTGCCCAACCTGGTCCTTGACCGGCTGCTGGAGGACAATCTCCTGAACTTCGCGGGCGAGGCCGATTATGATGAAAAAGATCTGGCCTTTGCCCGGGAAATTCAGGCCACGCTGCCCGAGGCCCAGGTCCGGGCGGCCCGGAACAAGCCTTTTGTTTTGGAGGGCGACTGTCGGGTGCTGGCCAAAAAACCGGTGGCCTGCTTTGATCGGGGCGGTTTCGTCATGGCTTCCAGCGATGTGGGGGACGTGGCCAACATCATGCCCACTTCCACGCTCTGGGGCGTCGCCTGGCCGGTGGGCGTGCCCCACCACAGTTGGCAGGCGGTGGCCTGCGCCGGCAGCCCCCTGGGCCTGAAGGGCTCCAAACTCATGGCCAAGGCCCTGGCCGGGGCCGTCTTCGACCTGGCCAGGAACCCGGCCCTGGTCGAGGAAGCCAAAAAGGAATTCCACGACCGCCGCCAGGCCCGCCCTTACGAACCCATCGCCGGGCTCCTGAGCCGTCAGCCGTAGCAATTAAGGCTCTGTCAATAAATAACTTAATCGTCGCATGTCTAAAGAAGCCAGCTACCGGCCACCTTATGAAATAACGCCAAGCATTCTGACCTTAGTGGCCGAAATTGCCGGGGCGGTCGGGCGGTTCACCGCGTTAGGCGACAAAAGCCTTACTCCAAAATTGCGCCGTGAAAACCTCCTGCGCAGTATTCAGGCCTCGTTGGCCATTGAGAACAACACACTAACTTTGACGGAAGTCACGGCGGTTCTCAATGGCCGCCGGGTGGCCGGAAGCGCCAGGGAAATACAGGAAGTCAAAAACGCTTTCGCCGCCTATGAAGCTTTGGAAGGCTGGAGTCCCACCTCGACGGACGAGCTTTTGGCCGCTCACAAGCTGATGATGACTGGGCTGATGGATGACGCCGGCCATTTTCGCTCCGGCAGCGTCGGGGTTTTTAAAGGCGGGCAACTGGTACACATGGCTCCACCGGCCAAGCGGATTCCTTTTCTGATGGGCGATCTGATGGCTTGGCTGGCCGAAACCAAGGAGCATCCCCTGGTGGCCAGTTCCTTGTTTCATTACGAGTTTGAGTTCATTCACCCCTTCAGCGACGGTAACGGCCGTATGGGGCGTTTATGGCAAACTGTGATCCTCAAAGCCTGGAAGCCGCCTCTGGCCTATCTGCCGGTAGAAACCGTCATAAAGGAAAACCAAAGCGACTATTACGCGGCTTTGGCCCAGGCGGATAAAGAAGCGAAAGCCACGATTTTTATTGAATTCATGCTGCAATCCCTTCTTAACGCCCTGAATGCCGACCAAGTAAGCGATCAAGTAACCGACCAAGTAAGAAGCGTCATTAAAGCTCTCCGCAAAGGCCCTTTGAGGGCCGCTGATCTTATGGCGGCCCTTGGCTTATCCCATCGTCCCACCTTCAGAAAGAACTACCTCGACCCGGCTCTGAAAAGCGGCTGGGTGGAGCGCACCGAGCCTGATTCGCCTAAAAGCCCTACTCAAAAATACCGGCTGACTGATTTTGGGCGAGAAAAATAATACCTCAAAATACACTGTGATAGCTCCACAACTTGAATTCTGATAATATAGCTATATTATTCAGAGGCCGGGGCCCAATTTAAAGCGCAGGCGCAGCAGGTTCGGCTCGGTAAACGAGTGGGAGATCAGCCGGAAAGGCCAGGCCAGGGCGGTGGAACTGACGTGGGCGCCGATGCAGGGGCACAGATCATAGTCCCCGATTCTGACCAGACGGATGCGGCCCGCGGGGTCGGCTTTGACCTCCGGGGGCAGCTTGGCCAGGTTGACCAGTCCGGCGGCTTCGGCCGGCGAGACGAAGTCCTCGGTCACCGGCAGGTCCAGGGCCAGGACGCGGTTGACTTCCTCTTCCAATTGCCGGGCTTCGGCCTCGCTCAAGTCCCGCCCATAATGGTAATCGCATTTGGATTTGCCCCGGTTCAGGTGGGCGCTGAAATTCCGGCCGCTGCCGAAGAGCCTGATCATGGTCTGGTTCAGAACGTGTTCGGCGGTGTGCATGGGGGGATCGTATTCTTTGCTCACGGCGCTTCCCTGAGATTCCCTTTGGCGGCCAACTGCTCCACCCGCTTCAGGCAGGCCCGGATGTCGCCAGCCCAGAAGCCCACGGCCCGGCTGAGAATCAGGCCTGGTTTTTCCGTGGGGGCCGACAGGCCGATAACCGGCACCCCGGCGGCCAGGGCCAGGCCCACTTCGCAGGCGGCGTCCTGGCCGGACGGGCCCAGATAGATCAGTAAATCGGCTTCCTGGCAAGCTTGGGAGCAAAATTTAAAAATCTCGCCCCGTTCATCCGAATCCAGGGCGGCCCGGCGTTCCTCGGGGGAGAGGTGGTCGGGGAGCGGAGGGGCCAGGGCCGTCCAGTCCAGCACCAGGTGGCCCCGCTCGTTCAGGGCGTCGCGCAGAAGCTGCACTCCGTGCAGGTTTCGGGCGCTGGAGGCGATATAAATTTTCATGGTCCGGCCTTCCGGGCTGGCTTTTTTTCTCCCGTTCCCCTGGAAGAGCCAAGCCGGCTTGATTATAGGTTCACCAGGGGTGAACTGTCAAACAGGATGGCCTTTATTTAAGTAATCGCATCATATCCTTTATAAGGCCGCCCATTTCTTTCGGGATGTCTTCCCATTTGGCGACGGCATACTCCCTGACGAACACTGTTCTTGACAAACATCGTTCGTTAGTTTATCTTATTCCTGAATACTGAATTCAGGTTCAGTTGGAGGCGAGATGGCAGAGAAAAAAGAAATTAAAAGCCGCCGGGCACGACCGGCCAAAGCACCGCTCAGCCGCGAGTCCATAGTTGACCAGGCCGTGGAAATACTGACCCGTGACGGTCTGGACGGCCTGAGCCTTAGAAAGATAGCCGCAGCTCTGGATACGGGGGCGGCTTCGCTCTATGTTTATGTGGCCAACCTTGAGGAACTTAAAAGCCTGATCCTTGACCGGGCTCTTGGGGAGGTGGAGATTCCGCCAAAGTCCAAAAGTTCCTGGCGGGCCAGGCTGAAAACGACAATCTGGTCCTATATGAAGGTCTTGACAGCCCGGCCCGGCCTGGGGCAACTGGCCGTCAGCGCCGTTTCCACCGGACCCAACACTTTCCGGCTGATGGAGACCATCGTCAGCCTCTTGCTTGAAGGCGGCCTTGATCAGCGCACCGCCGCCTGGGCTCTGGACGCCATCTTGGTTCATGCTTCGGCCGTTTCCGCTGAACAGGACGCCAGGCGGGAACAGGGCTATCCATGGGAGCGAATGAGACAAGCCATTGACGGGCTCGACCCCAAAGCGTATCCGAATATGGCCCGGCTTGGCCAGAGCCTCATCCTGAGCGGCGAGGGCGAGACTCGCGGTCACTGGGCCATGGAGTTCATGATTAACGGGCTATTGACAACCCCCATAGAATAAGGACAGGGAAAGAACGATGAGGACGGAAGCGCGGTCAAAAATAAATTCAAAATTGATTATACTGGGTGGCCTGGTAGTCATCAGCGGCCTTTTTTTATTCTTCCATTGTGAGTCATTTCTGGTCAAGTTCATCCATGAAGTTGGCGGAGTTTTATTGATCGCGACCTGTGCCCGCCATCTCAGAATTAATCGGCAGGCGCTCAGCAAATCCCTCGCGGAAAGATTGTCGCTGAAAGCCGTCCTGGCGGTCTACGGGCTGACGACCCTGTTGATGACCATCAGTGTAATTTACGAAGTTGAATTTTAAGGAACTTCCCAGGCCGACGCTTTTTGACTCGCGGGCCTCAGGCCGCCCCATCGGAAAACATTTTTATTTCTTTTTTTCATCCGGCCGCTTGCGCAGACGGATGGCTTTGGGGGTCACTTCCAGGATTTCGTCTTCGCGGAGGTATTCGATGGCCTCTTCCAGGGAGAAACGGCGGGGCGGGGTCAGGCGCAGGGCCTCGTCGGAGCCGCTGGCCCGGATGTTGGTCAGCTTTTTCTCTTTGCAGGGGTTGACGTAGAGATCCTCCGCCCGGGAATTTTCGCCGATGATCAGCCCGGGGTAGACCGGGTCGCCCGGGCTGGCGAAGATCGTGCCCCGGGGCTCCAGATGGTAAAGGGCATAGGTCACGGCCGCGCCCGAGCGGTCGGAAACCAGAGAGCCGTTGGGCCGGCCTTTGATGGGCCCCAGATAAGGGGTGCTGCCGATGACCAGGGTGTTCAAAAGGCCGGTCCCCCGGGTGTCGGTCAAAAATTGGCTGCGATAGCCGATCAGCCCCCTGGAGGGCACTTCCAGCTCCAGGCGCACCCGCCCGGAGCCGTGGTTGGTCAGCCTGACGACCTGGCCGCGCCGGGCGCTGAGCTTTTCGGTGACCACCCCCACGACCTCCTCGGGCACGTCGATGACCGCCAGTTCCAGCGGTTCGTGCGTTTTGCCGTTCACTTCGCGGAGGATGATACGCGGCGGCCCCAGGCTCAGTTCAAAGCCCTCCCGCCGCATGGTTTCCACCAGCACGGCCAATTGCAGTTCTCCCCGGGCGCTGACCTGATAGGAATCGGGCCGGTCCGGAACCTGGGCCACCCGCACGGAAACATTGTAGAGAGCTTCTTTATCCAGCCGGTCCTTGATCTGGCGGGAAGTCAGAAGGCGCCCGTCCTGGCCGGCCAGGGGTGAACTGTTGACCGAAAATTCCATGGCCAGGGTGGGTTCGTCAACCACTACCGTCGGCAGGGCTTCCGGATTTTCCGGGTCGGCCAGGGTGTCGCCGATGAAGGCGTCGTCGAGCCCGGCCAGGGCCACGATATCCCCGGCGGAAAGTTCCGTGGCCTCCACCCGGCTCAAACCCTGGTAGCTGTACAATACTTTGAGCGGGGCCCGGCGGACGACCTGCCCGCCTTTCATCAGGGCCACCTCCTGCCCGGCCGTCAGGCGGCCCTGGCGAAGCGGTCCGATGAGCAGACGGCCCACATAGTCCGACCAGTCCAGATTGGTGACCAGAAAGCGGGCCGGGGCCTCGGACGATCCGTCGGGGGCCGGCAGGTGGTTGATGATGGCCGAAAAAAGAGGCTCCAAAGAGCCTGTTTCAGCCTGGTCGGCCTCTTCCAGGCTCTCAAAGGCCAGGCCGGCTTTGGCGTTGCTATAGAGCACCGGAAAGTCGAGCTGCTCTTCATCGGCGTCCAGATCTATGAACAGGGAATAGAGTTCGTCCAGAACTTCGGCCGGCCGGCGGTCGGGCCGGTCGATTTTGTTGATGACCGCGATGATCGGCAGGCCCCGGCCCAGGGCTTTGCCCAGGACGAACCGGGTCTGGGGCAGGGGACCCTCGGAAGCGTCCACCAGCAGCAGGACCCCGTCGACCATGGTCAGGGTGCGCTCCACCTCGCCGCCGAAATCGGCGTGGCCGGGGGTGTCGACAATATTGATTTTAAAGTCCCGATAGTTGACGGCCGTGTTTTTGGCCATGATGGTGATGCCTTTTTCCCGTTCCAGGTCCAGGCTGTCCATGACCCGTTCCCGGACCTCCTGATTGTCGCGGAAAAGGCCGCTCTGCCAGAGCATGGCGTCGACCAGGGTGGTTTTTCCGTGATCGACATGGGCAATGATGGCTATATTCCTGATATTTTTGAGGTTCATAAATAAATGGCAATCCTGTTCATTGGTGGTCGCCCGGCGGAAATGTCGATCAATCAACAACGGCGGCGCCCGTTCCTGGCGTCGCCGTGGCAACTTAGAGCTTGTTTCTTGACAATCCCTTAAGCAATCAGCATTTCAATTCACGATTTAAACCCTGACCGGGCCCTACTTGATAAGGGCATCCAAAATTTTGGGGGTGGCCAGATGGGGGGTGCCGTCTTCGTCAACGGCCACTATGGGCTGGCCGTCGGCCCCGAAGCCGACCTGGGTCAGGGAACCGCACTTTTTACACCAGCGATGTTCCAGCCGGCCGCCTTCGCCGGAACTGTCTTCGGCCACGATCATCCAGGCGTGGGCTTTACCGTCGATGCAGGATGTTATCTGAGGTTTCTGAAGAGCCATATGCCTCTGCCTGACAGGGGCGGTTCCGCAGTTCGGAATCCGCTGTAAATACATTTAATTACTATACAACAAAAGTCCAGGACCGGTCAAGCGGCAATTTTCGAACACAGCTTTCCATCTTCAAGAGGCCTGGTCGCCGCCCCCTCGCCCCCTGAGCGATAATCCGCAATTACGCGGCGACGCTGAGGCTTACAGCCAAAGGGGCCGGGCTCAAAATTCGTCGGCGGCGCCTTCTTCGACCTCTTCGCCGTTGATCTTTTTTCTGAGAATGCCGGAATTTTTAAAGACCACCACCCGGCGGGCCCTCAGTTCCAAAGACTCTTTGGTTTGGGGGTTGCGGCCCCGGCGGGCCCGTTTGCGTTTGACCACAAATTTGCCGAAGCCGCTGATCAGGACATCTTTTTCCTCGGCCAGGGTTCTTTTGAGTATCTCCATCAGCTTTTCCACGGCCTGCCGGGCGTCTTTGCGGGAGAGATCCGTCGAGTCAAAAACTTCCGAAATTATTTTCTCTTTGGTGACCGCCATGTCCGTTTTCTCCAGAGGGAACCTGGGCCGCCGGGGGCGCCGGGCGGATGTCGGGAAACAATAAATCCCGTTGCTTTCTTAAGCGCGCTTCAGTTCGGTAGCCAAGTCGCCTGGAATAATGCGCTTCACCGCCCCGTCGGTCGGCCAGACGCATTTTTGGGCTTTACTGTCTCGGATAAAAACATTAAAATCAAATCTTACGCCAAAGCTCGGGACTCAGCCCGGGCCTGGTTCTGGTCATTCAGAACGGGGAGCCCGAACGGGGGAGCCCGAACGGTGAAGCCTTTTAATAAGGATTATTTGATAAAACGCCCCGTTTTGTCAAGGAATTTTTTATGCTTAGCCTTTCGGGCTCCGCGTCCCGGATTATCTGGCAGTCTGATTTTGGGGAGGGCTGGCCAGGCTTATGTCGACCGCCAAGGAGATTGTCATGCCTTCAGATGTTTACGCCATAAGTCTCCGGACCCACTTTCGGGAGAGTTTTTCTCAGAAGCTGGTGCGCCTGATGAAATGCCTGGAGCCGGAAAAGATGGTTCAGCCGCGTTCCCTTTGGGCCATAAAAGTCCATTTCGGCGAAAGGGGCAACCACAGCTTCATTCGTCCTCACCTGCTGAGATCTCTGGTCGAGGAATTGAAAAGTCTGTCGGCCAAGCCCTTTCTGACCGACGCCAACACTCTCTATGTCGGCGGCCGGTCCAATGCGGTGGATCATCTGGAAACCGCCCTCAGGCACGGCTTCGGTTATGAGGTGACCGGCGCCCCGCTGATCATCGGCGACGGTTTGAAAGGCGGCGGGGAAGTCGGCATTGAAGTCGATCGCGGGGGGGTCGCGACCGCCTGGATCGGGGCGGATTTCGTCGCGGCCGACGGCGCCCTGATCATCAGCCACGTCAAGGGCCACGAGTTGACCGGTTTTGGCGGCGCCCTGAAGAACCTGGGCATGGGGGCGGCCTCCCGGCGCGGCAAGCTGGCCCAGCATGCCGACCTGGCCCCCAAAGTCAAAGCCAAGAACTGCCTCGGCTGCCGCCGCTGCCTGACCCAGTGCGCCCATTCGGCCATTGAGATGAAGGGCAGGAAAGCCCACATCAGGCCCGACCGGTGCGTGGGCTGCGCCAGTTGCATTCCGGTCTGCCCGGAAGAAGCCATCGCCATTCCCTGGGACAGCGACACCGGCCGCTTCATGCCCAAGATGATCGAATACGCCGGCGCGGCCGTCAAAAACAAGGGCGGCCGGGTGATGTACCTCAACTTCATCAACGCTTTGAGCCCCCTGTGCGACTGCGTCAACCATTCCGACGCGCCCATTGTGGCCGATATCGGCGTTTTGGCCGGCCGCGATCCGGTGGCTCTGGATCAGGCCTCGGCCGATCTGGTCAATCAGGCGCCGGGGCTGCCGGGCACGGCCCTCCCGGCGAGCGCCCTGGCTCCCGGCGCCGACAAGTGGACCGCGCTTTACCCGGATTGCCATTGGCGCCGGCAACTGGAATACGCGGAATCCATCGGCCTGGGCCGCCGGGATTACCGCTTGACCTGGCTGCCGGAGGCCAGGGGAGTCGAGTGAGCCCGGGCCCTGAACTGGAGGTGGTCGGCGGCGGCCTGGCCGGCTGCGAGGCCGCCTGGCGGGCGGCTCAGGCCGGGCGCCGGGTTCGCCTCTGGGAAATGAAGCCCGGCCGTTTTTCCCCGGCCCACAGGCGGCCCGGGCTGGCCGAACTGGTCTGTTCCAATTCCTTTCGGGCCGATCGGCCCGAAAACGCCGTGGGGCTTTTGAAGGAAGAAATGCGCCGCCTGTCTTCCCTGATCATGCGGGTGGCCGAGCAGACCCGGGTGCCGGCCGGCGGGGCCCTGGCCGTGGATCGCGAACTCTTCAGCCGGGAAGTCACCCGGCTGATCGAAGCCCACCCGCTCATAGAACTGCGCCGGGAGGAGCTGACCGCCTGGCCGGAAGGCCCGGCCCCGGTGCTGGTGGCCGGGGGGCCGCTGGCTTCCGAAGCCCTGACCGATTTGCTGGCCGGGCTGGCCGGAGCCCCGCAACTCCATTTTTACGATGCCCTGGCCCCCATCGTCAGCCGTGATTCCCTGGATCTGTCCGGGATTTATCAGGCCAACCGTTACGGAAAAGGGGAGGGGGACTACCTCAACTGCCCGCTGAACAAGGCCGACTTCGATCTCTTTCTCCAGGCCCTTCTGGAGGCCGACCAGGCGCCGGCCCGGGATTTCGAAGACCGGAACTTTTTCGAGGGCTGTCTGCCCATCGAGGTTATGGCCCGCCGGGGACCCCGGACCTTGACTTTCGGCCCCATGAAGCCGGTGGGCCTGGAAAACCCGGCCGACGGCCGACGGCCTTATGCCGTGGTGCAGCTCCGCCGGGAGAACCAGGCCGGCACTTTGTGGAATATGGTCGGTTTTCAAACCCGGCTGACCCGGCCGGCCCAGGATCGGGTTTTTCGCCTCATTCCCGGTTTGGAGTCGGCCGAATTCGCCCGTTACGGGGCCATCCACCGCAACAGCTATCTGGACGCCCCCCGAGTTCTGGACGACTATCAAAGAATTCGGGGCGCGGAACGGTTTTTCGTGGCCGGCCAGCTCTCCGGAGTGGAAGGCTATGTGGAATCGGCCGCCCAGGGCCTTTGGGCCGCTGAAAACGCCCTCAGGACGCTGGGCTCCCGGCCGCTCTTGCGGCCCCCGGACTCCACCGCCCTGGGCGCCCTGTTGGGCCATCTGCGTCCGGACGAAGCCAGGAAGAACTTCGGGCCTTCCAATGTCAATTTCGGTCTTTTCCGTCCGCCGCCGCCCGATACTCCCAAGGCCCGGCGGACCGAGCGGCTGCTGGCCGCCGCCCGGATGGATTTCGGCTTTTTTCTGAAGGCCAATCAAATTGAAGGGGAATATCATCATGCTTAAGCGCCTGTGGCCCTCTTGCCTGCTGCTGCTGACTTCTTTCCTTTTGGCCGGGCCGGCCCGGGCCGCTGACGGCGACTGCCGCCTGCCGCCCGGAATCGGGCTGGGGAGCCTGACCGGCCCGGGCTCCGAGCAGTTGAGCCGGCTCCTGGCCCGGCGGACCGGGGGCGGGGCGGGCGGCGGTCTCCTGAGCGGACAGATCAGCCTGGTCAGCCGGGCGCACGGCGAAAGGGAGGCCGTGCCCCTGGAGGTCAAAGAGGGTCGGCCCTATCCCGTCTACCGGCCCGACCCTTTCACGGGCCGCCTGTGGCTGACGGAAGAGCGGGCCGGGACCGTCGATCTTCAGTCCTATGATCTGGAACGCTTCACCGGCGCCCTGGTCTTTGACTGGCGGCTCCTGGCTCCCGGCGGCGAACTCTTGAAAAGCGGCCGGATAGCCCTGGACATCGATCGGACCCGGGGCGGCTATCTGGCGGAAAAAGGGCTCACCGCGCCTCTGGGATCGGAAAAGCAGGGCCGCCGGGCCTTTAAAACGCGTCTGGCCGACGAACTGGTTCATCAACTGACCCTCGATCTGGGGCGCTTCGCCCCGGCCAGGGAACTGGAAAACGGCGGGCACGCCCTGGACCGTCAGGCCCGACGGCTGGCCATGGCCGGTGACTGGGACGGCGCCCGGGACTTGTGGCTGGAGCTTCTGGAACTCAACCCCAAATACGCGCCGGCCCTTTTTAATTTAGGGCTTTACAGCGAGCGTCAGCGCCGGCCCGAGGATGCCTGGCGTTATTATCGGGCCGCTTTTCTCAGCGTCGGCAGCCCCAAACACCGGGAGGCCCTGAGCCGCCTGACCGAGGCCCTGGGCCTGGCCGGCCGTCTGCCCGAGGCCAAAGATGCCGGAAAATTAAACCCATAAGCCGTTCAACCGTGATCAGGCACTTGTACAACATAGCGGCCAATATTATCGGCCCGCCGGCGGTTCTGGCCGCTTCGCTCAAAGGCCGCTTCGGCGGCCGCTGGCGGGACCGCCTGGGGCTGTCCTTCAGTCCGCCCCGGGCCTGGGACCGGCCCCGGCTCTGGTTTCACGGCGCCTCGGTGGGCGAAGCCCGTTCGGCGGCGGCCATCATCAGGGCGGTTCTGGCGCTCAGGCCTTGGAGCGAAATATATCTCAGCGTGGGCACCCCGGCGGGCCTGGCCCAGGCCGAGGAAATGTTCCGGGCCGATCCCCGGGTGCGGATCATGGCCCCGCCCCTGGATTTCTGGGGTGCCCCCGGTCGGGCCCTGGCCCGCCTGAACCCTGACGCCCTCATCATTTTGGAGACCGAACTGTGGCCGGGCCTCGTTCAGGCCGCCCGCCGGAATCAGGTGGCCCTGATCCTGGCCGCCGGCCGCCTGAGCGAACGTTCTTTCAGACGTTACCGCCTGGCGGGCGGCTTTATGGCCGAAATTTTATCTTCCTTTGCCTTGATCGCCCCGGCCGGAGATCTGGAAAAGGAGCTTTTCGCCGCCCTGGGCGCGCCGCCGGAACGTTTGAAAGTATTGGGCAACCCCAAATTCGACCCCCTTTTGACCGAGGCCCGGAGCCCCCGATTCGCGGCCCTGAAACTGGAATGGGCCCGGAAAATCTGGGGCGGCGGCCCCCGCTCGCCCCTGATCGTGGCCGGTTCCACCCATCCCGGGGAAGAGGCCTGGCTGCTTTCGGCCTTTTCGGCGCTGGCGGACAGATTTCCGGATCTCCGCCTCCTGCTGGCGCCCCGTCACCTGACCAGAATCGGCGAAATCCGGGCCCAGGTCAGGGCGCGGGGCCTGGAACCGGTGCTGACCGGCGAGGCTGAGGAACCCCTGGCTAAAAACGGATCGATTTTGATTCTGGATTCCATGGGGCAATTGCCGGCCGTCTATGCCCAGGCCGACCTGGCGCTGGTGGGGGGGACTTTGCTGCCGGAACTCCTGGGCCACAACCCCCTGGAGCCGGCCGCCGTGGGCGCGCCGATCCTTTTTGGTCCCTACCGGCCCAGTTTCCGTCTGGAGGCCGCGGAGCTTCTGGCCGCCGGCGGCGCCCGGGCCACTTCCAGGGAAACTTTGGCCGAGGATTTGGCCGGCCTGCTGGCCGAGCCCGCGACGGCCCGCCTTATGGCCCAAAAAGCCGGCGACTGTCTGGCCCGCCGTCCGGCCGCCGCCCCGGCGCTGGCCGAAGCGGTCTTTGATATCATCGGCAGCTAGTGCTTCATAACCTTGACGGCATACGAGGGCGATAGATGAGAAACCCAGGCCTTGAACTGACCGCTCGGCCCGCTTTGGCGGCCTTTCTGCTCGTTCTGCTCCTTTCCGTCTCCCCGGCTTCGGCCCAGAACGGCCGGACCGTGACCCGCCTGGGCCCCTGGACCCTGTCGATGGGGCTGGTCAGCGATGAAATCTGGCTTTTTGAGCTTTCAGTCAATCCGGTGGAAGAGGGGCGGCCCTTTGAGCTGTCGATGATGCTCAGCCCCGAGCTCAGCTTGAGCGCCCCCTCGGGCGGCGGGGATTCCTGGTCCAGTGCGGCCCTGGCGGTCAGGCTGGGGCGGAATCCCCCGTCCCTCACCATCAGCAGATCTGACGGCGCCCGCCTGTGGCAGATCAGCCCCTATGCCCCGGACGGGCAGTTGAGCGGTCTGGCTTTTTCCGGCGATTTCACCCATCTCTACGGCCTGGGGGCCGATTATCTGCGCAACGGCTCCAGCTTGAGCCTTCTGGGCGAGAACAACCGCCCGGCCAACCCTTTCGGGAACGGACGGGTCGGCACTTTCGGCGGGCGGCCCGACCAGGTCCAGGCGCCGGTGCTTTACGGCCTGGGCCTGGGGCGCCACTGTGCGGCCCTGATGGTTGACGAAACCCTGCCGCTGCAGTGGAGCCTCAAAGGTCTGCCCTGGACGGTCGGTCCGGCCGGTCCCCTGGGGCCGGACCTGAGTTTCCGTTTTCTGGTCATCAGCGGGGAGGACCTGACGGCCCTCAGGCAGCGCCTGATGCTGCTCCTGGGCCGCCCGAGCCTGCCGCCGCTCAAGGCTCTGGGCGTCTGGGCCTCGGCGGTGCGGGGACACGGCGAAACCGACTGGCGGGAGAAGCTGAACAACCTTAAAAACAACGTGCCCGGGCTGGCCGGGCTTCTGGTCGAAGCCGGCGAGGATTTCGGTCTCCGGCTGGATCTCGCCAAATTCTTCAATCTTCGCCTGATGACCGACGAGTCGGCCTCCGTGCCCCTGGATTCCGGTTTTTATCCGGAAATGGCCAGCCGTTCCTTTCTGGTCCGGCAGCAGGGCCCCGGCGGCCCTTTGGTGGTGCTCAGCGCCGATGACCGGCCCGGCGGCCTGGTTGATTTTACCAATCCTGCGGCCGCCAGTTTCTGGCACAGCCTCTTGCGGGCCGAGAGAGTCGGCGCCGGTCTGAGCTCTTTCCGCCTGACCGATGGCGATCTCGACGGGGTCAGCCCCGCGGCCTGGTATGACGGCGGCCCCGGCGGCCGCGCCCATTCCCACTATGCCTGGGCCAACAGTTACCCTCTGAAATGGCTGGAAGGCCTGAACGCCTCGGTCCGTAACCAGCGCCTTCGAAGCCGGCTTCGCCTGATGCTGCTGACCCGTTCGGGCCTGCCCGGCCTGGCCCGCCGGTCGGGTTTTCTCTACAACGGCGAAGGCTTTCTGTTCGGCGGCCGGGTCCAGCTGGCGGCCCGGGCCAACCTGGCCCTGTCGGGCATCGATTACTACAGTTCCGATCTGAGCGGCAATCTGGCGGCCCGGGACGTCGACGAATACGGTCAGGTCTATGATGCCTGGCTGGCCAGAAACGCCTTGACCGATTACCCCCTGATCTTGCCCGAGGCGCTGCTCTATCGGCCCGCGGCCCGTTACAACCTGGCCGTAAGAGAGTCTCTGAGGCCCTATCTGTACTCCCTGGCCTGGAAAGCCAGCGAGCAGGGCGATCCGCTCCTGGCGCCCCTGGTCTATTATTTCCAGGATGATCTGAACGCCCGGAATCAGACTGGCGAAATGATGCTGGGCGGAAAACTGCTTCTGGGCCTCAATTTCGACGGCTCCGCCGAACGGGCCGAGGTCTACGTGCCGCCGGGCCGCTGGTATAACTGGCGCAGCGGCGAGGTCATCGACCGGAAAGAGGGTGGCCTGGTGCAGTTGGATCTGAAGGATTCAGGTCAATTGACCCCGCCCATCCTGGCCCTGGGGGGGGCCATTATCCCGGGCATTGAGGAGGTCCGCCTCAAGGACGCCGGCCCGGAGAAGGCGGCCGCCCTTAAAATTTTCATTGGCGGGGAAGCTTCCGAATTCACCTGGTATGAGGATGACGGGGAGACTCTGGCCTATCTTTCCAAAAATTTCAGCCTGACCAACATCAGCGCGGTCAGCCAGAGCGACGGCTCCACCGTGGTGACCATCAAAGCCCGCGAAGGTTCCTGGGACGGGGCCCCGGCCGAGCGTCGCTTTCTGCTGGATATTTACGGTCCCAAAGCCCCCGGAGAAGCCACCCTGGACAAGACGCCCCATAACCGGGTGGCCCGGGTCGGGGAACTGGACCAGCTCGATTCCGGCTGGGCTTCTTTCGGGGCCAACCGCATCCGTTTCAAGACCCCGCCTCTGGATCTGACTGTGGATCACGTTTTATGGTTCAAATAGACGCGCCGCGGCCGGGCGGCCGTCCGGCGGCCGGCCCGGCCCTGCGGATCGCCTCGCTGGTTCTCGACAATCCCTTCATCCTGGCGCCCCTGGCCGGGCTGGGCAATTTCCCCTTTCGCCGCCTGGCCAAGGAGGCCGGGGCCGGTCTGACTTTCAGTGAAATGGTCAGCGCCGCGGCCCTGGCCTGTCGCGGCCGGGCCGCCCTGAAGCTTCTGGAGAGCGATCCGGCCCTGGAAAAGCCCTTCGGGGTGCAGCTCTTCGGCAAGGACCCGGATCAGATGGCCGAGGCCGCCAGGATCGCCGTGGACCACGGGGCCGACCTCATAGACCTGAACCTGGGCTGCCCGGCCCGCAAAGTCATCTCCAGTGGTCACGGTTCGGCCCTGCTGAAGGATTTGCCCACGGTGCGGAAAATAATCCGGGCCCTGGTCCGGGCCGTCCCGGTCCCCGTCACCCTCAAAACCCGCCCGGCTTTCGCCCCGGGGGTGGGGGAGACGGTTTTCGACCTGCTGCCTCTGGCCGTCGACGAGGGCGCGGCGGCCATTACCCTCCATCCCCGAATGACCAGCGAAGGTTTTGCCGGGGAGGCCGACTGGCGCCTGGTGGCCCGCCTGGCTGAAAAATCGCCCGTGCCGATCATCGGTTCCGGTGATATCCGCGGCCCCCGGGAGGCTTTGGACAAACTGCGCCGCTACGGCGCGGCCGGGGTCATGATCGGCCGGGGGGCCAAGGGGCGGCCCTGGCTCTTCCGTCAGTGTCTGGCCCTCTGGCGCGGAGAGGAGATCCCGGCGGTCACCCTGGAGGAAAGGCTTGAAACCGCCGAGCGGCACGCCCGTCTGCTCTATGGCTCGGTGGGCCCCAAAGCGCCTTTTATGCTCAGAACCGTGCTGATGTGGTATACTAAGGGGCTCAGGGGCGCGGCGGAATTTCGGGCCCGCCTGTGCCGGGAAGAGGATCTGGAGACCCAACTGGATCTTCTGGCCCAATGTGTGCGCCGGCACCGGGAAGAGGCCGGCGACGCGCCGATCGACGATTGGGGCGGGGCTCCCGCCAAAGGCGAATTTTCCGAGCTTTCCTGAAGGGGTTTCCATGAACGGCTTCGGCCCCCGCGGGCTTTCAAGCCCTCCGCGTCATGACGAAATCCGGCCCTTGCCGGGTCTTTTGAGGCTCTACCTGGTCTATCTGGGGGCGGCGCTGGCCTTTTTCCTCTTTCTGGGCTATTTCAGCGTCCTGGCTCTCAAAGAGCTGGATTTTGACGCGGAACTGGCGGTCCTCCTCCTGGCGCCTCAAATGGCGTTTTGGCTGCTTTTCGCGGCGCCGGCCGTGCCGGGCCTGGCCCTGACCATTCAGCGCTCGCCCCGGGCCTTGGCCTACCTGCGTTTCAGCGCCTGGGTCTCCCTGGCCGCGGCTTTCATATCCGGCCTGGCCCTGGCCGTGCCCGGCCCTGACTTTTTTTCCACCCTGGCCGCCCTGGCGGCCGATGGCCTGGACTATCCGGACTGGCTGCCCGACGACCCCGAGCCCCTGACCCGCATCCTGGCCCTGGCGGCCAACCTTTTCTGGGCGGCCCTGGTGGCCTTGAGCTCGGCCTGGGTTTTTTATCTGGCCCGGAACCGGGAGGTCAGGGAAGTCCTCAATCTGCCGCCCGAAGAGAAAACGGCCCCCGACTTGCGGCCGTCTTTCAGCTATACCCTGCCGGCCGTCTTTTTCGTTCTTTTGATCTATCAGGGGCTCAGTTCCCTGACCGGCGTCCTGAGCCTTTTCTTCGGGCAGGGCCGCGGCTTCCTGGCCGCTTCCGGCGGTGGGGGACTTCTGGCTTTTGTCTTCACCCATCTGGGCTTCTACCTGGTCATGTCCATTCTGCCGCCCCTGGCCGCCGCCTTCGGTTTGGGCAACCTGGGCCGGGAACTGCGTCAGGGCCGCAGCGCCCTGCCGGCGGTCTTCCTGGTCATCATCCTCCTTTGCCTCTTCAGCCTGGTCAGCAACCTGGTCAATTTCAGCCGGCTGCCCGGCGGCCTGGCCGACCACTGGCTGATGATCATGGCTTTGGGCGCGCCGCTCTTTTACCTCGGCGGTTCGGCCTGTTTTCTCTATCTCATCGCCCGGCGGCGAAGCAGCCTGCGGCTGAAACAGGCTGGCCAAAAACCCGATTGAACGTCGGGTAAGCCCTGAGCCGACCGATTTTTTCCGTGGCGCTTTTTCAATCTTTCGATCCGTCACGACTTTCCCCGTTGACGTACGGTATGCGAGCTTTGGACAACGAATAGATCAGATGCCGCATTTTGTCCCGTAAGTAATGTTTCAGATGACATTTTATCTCTAATTGCCTTGATAATGCCGTTAATACGTGCTGCATACCCTGCGTTGTCCGAGCCGGCTTATCGTCCAGTCCGCACGAGTTCCGGCCAGGCGGTCAGGCCTACTTTGAGAATCGCGGCGTCTCGAATCTATGAATCCATGGAGCCCCTTGACCTGAAATGGCCTGATGATGTATAATAAAATTAGATAGATTCGTTATTCCGGGAACTCAATTTTCATTACAGCCACCCGTGAGGCCGCTTGCGGCCTTTATCGCCGAGCGCGTTCATGTCCAAAAAAGAAAAAGAATCGGTAAAAATAATCTGCCAGAACAAGAAAGCCCGCCGCGAATACGAACTGATGGACCGCTATGAGGCCGGGCTGGTCCTGACCGGCACCGAAGTGAAGAGCCTGAGGCTCGGCAAGGCTAATCTGACCGACGCCTACGCCCGCGTCGTCGGCGGCGAGGCCTGGCTGCTCAACGCCCATATCAGCCCTTACCCCTGGGCCTATTTCGGCAATCACGACCCTTTGCGCAAGAGAAAGCTTCTTCTACGCCGCCAGGAACTCAAGCGCCTTTATGGGCTGGTTCAGGAACGGGGCCACAGCCTGATACCCCTGAAACTCTATTTTAAAGACGGCCTGGCCAAAGCCGAGCTGGCCCTGGCCCGGGGGAAGAAAACCCACGATAAACGCCAGGCCCTGAAGGAGGCTGACGCCAAAAGAGAAATGGCCCGGGCCCTTCGGGAAAGCCGTAAATAATCACCTTGATCGATGGCTTGGGTTTATTGCCCTGTGGAGAAGCAATGAAAAATAAAACCCGTCTTCTGGTTTTTGTCGATGAAGCCAATGTCACCAGGGCCGCGTCCAAAAATTTCAAGCGCAATTTCGACTGGCTGAGGTTCCGGGACTATCTGGAAAGCGGAGTCGGCCCCGACCGGGAGTTGGTGGAAATGGTCATCTATGTCGGCCTGCCGCCGGCCACCCCGGAGTGGATGGAAAAACGCGAGGCCAAACGGCACTACATCCACTGGCTCAGGAGCCAGGGCTTCATGGTTTATGAAAAGAGCGGCCAGCCACGGGCCAACGGCTGGTACAAAGCCAATGTGGACGTCATCATGGCCATCGACGCCATGGACCTGAGCCTGAGAATCAGACCTGATACGGTCGTCCTGGTCACCGGGGACGCCGACTTCGCCCATCTGGCCCTGACCATCCGGCGGGAGGGCATCAAGGTCGAGGTGGCTTCCGTGCCCCAGACCCTGAGCTCGGAACTTAAGACCTCGGCCTCCAGCCTGCTCGATTTGAGCGACCTCTTTCTCTCTTTCGAGCCCTTTGAATACGCCGATAGCGATCCTGTCAGCGCCAGCGAGGATTATTATTGACCGATGGAGGCCTCGGCTGTCCTGGCGCCGGTTCTCAATTTTTTCGGCGCCTTCTATGAACCGCTCTTCCTGCGCCGGGCGGCCCTGGCTCTGATGCTGCTGGCCCCGGTCAGCGCCGGGGCCGGGGTGCTGGTGGTCAACCAGCGTCTGGCCTTTTTCGCCGATGCGGTGGGCCACTCGGTTTTTCTGGGGGTGGCCCTGGCCCTTCTTCTGAATGTGGCTGAAAAGCCGGCCATCCTCCTGACCGGGGTTTTGATCGGCCTTTTGGTCACCTATCTCTCCCGCCACAGCCGCCTGGCCGCCGATACGGTCATCGGCCTGGTCTTTTCAGGGGCCATTGCCCTGGGCCTGGTCATTGTCAGCCGCAATCCGGGCACGGCCAGGGGCCTGTCCCGCTTTTTCCTGGGCGATGTGCTGACCCTGGGCGATGGCGAGATTCTGGCCCTGGCCGCCCTGGCTCTGCTGTCGTTCTTCTTCTTCCTCTTCTTTTTCAACCACCTGACCCTGGAATCCCTGTCCCCGGTCCTGGCCCGCAGCCGCAACCCGCTGAAAAGCCGCCTGGCGCCTTACGCCTTCGGTGTCTTTCTGGCCCTGGTGGTCACGGTTTCGGTCTGGTCGGTGGGCGTGCTGCTGGTGACGGCCCTTCTGGTGGCCCCGGCCGCCGCCGGCCGCAACTGGGCTCTTTCGGCCGCGGCCATGTTCCGGGTCGCGGTGGTCATCTCCCTCTTCTCCGGCCAGGCCGGTCTCTATCTCTCCACCCGGCCGGAAATAAATACGGCCGCCGGGGCGACCGTGGTCCTGGCGGCGGTCTTCATTTTCGTCCTTTCCTATTTCAGCCGGCGGCGGTCCTGAACCGGGCGGCCTACTTCTCCACCACTATTTCATCGCCCGGCCGGATGCGCCCCGGGGTCCGCACCCGGCCGAAGATGCCGTGGCTGGGCATGATGCAGGAACCCGCGCTCTGCCTGATGGCGCAGCCGTGGTGGCAGGTCTTGCCGATCTGGGAGACCTCCAGCACGGCTTCAGGCCCGATTTTCAAGCGGGCGCCCAGAGGCAGGGTGTGCAGTTCCAGGCCCTCGGTGGTGATATTTTCGGCAAAATCTCCGGGCCGCAGGTCCAGCCCCTGTCTCTTCATGATTTCGACGCTTTCCTGGGCCAGAAGGCTGACCTGGCGTTTGGGGTCCAGGCCCAGGTGGGCGTCGTTGGCCACTCCCCGGTCTTTCAGCACCACGATCTGCTCCTGGTTCTCTTTTTTGGTCCCCTGACGCTCGCTGATGGAAACAGCCAGTACTTTCATGCTCGGGCCTCCAAAAACAAAGACGCGTTCAACAGGGCCCATAGTAACATCATGTGGTTGGCCTGTCCAGATTCGTGTTCCCGGAAAATTTCTTCGGCCGCCCCGGCTCTCAGCCAGCCGTTTTTGACCAGCGGCCCCTCGCTCAGAAGCTGCCGGGTCGGACCGCCGACTTTGGGATCTTTGAACCATTGATGGATGGGGGCGTTGAAGCCCACCTTCCTCGGGTTTAAGCGCAGGCTTTCCGGCAAAAGGCCCTTAAGGCCCCGGCGGAGCAGGGCCTTGCTCAGGCCCCGGTCGTATTTGACCGCGCCGGGGAGCGAAAGGCAGAGCCTGAAGAGCCGGGGGCTGAGGAAGGGCGAGACTCCCCTGAGCCCCAGGTTCTGGTTGGCCAGTTGCAGCCCCCAGAGGGTGGGGGGGGTGGTTTCGTGGCTGATTTCCTGCCAGAGCCGGTTGGAGAGGAAGTTGGGGTAGGGCCGGGGCATGGGCGGCGTCTCCCGGCTGTGGGCGGCGAACCAGTCGGGGTTGAAAAAGTGCCGGTTGGCCTGGTAGAGGACTTGATCCACCCTGATTTCCCCGCTCTGGAAATCAATATTCCGGTCCCAGAATGTTTTCAGCGTTTCCGGGTTCTTCCTGAAAACCGGGTGATCGTGCAGCCGGCTCCAGGCTTCGACCTCCGCGGCCAGCCGGTCCAGGTCGCCGGCCTTTTTCAAGTCGGCGAAAAAATAGAAAAAGTGGCCGAATTCGCCGGCCAGGCTCTCGTCCCCGCCCAGGCCGTTGAACATCTCGCTGAAGCCGGAAAGCTGCTGGCCCATCAAATAGTAGGCCAGCCAGGTGACCGTGACCACCGGCGAGCGGCTCAGGCCGATGTATTTTCGGGTTTCGGCCACCAAGTCGGGTTTTTCCAGCCTCAGATGGGTCCAGCGCCAGTCCCGCCCCCGGACCAGTTCGGCCACGCCGTCCGTCTCGTCGTATTCCTCGGCCCCGGCCCCCTGATAACCGACGGAAAAAACGTCCAGGCCGCCCAGTTCCCCGGCGGCCAGGGCGGCCACGGTCGAGCTGTCCAGGCCCGAGGAAACGGTGAAGGCCGGCCGCCGGGCGGCTCTGGCCCTCAGGCGCACGCTGGGCCGCAGAATTTCCATCAGGCGCCCGCTGGCTTCTTCCGGGCCCAGGCCGAAAAGCTCCGGGTCGTGATCCAGCTTCAGCCAGCTTTGGGAACTGAGGCCCCGCTCGCTGATATCCACATAGGCGCCGGCCGGCACCTGATAAACCCCCTGATGAAAAGTCCGGGCCGGGTCGCGGAAGAGGTAGCGGTAGTGGGTGGCCGTATAGTCGAACAGCGTGGCCTCGTCGGGCCGGATCTCGTCCAGAAGGTCAAGCAGGCCCGCATAAGTGAAGCTCCAGGCGAAACCCCCTGGACGGGGGGCGTAATAAAGCGGGGTCGGCCCGAAATCCCGCATCAGGCGCCAGCTTTTCTGGCCGGCATTGTAGGCCACCAGGGCCAGGTCGGCTTCCCGCTCGTTCAGAAGCTCGGGCCGGGCGGCCAGAAGGGCCAGCTCCCGGTCCTGGTCCCGGCCCGGGGCCAGGTCGTAGAGGCGGCCGCGAAAAAAGATCAGGTCGGCTGACGGCGCTTCGCGGAAAAGCGCCAGGCCCCGGTAGTGTTCCATAAGTTTTCCTTTTTTAATAGGCCAGGGCCATTTTTTCCAGGGGAATGCTCTGCAAGGTCCTCCGGGCCAGAAGGCTGAAAGTGTTGCCCGGCCAGGGCGGCGACGGCCGGTCCCGGCCCGGGTTCAGCGACTGGGCCATAATTTCGGGAAAAGCCGTCAGCATCTTCAGCCAGCCGCCGTAAGGGGTTCCAAAATAGGGCTGCCACCAGTGCAGGATCTCTAAACCCCAGGCTTCCAGCACCCTGACCGTGGCTTCCGGGGTGGGGTAGACCTGGTGGAGGGGGTGCCAGAGGCGGAAGCGGGGCCCGTAGACCCTGGCGCACAGGCAGTCGGGATTGATCAGGCCGCTGATCAGCATCAGTCCGCCGTGCCTGAGCCAGATCACGGCCCGGGCCAGGAAAAAGCCGGGGTCGGGCAGATGGTCCAGGCTCTGGTTGAAAATCAGGGCGCTTAAATGCCCCGGCGGAAAATCAACGTCTTCGGCCCATTCCCGGCGCACGTCCAGGCCCCGTTCAGCGGCGGCGTCAGCGGCCTCGGGGTTGGGTTCCAAAGCTACGCGCCGCAGGTGGCCGGGCAGAAGAGAGAGCATCAGGCCGCCGCCGGCCCCCACGTCCAGCACCCGGTCGCCGGCTTCCAGGTGGGGCGCCATGGCGGCCGCGTATTTTTTGTATTCCGCCCGCCGCGATTCCAGCCGCGCCCTGGGGTCCGTCAGCCGGCCCCCGGGATCCCGGGCCGGAAGCCAGCGGGCCGGGGCCGTGAAATAGTCGCGCAAAATATCCGGGGACAGCGGAGGGCTGACCTGCCAGGCGCCGCAGGCCTGGCAGCGGCTGAGGCCGAAGGGTCGGCCCAGATCGTTGTTGCCGCCCAGATTTAGGGCGGGGCGCAGTTCGCTGACCAGGCACCAGCGGCAGCGGGCCCCGGGGGCCTGGGCCGGGGAGGTGGACCGCGGGTTCGTCATAAGGCTTTTTTATGGGCCAGGGCCGCCCAATGGTGGTTGACGGCCCGGTTGCATTCAATGGTTTCCAGTATTTCCAGCCCGGCCGGCTTCAAAAAGGAAATCAGCTCTTCGGGCCCGGCCACGGTTTCCGCGCCGTAGGCCTGCCGCCCCGGCGGGAAAAAATGCTGGGAGATGAGCATCAGCCCGCCGGCCGGCAGCAGATCGGCCAGGGCGGCCAGGGTGCGGGGCAGATCTTCCAGAAGGCCCCAAAGCACCTGGGCCAGGACCAGCAGATCGAAGTTTTCGGGCGGGAACCGGGGCTTGTCGGCCAGGGTGCGGATGTCCAGGGCCGCGAATTCCAGGCGGGGATCGGCCAGGCGCTGTTGGGCCCGGGCCACGGCGCTGGGGGCGATGTCGGTGACCAGGCCCCGGGCCTCCGGGTTTGACCGCCACAAACATTGGGTCAGAAGGCTGGTGAAGAGGCCCAGGCCGGCGCCTATATCCAGAAAACGGCGGACCGACTTTTCCCGGCCGTTCAGCAGCAGAAGGGCGGCCCGCATATCCAGGCGCGGCCCCAGTTCCTCGATGCGCCAGGGGTCGGGGCAGATTAGATACATCTCTTCGTAAAGACCGAGGTGACGGCCGTCTTTGATGAAATAGTCATGACAGTCGGGCTTCATAGCTCGCCGATCTCCCTTGGGGCCGATTTTGGACAATATTATAGTTTATGGAGCGTTTTGTCAAAAAAGATCCGCTTAGTATCTGTGCATAATTAAAATTTACAACGGGGAGGAATAGCCTAATTCCATCTGGCCCGCTCGTTTATAGGCTCAAACTGCCCCATTGCCTTTGCTTCGTTTGCCAAATACAAACGACGTTGGTTTTCGTTCAGCAAAGGCAAAGTGTTTCGTATCCTTTCCGCTGACAGTTCTTTGCGGGTAGGTTGTATTTATCCTAAAACCGTGCTAGGCTGTCAGCGGAGGTCTCGGAATGTATATCAACGTTGAAAACCTTGTTTCTATTTCGGAAGCCAATCAGAACTTTTCGAGGGTGGCCCGCCTTGTGGACGAAAAGGGAACGGCCATCATTCTGAAAAACAACGCGCCGCGCTATGTCCTTCTGGATTACGGTCTGTTCCGTCAAGATGCGGCCGCTGACAATGAGAGCGTCGAGGCGGCGGCTTCGCGCCTTTTGGCGAAACACATCAGAACTTTTGAAGAATTGGCAAGATGATTGCGTTAAACGGCGCTTTGGAATCGAAACATTTCAAGCCATTGAACCCCGATAGGAAAATCAGGCCGGAGCTGCTGGTCAAGCTTCAGATATATGAAGGTCCGCTGGATCTTCTTTTGCATCTCATCAAAAAAAATGAAGTCGATCTGGACGACATCCCGGTGGCGCTGATTACCGCCCAATATCTGGACTATCTGGATTTGATGGAAGCCCTCAATGTGGAACTGGCGGCCGACTTCCTGGTCATGGCCGCGACCCTCACCCAGATAAAATCCCGCCTGCTTCTTCCCAGGGAAGGCGGCGACGACCTGGAGAACGATCCGGCCGACGAACTGAAGTCGGCCATCATCGACCCGCTGCTGGAGCGCCTGGGCCTGGGCGATTATCGGGGGGCGGCCGAGGCCCTCGGCCGCCGGCGGCTTTTGGGCAGCGATGTCTTTGTCCGGGGCGGGCGACCCCTGGAAGAGGCCGGGGCGGGCGGGCCGGACGAACTGGCCCCGGCCTCGCTCTTTGACCTGGTCGAGGCCTTTCGGCGTCTGGCCGAGAAAAAGGCCGAAAAGAAGACCATCAATTTTGTGGTGGAAAATAAAACCATCGCCCAGCGCATAGTGGAAATCCAGACCTGTCTGAAAGAGCGCCAAAGCGGCCTCTTTGAGGATCTCTGCGCCGCCGGCCGCAGCCAGGCCGAATTGACGCTGACTTTTCTGGCCCTTTTGGAACTGGCCCGCACCGGCTTTCTGCGCCTTTATCAAAATCTCAGCCGGGGGCCGGAACTGCGTATCTACCTTTTCAATCCCGACGCCGAACTCAGTGACTTGTCGGACCTGGCCTATTAACTGGCGCGCGCGGCGGATATTTCGGCCAGCCGCTTTTCTCTGATCCGGCTGATCAGAAGTCTTGACGCTTGTAGCATAATTTATTATAATTATATGTCATTACACTTGCGGCCCTGAGGAGGACAGCTGATGCCCAGCGTAGAGTATCAAGGACACGTTTTTCCGGTCACCGAAGAAGGTTTTCTGGAAGACCCCCAACTGTGGGGTCCGGAGTGGGTCGATTATGTCCGGGAACTGGAAGACCTCGACGAAGTGACCGAGGATCATTACGCGGTCATCGACATGCTCCGGGCCTATTACCGGGACAACGGCATCGCCCCCATGGTCCGGATTCTCTCTCAGGTCACCGGTTTCAAGCTCAAATACATATATGACCTTTTCCCTTCCGGCCCGGGCAAAGGCGCCTGCAAAATGGCCGGCCTCCCCAAACCTGAAGGCTGCGTTTGAAGTTTCACGATAGACATAAATAAGGTATTTAGCGGATATGTTTACAAAAAAAAAGGCCGTGCGACTGACCCCGGCCGATTTGAAACGCTTTGGTCCTGATTTTTGCCGCAATCTGGAAGCCCTGTTGCCCGGCCGTTCCCTGCGTCCGGTGCCGCTGACCGATTGGCCCGACCCCGAGGGCGGGCCGGAGGACCAGAGCCTGGTTCTGCCCTTGATCTTCCGGGGCCGGGAACTGGGTTACCTTATCATCAGTCCGGCCGAACCTGAGCCGGAAAATCTGGCCGAACTGCTGCGCCAGGCCCTGGAGAGCATGTGGCTGCGCAAGGCCCTTTTGACCGACCGGGAGAGCGGCCTCTACAGCCGCGATTATTTCGCCCGGCGCCTCTTGAAGAATCTGCGGCGGCATCGCCGCCAGGCGGCCGGCCGCCCCCTTAGCCTGGACGGCGCCTCGGCCGCGGAACTTTTTCTGGTCATGGTCGAACTTCGGGAAGCCGCCGAACCCGGCCCGGCCCTGGCCGATTTTGTCGAGCGTCTCGGCGAGGATCTCGCCCCGCGCTGCCCGGCCCGCTTAAGCGCCCGGCGCCTGGCCTTTCTCTGCGAAAGCCGCCCGGAAGAACTGCGCCTGATTATGGAAAGTGCCCTGGACGCCCAACTGGAAGCCGAACCCGCCAGCCGGCCGGTGGCCGCCTGGGCCCGCTATCCCCGGGATCTGGCCGGTTCGGGCGAAGAGGGCGACCGGGCCCGGCTCCAGTCTCAGGCCCAGCTTCTCTGGGAGCGGGCCGACACCGCGCTTTTCTACGCCCGCCAGAGCCGGGCCTCAGCGGTGGCCGCGGCTTTCGGGGATCTTATCGAGCGCTATGGCCAGGTGGTTCAAATTCTGCCGCAGGGCCGGGCGGTCCTCAACCTGGGCCGCGACACCGGCGCGGCCGCCGGGCAGGTCTTTCTGGTCAGTTCCCCCCGCTCCCGCCCCAGCGACAAACCTGAATACAAGGCCGAAGTGACCATCTTCGAGACCGCTGACAGCTATTCCCTGGCCCAGGTCACGGGCCTTAAATCCTCCCGCAGCCTGGTGGCCGGCGATTGTCTGAGCTTTTCCCGCCGGGATTTTGAGGCCGAAGCCGCCGCCGGCGATCTGCGCCCCCCGAACCAGGCCTTTCTGGCCGCTTTGCCGGATAAGCCGCAATTTCTACAGCGTCTGACCGACTTTAGTTCCCGGCCCCTGGCCCTGCTTTTGGCCCGCCTGGACGGCTATGAGAAAACCCAGTCCATGTTGGGGCGGGAAGAGGCCGAAAGGCTCCTGGCCTTTGCCCTTGAAAAAACGGCCGCCGCCTTGCCGCCCACGGAAATCAAGACTCTCTGGCGGCCGGACACCCTGGCCCTGGTCTGGCCCGGGGCCGGGCAGGCCGAACTGGGGCCGGCCGCCCATCGGCTGGCCGCTGAAATGAGGGCCTCGGGCCCCATTTCCCTGGGCCTGGTTTTCAGCCCCGGCGGCGCCTCGCCGGAAGAAATGCTGGAAGACGGCCGCAAGGCCTTGAATGAAGCGGCTTTTTCAGGTCAGGGGCAAGTGGCTGTTTTCGGGCCCCTGGCCCTGAATATCAGCGGGGACCGCCTCTTTGAAGGCGGTGATCTCAGCGGGGCCTTACGCGAATATGAACGCGGGCTGGCCGTCTCGCCCGGTCATCTGAATCTGCTCAACAGCCTGGGGGTCTGCCACGGCCGTCTGGGCAATTCCCAGGAAGCTCTGGAGACTTTTGAAAAAATAATCGAGCTGGACCCGGAAAACCTGATGGCCCACTACAACCTGGGCTATACCCATCTCCTGGCCGGCCGCCTGGACGAGGCCGAAAAAGCCCTGGCCCGGGCCGCCGAACTGGCCCCGGACAATTTTGAAACTCTTTTTCATCTCGGCAAGACCGCCCTGGAACTGGGGCACCTGGACCGGGCCCTCCCGGCCTTGAAGCGGGCCGGCCAACTGGCCGGGGCCCGGCCGGTGGTCTTCCGCCTCCTGGGCGAGGCCCTGATGCTGACCAATGAACGGCCGGCCGCTCTGGACGCCTTTAAAAAGGCGGTAAAAAACGCGCCCAACGACGCCTACGCCCTGTCGACCCTGGGCGCCCTGTTCGTCGACCTGGCCAATGACCTGGAGCCGGCCAGGTCCCTTTTCCAGCGCAGTGTGGAAATCGACCCGACCAACAGTCTCTACCGTCAGCGCCTCGGACGTCTGCTCTTTACCCTGGGCGATTTCGACGGCGCCGAGCACCATTTGCGCCTGGCCATCGAATACGGCAGCCGGGCCCCGGAAGTACATTATCAACTGGGCCGTCTGGCCGAGGAAAACGGCCGCCGGACCGAAGCCCTGGCTCACTTTCAGGCCGCTCTGGAGCAGGACCCGGCCTACAGGCCGGCCCTGGAGAAGATCGGCTGAGAGATGGGCAGGGCAAAAGCGGTCAAGAAGCGCGGTCACAACAGATCCCGGGCGGGCGGGGGCCGGTCGGCCGCCTTAAAATTTCAGTTGCCGCCCCAATGGCCCTGGGTGGGGGCCGCCCTTTTGGCCGTGCTGCTGCTGGTCAGCCTGATTTCCCACCAGCAGAGCGATCCTTCGCTTTTCGGGCCGGCCCGGTCCGGGGGGGAAGTCAAAAACAGCCTGGGCCTCCCGGGCGCCTACGCCTCCTCTTTCCTGGTGCAGTCTTTCGGCCAGTTGGCCTTCTGGCCGGTGCCGGCTCTTTTGGCCGCCGCCTGGATCTTTTTCCGGAAAATGGGCCTGACCCAGGCCGGCGCGGTGCGTCTGGCCGGTTGGGCCCTTTTCATTTTCGCTCTTCTGGCCGCCCTGGCTCTGATCTGGCCCGACTGGCCCTGGCCGGACTATGGTAGCGGCGGGCGTTTCGGTCTTTTTCTGGCCCGGGGGGCCGAGAACCTCCTGGGGCGCGGCGGCGCCGTCCTGGCGCTGCCGTTGATGCTGCTGGCCGGGCTCTTGATGGCCGTAAATTCGCTCTGGGGCCGCTGCCTGGACCTGGCCCGGGGCTGGCGCGCCAGGCCGGCCCCGAAGGAAGAAGAGACGCCCGGGGCCGACGATTTTGAGGGCGAAGAGCCCCGGAACCTGGGGCTGGAAGAGGAACCCGCTCTGATCCCGCCCCCGGAACCCAGAATTGTGGAAAAACCCAAGAAGGCCCGGCCGGAACCCAAAAAGGCCGACCCCCCGCCCGACCCCCGGCGCCCGGACCGCAAGCCCGGCGGTCCCTATCAACTGCCGGAGACCGATCTTCTGGACGACCCGCCGCCGGGACAGAGCGGCCACGCCTCAGGCCTCAGCCGGGAAGAGCTGATGGAAAATGCCCGTCTTTTGGAATCCAAGCTGCGGGACTTCGGGGTGGAGGGCCGGGTGCTGGAGGTCTCCGGCGGACCGGTCATCACCATGTACGAATATCAGCCCGCTCCGGGCATCAAGATCTCCAAGGTTTCCGGCCTGGCCGACGACCTGACCATGGCCATGCGGGCCATCTCCATCCGGGTGGTGGCCCCCCTGCCGGGCAAGGCGGCCATCGGACTGGAGATTCCCAACCCCCGCCGCAGTCTGGTCAGTTTCAAGGAAGTGGTGGAAAGCCCGGCTTTTCGCAATTCCCCGTCAATTTTAAGTCTGGTTCTGGGGGTGGACATCATGGGCGAGCCGGTGGTGGCCGATCTGGCCCGCATGCCCCACCTTCTGATCGCCGGGGCCACCGGCAGCGGCAAGAGCGTGGCTCTGGGGGCCATGATCATGTCCATTCTATACAAGGCCCGGCCCGATCAGGTCCGCTTTCTGATGATCGACCCCAAATGCGTGGAACTGGCCCTTTACAAAGATATCCCGCACCTGATCTACCCGGTGCTCTCCGATCCCTCCGAGGCCACTTTGGGCCTCAAATGGGCGGTGGCCGAAATGGATCTGCGTTACAAACTTCTGGCGGAAAAAGGCGTACGCAACATTGAAAACTACAACTTCAAAATTAGGGAAGAACTGAAAACCTGGAAGCCCGCCCCCTTGGGCCGGCCTGAGTCTCCGGCCGAAGAAGCGCCCAGGGAACTGCCCTTTCTGGTCATCATCATCGACGAATTGGCCGACCTGATGATGGTGGCCGCCAAGGAAGTGGAGGTCTATATCACCCGCCTGGCCCAAAAGGCCCGGGCCTGCGGCATCCACCTGATTTTGGCCACCCAGCGCCCCTCGGTGGACGTGCTGACCGGCATCATCAAGGCCAACCTGCCCACCCGCATTTCCTTTCAGGTCTCCTCGCGCATTGACTCCCGCACCATCCTCGACCAGATGGGCGCGGAAAAGCTGCTGGGGGCCGGGGACATGCTCTTTCTGCCCCCGGGCGTCGGCAAGCTCCGCCGGCTCCACGGGGCCTATGTCTCCGACGACGAGATCAAGACCGTGACCGACTACATCCGGGACTGGGGCCCGCCGGACTACCTCGAAGATCTTTCCCTGCCCGAAGCCGAGCCGGACGGGGAGGGCGACGGCGAGCGGGACGAGAAATACGACGAGGCCGTGGAACTGGTCCGCCGCACCCAGAAAGCCACCATCTCCCACGTCCAGCGGCACCTGCGCATCGGCTACAACCGGGCCGCCCGCATTATTGAAGACATGGAAGGCGAAGGCGTCATCGGCCCCCAGGACGGCACCCGGCCCCGGGCCATCTTCTAAACGGGCGTATTTGTTCTTTCTTATGACCTGTTAAATCAAGTTATAGCTGTTCAGGGCTTATTTTATGAAAATAAGAGTTTTTCGGAGAATAGGCGAGTATAACGAACAGTATTAATGTTTACAAAATAAATCACAAATGTTGATAAATTGCCGGAGCGGCTCTCGACGGGCTGATAAAAAGGGCTCTCCCGGGCGGGCCGGCCAGGGCGGCCGGCCCCTGATTTTATAAAAATATATAATTAAATTAGCCTATTATTGCTGAAAGAAGTTCCTGTGAAGTGGGGCCTGCAGCCAGAAGCCGTCTTCAGAAAATTTCCTTGTTGACCCCGGGCGCCGGATTGGATAAAGTCACAACTACCCAGGCGATCTATTTGGGGGGGACCTGCCGATGACCCCCGACATTTTGTGGTCGGCCGCTTTTCAAGGTTCAGCCGGATTCGGGCCCCGGCCGGAGATCGTCCCCTGGGGATTTTTTATTTTCCGGGAGATTCTCGCCAAGCCGAAAAAATTACAATTTTTAGAGTTTCCCTGTTAGCCATTTGCGACCGAGCCAATTATTCTAATCATTTGAAGGGATTGAATATCAGCCGCCGGCTGGCGGTCTGGTTTTTCGCGCTCAAATCTATGATTGACGAATCAATTTACAGCCCTACGCCGGGCACCGGGGATGACGCCGGAAGCCCTGAGCAGATTTGGGCCGCGGCCCGGGTGGCCCTGGCCGACCGCTTGTCGCCCGGCAATTACAAAACCTGGATCGAGCCTCTGAAGATTTACAGCGCCGAAGGCGGCCGCCTGGTCCTGGCCGGCCCTAACCCTTTCTTTCTGAACTGGGTGAAAACCCATTTCGTCGGCGATCTGGCCGCCGCGCTGGCCGCGGTCGGTTTTGAGGCCAGCGCCCCCCTGGAATTGGTCATTGATCTGAAACAGGCCGACAGCCAAGCCCCAGCCCTGCTGTCCGACGAAGCCCTCCCGACTTCCGGGCCGGCTCATCAGTCCCTGGCGGCGCTTCAAAACCCCCAGCCCCTGCGTCTGGGCGGCGACCGTTTCACCTTCGACAACTTTGTGGTCGGCGAATCCAATCTCTACGCCTTTTCCGCGGCCAAGGCCCTGGCCGCCGGCGCGGCTCTGGGCTCCGACTCCCTTTTCATCACCTCCGACCACGGGCTGGGCAAAAGTCATCTCTCCCTGGCCCTGGGGCGGGCCTTTCTTCAGGGCGGTCCCCGCCGCCAGGTCTATTATCTGACCGCCGAAGATTTTACCAATGAGATGACCCGGGCCCTGCGCCACGGCAGCATGGAGGATTTCAAGGCCAAATACCGCCAGAGCTGCGATGTGCTGGTTCTGGAAGAAGTCCAGTTTCTGTCCGGCAAGGAAAAAATTCAGGCCGAACTCTGCTTCACCTTGGACTGCCTGATGGAACGCGGCAAAAAAGTTATTTTCACCTCGCCCCAGGAGCCCAAATCCATTCCCCGTCTGGGGCGTTCGCTCAAATCACGTCTGTCCACGGCCCTGATTTCACCCATCGGGCCGCCGGAATACGAAACCCGGCTGAACATTCTGGTCAAGAAAGCCAAAAGCATTGGCCTGAAAACTTCCCGTCCGGTCCTGGAATATGTGGCCGAAAGGGTGACCACCGACGTCCGCCGCCTGGAGAGCTGCCTGGCCAGTCTGAAGGCCAAAAGCCAGCTCCTGGGCCGCCAGGTCGATCTGGACATGGCCCGGGAGGCCCTGCATTACCTGCTGGACGATCAGCCCGAAGGGGGCGGCCTGAGCCCGATTGCCATCCGCACTCTCATCTGCCGGCATTTTCAGCTGGAAGCCGCCCAGATCAGTTCCAGGGACCGATCCCGCCGGGTCAATGAAGCCCGGGCTCTGGGCATCTATTTGTCCCGGCAGTTGACCGGCCGGACCCTGGAAGAGATCGGCAGGGTTTTCGGCCGGACCCATTCCAGCACCATTTACGCCATCAACAAAATGGAACAGGCCCTGAAAAAAGATCCCCGGCTGCAAGGCAAAGTGGAATACTTCAGTCAGAAGCTTTTGAGCGGTCAAAATTAGACTGACAATATAAACGGCAAAATCAGTATTTTATTTTAAATTTGCAAACTGACGCTTAATTTAAGGAAAATTAAATTAAATTGCCATATTTACAGTAAAATAAACATAATTTTATCAAATTGCGAAGTCCGGTATGCCTAAAATCATCCCACCGCACATCGAATCTCTGTCGCCTTATGTTCCCGGCCGCCTCATCGAGGAGGTGGAGGCCGAACTGGGGCTGACGGGCATCATCAAACTGGCCTCCAACGAAAACAGCCTGGGTCCTTCACCCAAGGCAGTGGCCGCCATGCGACAGGCCCTGGAAGGCAGCCACCGCTACGGCGACGCCGACAGCCGGGCTCTGAAAAAGGCCCTGGCCGCCAAATTCGGCTATGACCCCGACAGTCTGGTCATCGGCAACGGCTCTTCGGAATTTATCCTCTTGCTTTGCCACAGCCTGCTGGCCCCGGGCCTCAACGCGGTCATGTCCCGCCCCAGCTTCACCCTTTACGCCAAAAACGCCCAGGCCGCCGGCGCCGAAATCCGGGAGGCGGCCCTGACCCCTGATTATGGCCATGACCTGGCCGCCATCCTGAAACTGGCGGACGAGCGGACCCGTCTGCTTTTCCTCGACAATCCGCTGAACCCCACCGGCGCCTGGCTGAGCCCGGAGCAACTGCGCGACTTTTACCGGAAGCTCCCGGCTCAGACCGTGCTGGTGCTGGATGAGGCCTATGTGGAATTTGCCCGCCAGGTCCGGGCCGACTGGCGGGCGGACCTGGCCTCTCCCGGCCGCCTGGTGGTCATGCGCACCCTGTCCAAGGCTTACGGGCTGGCCGGTCTTCGGGTAGGCTACGCCCTGATGGCCCCGGCCCTGGCCTCGGCCGTCAACCGGGTCCGCCAGCCCTTCAATCTCAATCTCCTGGCCCAGGCCGGGGCTCTGGCCGCTCTGGCCGACGAAGAGTTTTTGGAAAAAACCCTGGCCATGACCTGGAGCAGCCTGGATTACTACCGCCGGGAAAGCCGGGCCCTGGGTTTAACCCCGTATCCCACTGAAGCCAACTACCTGATGCTGGGTTTGGGCGGCCGCTCGGCCGACGATCTGTTTCAGGCCCTGCTCCGCCAGGGGGTCATCACCCGGTCCCTGACCTCTTTCGGGCTTGACCGCCATTTACGGGTCAACGCGGGCCTTCCGGAAGAGAGCCGGGCCCTGATTCAGGCCCTTCGAAAGGTTCTCTGAGGTTCGGCATGCTCTGGCGTTTCCGGGATATCGACCCGGCCCTGGCCGGAAAGCTGGCCGAGGAGCTCAAGCAGCCCCTCAAGATGGGCGAATTTCTGGCCGCCCGCGATTTTCGGGATGCGGCGGAGGTTCTGCGCTTCATTCGGGCCGATTTCAAAACCCTCCCGCCGCTTTCCTCTTTCAGCGACCTGGATAAAGCCGTCTCCCGCCTGATGGCGGCCCGCCGTTCCGGGGAACTGGTGGCTGTCTGCGGAGATTACGATGCCGACGGCCTGACGGCCGCCGCCCTTCTGACCTGCGGCCTCCGGACCCTGGGCCACCGGGTTCTGGCCTGGGTGCCCAACCGGCTGACCGACGGCTACGGCCTGAACCCCGGGGCGGTCCGGGATCTGGCCGCCCGCGGCGCCCGGCTCATCGTCACCGTGGATAACGGCGTTTCCGGCCATGAGGCGGTGGCCGAAGCCCGGGCCGCCGGGATTGAGGTCATCATCACCGATCATCACCAACTGCCGCCGGACTTGCCGCCGGCCCTGGCCGTGGTCAACCCCCATCGGGACCAGCCCTGGCGGGCGGCCCCTCCGGCCGGGGTGGGGGTGGCCTTTTTCCTTCTGGCCGCGGCTAAAAAAGCCTATCTGGAAAACGGACTCATCAAGGCCGGGGAGGGGCCCGGCCTGATGGACTATCTGCCCCTGGTGGCCATCGGAACGATCGCCGACCTGGCCCCCCTGACCGGAGCCAACCGCATCCTGGTCCGGCACGGCCTGAATTTTCTGGCCGACTGCCGCCAGCCGGGCCTGGTAGCCCTTAAAAAGGTTTCCCGGCTGGGCGGCCAGCGGGTGACCCCCCGGGATGTGGGTTTCCGTCTGGCCCCCCGCCTGAACGCCGCCGGGCGTCTGGGCAGCGCCGAGCCGGCCCTGGAACTCCTGCTGGCCGAAGAGGGCGGCCAGGCCGAACGTCTGGCCGCCCGCCTGGAGGAATTGAACCGTCAACGCCACCAGGGCCAGAACAAGCTCTGCGCCGAGGCCCTGGAGCGGCTGGAGGCGGAAATTTCGCCCGGCAGCCGCACGGTGGTTCTGGGCGGTCGGGACTGGCCCAAAGGCCTGTTGGGCCTGGCCGCCTCCCGGGTGGCCGAAAACACCGGCAAACCCACCGTGCTTTTCAACCTCGACGGCCCCCTGGCCGTGGGCAGCGGGCGTTCGGCCGGCAATTTCAATCTCTATCGGGCTCTGAATGGTCTTCGGCATCTGTTCACTTCCTTCGGCGGGCACGCCCAGGCCGCCGGCCTCACCCTGGAAAGCGGCCGCCTGGGAGAATTCCGAGCCGGCCTGGAGCGGGCCGCCTGGGAAGAGCCCGGTTTTTCGGATGAAAGCGAGCTTTGGATCGACCTCAGCGCCGATTTGAGCGATCTCGATTCCCTGGCCCAGCCGCTGGCCGCTCTGGAACCTTTCGGCCAGGAACATCCCGCGCCGGTGCTGGTCGTCCGCCGGGCCCGGGTCAGCGACGCCCGGCCGACCGATTCAGGGGGCGAGCATCATTTGAAGCTGCTTTTGGGCGAAGGTTTGAATCGGCAGCAGGTTATGGGCTTCAACCTGGCCCCCCGTCTTTTTGAAATCAGCCGGGAGATGGATGTGGCCCTGGGCCTGGAGGTCTCGGAATACCGGGGAGAACTGAAACCCAATTGGCGGCTGCTGGATTTTCGGGCCCCTGAGGAATAAGGGCTCCGGGCTCTTCGGGCCGCGGCCGGATGAGGCCCGGATCTTGGTGTTTTGATAAATGGCTTGATATATGGCGGAAAATCCGTTAAAACAAAGAGATTCAAGCAGACGACCGGCCTGAATCGAAACGCCGCCCGGAGACCCCATGATTATTTTAAAAAGCCCCGAAGAAATTGAAAAAATACGCTTAAGCGGCCGTCTGGCGGCCCGGACCCTGGACTTTGCCGCGAGTCTCGTCCAGCCGGGGATCAGCACCGGGCAGATCGACCGGCAGATTCACGATTTTATTCGCGACCACGGCGCGGTGCCGGCTACCCTGGGTTATCGGGGTTATCCGGCTTCAAGCTGCATTTCCGTCAACGAAGTGGTGGTTCACGGCATTCCCGGGCCCCGGCTGGTGGAGGAGGGCGATCTGGTCAAGATCGACGTGACCACCATCTTAAACGGCTATCACGGCGACACGACCCGCACTTTCTGTGTTGGCCGGGTCAGCCCCAAGGCCCGGCAACTGGCCGAGGCCGCGGAAAAATCCATGTACCTGGGCATTGCCCAGGTCAGAAACGGGGCCCGCCTGGGGGACATCGGCGCGGCCATTCAGGAATTCGCCGAACCCTTGGGCTTTTCCGTGGTCCGCGATTTCGTGGGGCACGGGGTGGGCCGCGAATTTCACGAGGATCCCAGCGTGGCCCATTTCGGGCAGCGGGGCCGGGGTTTGCGGATGAAGACCGGCATGGTCTTCACCGTGGAGCCCATGATCAATGAGGGCGGCTGGATGGTCAGGACCCTCAGTGACCAGTGGACCTCGGTGACCACCGACGGCCGGCTGTCGGCCCAGTTTGAACACACTGTGGCCGTGACCCGGGACGGCTATGACATCCTGACCTTGTCCGAGCCGCCCTCGGCGCTGGGGGAATGACCATGAATCCGGAATTGGGCCTGATCGTCAGCGACGTCTGCCAGCTCGAGGACCACTTTAAAAGCGCCCCCGTCCGCGAGGTGGAAGGCGAATACGGCCGGGCCGGTCTGAAGATCGTCGGACGCTGGGCGGTCATCTGCCGCAGCGGTTTCGATGGCGACTATATTCTGCCTCACCAGTACAACACCGGCGCCTATCTGGCCGCTTTCCAGGTTTTGGGCCTGACGGAGGTGGTCGGGGTTCATTCCTCGGGCAGCCTGCGGCCTTCGCTCGGCCCGGGGACCCTGGTCATCCCCGATGACTGGATCAGTTTTTCGCCGCCCCGCCATACCCTGATCAGCGGGCAGCGGCGGCACCTGACCCCCGCTTTTTCCCGCCGGGTGCGCCATCGCCTGGCCGACGCCGCCTGGCAGGCCGGGATTCGCTTTGAAAACGGCGGCATTTACTGGCAAAGCCCCGGGCCTCGCCTGGAAACCAAGGCCGAGATCAAGGTCATGAGCAATTTCGCCGATCTGGCGGGCATGGGCCTGGCCGACGAAGCCTCCCTGGCCCAGGAACTGGGGCTGGAATACGGGGCGGTCTGTTCCGTGGACAATTACGCCAACGGCCTGGGGGCTCCGGGCCTGAGCGATGAAATGATCCGCGCCCAGAGCGCCAAAAGCGTGGCCGTGATCAGCCGCCTTCTGGAATGTTACGCCTCCCTGCCCCGGGAAGGCTAGGGTTTCATAACACGATTTAAACCTTGACTGTGTACTTAGGAATATGGGCGAATGTCGGAAAGCGGTCCTGAAACCCCGGAAATGATGTTTGAAATGGGCAAGCGTTTTTATCTGCCCAGTTCCGGGGTGGCCGACCCTCTGCTGGCCCTCTATTACTTCAACAAAGCCGCCGAAGCCGGCTATGTGCCGGCCCAGAGGGTGCTGGGCAACTGCTATCTGGAGGGGCGCCTGACCGCTCCGGATTATGAAAAGGCCCGCCACTGGCTGACCCTGGCCGCCCGGCACAACGACGGGCAGGCCGCCTACAGCCTGGCCCTGATGTATGTGCGTGCTTTGGGGGTGGATAAGAACTGGGAACTGGCCTTCAAACTGCTGGATATGGAGTGCGCCCGCAACCTGGCCGAAGTCCGGATGCTCAAAGAGCAGCTCAAAAACGAACTGAGCCTTCATTTCCCGGAAATCAAAAGCCGCCTGGCCCGGCAGGAAAAGGAGCGGCGTTCGGCTTACGGGGCCCACCGGCAGCGTTTCATCCAGCCCTGGGACAGCCCCGGCCGGCCGCAACTGGAAAAAGAGGAATTCGAGACCTGGCTGGGGCTGAACCTGAAGACCCTGGAAAGCGAAGCCGCTTTTCTGGCCTTGAGCCGTCTGATGGACGACTATTATGAACAGCAGGAGGCCCGGCAGCCCGATCAGGCCTGAAATCACCCGCGAAATTTGTTGAATTTTAGCCGGACTGCCGTAAAATCCGTAAATAAACTGAAAGGAGTCGCCCTTATGATCAGTTCCTGCGTCTACGCCTTTGATCCGAAAAACCGGCCAGTTAAGGACGCCGAGCCCGGAGAGACCCTGACTTTTGAAACCCTGGACTGTTTTTCCAATGAAATTCAGAAAGAGGACCAGCTCATAACCTCTTTTGACTACAACCGGGCCAATCCGGCTTCCGGGCCGGTTTATCTGACCGGGGCCGAACCTGGCGACATTCTCACCGCCGATATCAAGTCCATTGAGGTGGCCGGCCACGGCGTGGTCACCACCCTGCCGGAGGTCGGGCCTCTGGCTGACCGGATGGCGGTGCGGACCAAAGTTCTGAAATTGTCGGGCGGCTATACGGAATTCAACGGTCTGAAAATGCCCGTTCGCCCCATGGTCGGGGTGATCGGGGTGGCGCCGGAAAAGGGGTCCGTGCCTTGCGGCTTTCCGGGCTCTCACGGCGGCAACCTGGATTCAAAACTGATGGAAGCCGGGGCCAAAGCCTATTTCCCGGTGCGGACCGCCGGGGCTCTTTTCCAATTGGGCGATTTGCACGCGGTCATGGGTGACGGCGAACTGTGCGGCACGGGCCTGGAAATCGCCGGTAAAGTGACCGCCGTACTGGGCCTGATCAAGAAGACCAGGCTGGACTGGCCGGTTCTGGAAACGGCTGACAAGTGGTATGTCATGGCTTCCGACCTTGACTATACCAAGGCTTTGACCTGGGCCTCCAGGCAGATGCAGGAACTTATTTCCAAAGCTTATGGCTGGGACGTCACCGACGCTTATTTTTACCTTTCCCTCTGGGGCGATCTGGAAATCAACCAGGCCTGCCAGCCCTGCCCGGTGCCCCTGGTGCTGCGCCTCGGCATACCCAAGATCCCGGGAAAACCGTTGATTTGAAAACTCAACTGAGGTCCTGAATTACGAATTTAAGCGGTATTAAGGCTCTGTCAATACAGCCTCTAAGATACCAGGAGAGTAAAGAAATGACTGATTCTGAAAATGTCAATTTGTCAGACGAGGCCCAGTTGAATCAGGACGCCAGGCATTTGGAGCGGTTTGGCTACCAGCCTCAGCTCAAGCGGGTGCTCAGCCTGTGGGATCTGACCGTCTACGGACTTCTGTTCATGGTCATCATCGCCCCTCACAGCATCTACGGCTTCGTCAACGCCGATTCCCGGGGCATGGCCCCGTTCGTCTATCTGGTCGGTTTTACGGCCATGTTCTTTACGGCCCTGAGCTACTGCCGGATGTCGCGCCGATTTCCCATTGCCGGCTCGGTTTATTCATATGTGCAGCACGGCATAAATCCCCATGTGGGTTTCATCGCCGGCTGGCTGATTCTGCTGGACTATGTCTTTGTGCCCGGCCTTTTGTATCTTCTGGTCGGCGTCTGGTGTGAGGAACTGTATTCCGGCATCCCCATCTGGGGCTGGATTCTGTTCTTTATCGTGATCAACACGGTCATCAACATTCGCGGCATCGAGTTCACGGCCAAGACCGACTTTGTCTTTTTCATCGTGGAAATCGGCATTGTGCTGGCCATTGTCATCGGCGGCCTGATGTATGTGCTCGGCGACGGCGGCGGGGCCGGCCGGCTGACCATCGATCCCTTCTATCAGCCGGACCGGATCAATTTCGCCTTCATTGCCACGGCCTGCAGCATCGCGGCCCTGAATTATCTGGGTTTTGACGGCATCAGCACCCTGGCCGAGGAAACCCATAAGCCGGAAAGGAATGTCGGCTGGGCCATTCTCATCGCCCTGGCCATTATCGGAACGGTTTTTCTGGCCCAGACCTATGTGGCTTCCCTGATTGAGCCGAACTGGGAAAAACTGAATCCGGAGACGGCTTTTTTTGACGTCATGGAAAAAGCCCTGGGCCACGGTTTCCGGGTTCTTCTTCTGGTGGTCAACATTCTGGCCGTGGGCATAGCCAATACCCTGAACGCCCAAGCGGCCTGCAGCCGGGTGCTGTTCTCCATGTCGCGGGATTCGCTGTTGCCTAAATTTTTATCCAGGATTCATCCCAAGTACCAGACCCCTTACGCCGGGGTGACCTTCATCGGCGCCCTGTCCATGGCCTGCGCCCTGATCTTCACGGTCGACGGCCTGGCCCGGCTGGTCAACTTCGGGGCCATCACTTCCTTTATCATGCTGAATTTCGCCGTGTTCTGGTTCTTTTTTGTCCTGGAAAAACAGCGGGGCGGTCTGGCTTTTGTCCGCTATCTGCTGTTCCCGGCCATCGGGGCGGGCATTCTGATTTACGTCTGGACCGGTTTCGACTGGCTGACCCAGGCGGTGGGCTTCGGCTGGCTGGCCGTCGGCCTGGTCGTGGGCTACGTGAAGACCAACGGCTATAAGGAAGTGCCCGAAGCCTTCAAAAAAGCTTACATGTAAGCCGGTAGCGCCCAGAGATAATAATTTTCCCCGACAGGCTCCCAAGGAGCCTGTCGGGGTTTGCAGGTCAAAGAAGAACAGCCTTTATTTCCCGCGCCCTTATTCCGCCCCGTCGTCCAGGGCCGGGGGCGCGGCCGGGCCGACCTCCGCAACAGGCTCCGCGGGCCTGGCCCCGGGCGCCTCCAGGAACCCTTCCTCCAAAACCCGCAGGCGTCTTTCAAGCTCGTCCTCCGGGGAAGGCTCCGGGGCGGCCGGGGAGCGGGCTTCGGTCTCAAGGGTCTGAGGCGGGGGCAACGCTTCGGCCGGGGCGGCCTCCGAGAGCCGGTCTTCCAGCGCCTGGAGGCGTTTTTCCAGTTCGTCGACCCGGCGCTTCAGGGCCTCATTATCGGCCGGCGCGGGCCCGGCCTCTTCCGGGGTCGGCAAAACCTCTTCCGGGGCCGCCAAAACCGGAACGGAAGCTTCCGGAAGGCTTTGGACGGTCGGGCTCGGGGGCGGGGAGATTTCCGGCTCGCGGTCTTCCGGATTCTCCGTCATAGCGGCCGGGCGCATGGCCGCCGGAACCGGAATCATATTCTCCCGGGCGTGGACCGCGGCCTCCGGCCAGATGGAGCGGATGGCCCGGGCCCATTCGGGGTTCTCGCCCACCGCCCGGTCAAAGCTCAAAAAGCCATAGGGGATCAGGGTCAGAAAGGCCAGGGCCAGAAAAAAATTGCCGCCGTGACGGCCGCCCTTGCGCTTAAGGGCGCTCAGTTGATCTCCCAGAGAGAAGAGGGCGGCCAGGGGCAGCATCAGGCCGACCATAACGCTCATGGGCCATAAAAACCAGGGCAGATTGCGGCTGAGTAGATCCGGACTGCCGCTGAGGGCCGCGAATTTCAGATTCAGGGCGCCGCCGACCGTGACGCTGCCGGTCAGGGCCAGAACCGGGCCCAGGAGGGCATAGACCACCAGGACCGACAAAAGGATATCCACCACCTTGTAGCGGCCCAGCTTGCGCCAGATGGCCACGCCCAGCCAGAAAAGTATCAGGACCAACAGGCCGGCCCAGGGCAGGGCGGCGGGAATGCCGCGGAAAATCATCTCCTCCGGGCCGTAGAGGGCTTCCAGGAAAAAGGTGGCCGCCCAGCACCAGGCGGCCAGGCCGCCGCGGGTCGGCAGGCGCAGAAAACGGCCGGTGGGCAGGGTGATCAAAAGGGTCAGGGCCAGCCAGCCCCAGGCGTACCACTGATAGGGCCGATGGGCATAGGCGGCCTCGCCGGCCCAGGTCAAAACCGAGGCCAGAGACAGAACCAGCAATAGGGTCCAGCGGAAGCGGGCGATGAGCACCAGTTTTTCAGCCCCTTCCCGGCCGCTGGAATGGTTTTTCGAGGCCGGCCTGGCGGCCTTGGGCGCGGCTTCTTTTCTCTGATTTTCCTCAGCCAGGGCCTTGGAGGCTTCGGCCGCTTCTTCGGGAGTCAGGCCGGCCTCCCGGATGTCCAGCAGAGCTTGCGAAACCGGCGCCGCCGGTTGCGCGGCAACGGTCGCTTCGGCTTCGGGGGCCGGCGTCCGGGGCGCCGGACTTGGAGCGGGAGCCGCCGGCGCGGCCTCAGAAGCGGATTCCGCCGCCTGAACATGACCAGTTAGGGGGTCATCCTCATCGCTCGCCGTTTTCGCCAAAACCTGGTCCTGTCCCCGGGGGGGGGATTTTTTCCTGAACAGCATATTTTATAATCTCCTTGTGGCAGGCCAATACGTTTCATGCTACCATAAGCTGGCTTCGGCTTCAATAGTCCCGCCCCGGGCCGGGGCCGAAAGCGATCGAAAAAACAATATCAGGCTTCCGCAGCCTTGGGGATGTCCATGAAACAGGCGGACGGCAATTCCAATGGGGCCATCGCCGGCCTCAGCAAGTTGAATCGTTTATACCGGCACATGGGCCGGGCCACGGAAGTGGGGGCCGTGCTGGTCAAATTCGGCTTTGACGACCTTCTGGTCCGTCTGGGGCTGACCGACCTTCTGGACCACGTCCGGGGGCTGGTGGGCCTGAAGGTCCAGGACCGGCAGCTCAGCCGGCCGGAACTGGTCCGCCTGGTCATCGAGGAACTGGGCGTGGTCTTCATCAAGTGGGGGCAGTATCTCTCCACCCGTGACGACCTGATGCCCGAAGCCTATATCAAGGAATTCTCACGGCTCCAGAATTCGGTGCAGCCCATGCCGTTCGAGGAGGTGGAAAGGATTGTGGAACCCATCGTCACCTCGGGCGATCTGTGTTTTCTGGATCCCACGCCTCTGGCCGCGGCTTCGGTGGGCCAGGTGCACGGAGCCAAACTGGCCGACGGGCGGGAAGTGGTCATCAAAGTCAGGCGGCCGGGTCTGCGCAAGCAGGTGTCCACCGACCTGGAGATTCTTCTGGCCCTGGCCGAACTGGTGGAAAAACACCTGCCGGCCCTGGCCAGCGCCCGGCCCGCAGCCCTGGTCGAGGAATTCGGCCGGGGCCTGACCGCCGAATTGGATTTTTCCCTGGAGGCCGTCAATCTGGAACGTTTCGGCCGTTTTTACGCCTCCAACCCCAAAGTCAAGGTGCCGCGCATTTACCGCTCGCTCTGCAGCGAACGGGTCCTGGTCATGGAAAAGGTGGACGGGCTCAAGTTCAACGATAGCCAGGCCCTGAAAGCCGCCGGCTACGACCTGCCGTCTCTGGCCCGCTTCGGGGCCGAAGTGGTCTTTGAGCAGATCATGGTTTTCGGCTATTTCCACGGCGACCCGCATCCCGGCAACCTTCTGGTGCAGCCCGGCCCCCGGGCGGCGCTCGTAGATTTCGGCCTGGTGGGCCGCCTGAGCCGCCAGACCCGGGACATTCTCCTGGATCTGACCCTGGCCGCAGTGCGCAAAAAGCCCCGCAACGTGACCAGCGCCCTTCTGAAACTGGTCAAGGCCGACGGCGACAGCCCCCCGGACCGGGAACGGCTGGAAGTGGAAGTCGATCTCTTTCTGGAGGCCAACCTGGGCCGCCCCCTGAAAGAGCTGAACATCGGCAAGATTTTGAACGACTTGTTGAACGTGGCCGCCCAGTATCGGCTCTCCCTGCCGCCGGACCTGCTGCTGCTGGTCAAGTCGCTGACCCAACTGGAGGGTCTGGGTCTTCAACTGGATCCGGATTTTGACCTGGTCAAGGTGGCCCGGCCTTTCATCATCAACCAGTACCGCCGGCGCTACAACCCCCGCTACTGGTTCAGGCGTTTCGGCGAAGAGCTGATGGATTTCAAAGATTTTCTGGAGATGCTGCCCAATGACCTGAAGCCTTTTTACAACATGCTACGCAGCGGGCGCCTCAAAAGCGAATTCATTGTCGAAGGCCTGGAGGGTTTAAGGCAGACCGTGGACCGCTCCAGCTACCGCCTCTCGTTTGCCATCGTCCTGGCCTCCCTGGTCATCGGGTCCTCGGTGGTCATCCACGCCGACATTCCGCCCAAGTGGAACGGGCTGCCGGTGCTGGGCCTGGTGGGCTTTCTGGGCGCGGCTCTGGTCGGCTTCTGGCTGCTCTACGATTTTCTCAGGAATAAACGTTTTTAGCCGCCCGAGGCCGCCGGAGCAACGGCCGCCGTCAGCCATCTTATGAAAATATATTGAAAATCGCGGCCGGGCGGGACAGGGCCTTTAACAGCCGCCCTCCGTCCTGGAAGCTGATTGCCAGGTCCAGACGCTTGTCGGGCCAGAAATCCTCCGGCAGCTTTTCCGGCCACTCCACCAGGCTCAGGCCGGGACGATAGAGATATTCCTCCAGGCCCGCCTCGCGGAACTGCTCAACACTTTCCAGACGGTAGACGTCGAGATGGAAAATGTCCACCAGCCCGTGGTATTCGTTGGCCAGGGTGAAGGTGGGGCTGACTATTTCTCCCGGTTCGATTATGCCCAGGGCCTGGCCCAGACCCTGGCAGAAAGTGGTTTTGCCCGCGCCCAGATCCCCGGAAAGAGTGATCAGGAAGGGCAGGGAGAGACGCCCCTGGCCAAGAAAATCGCCCAGTCGGCGCCCCAGGCCAAAGCCGGCCCGCCAGGTGTCGGCCGCCCCCGGCAAAAAAATTTCAGATGAAAAATCCATAATTATACAGTCTCGACCGCCAGGCTCCCGATGATTTTCAGCCAGAGGCCGCCGGGCGATCAGCAGTCCGGATGACAGCCGGTTCCACCGGCCAAAAAGATTTTAACATATCCCGGGCCGCTGTCAATCTTCCAAGGCGCTCCGGCCCGGAATTGGGGCCCGCCGGAGGAAGCGGCTGTTTTTTATTTCAAATTTAAATTTGCGGCTCCCCCTGAAAAAGCGCTCTTAAAAAAATGAATAATTATACTAAGTTGTAGTCGCAAAAAATCTTGACATTGAGGGGCGGCCGTGATATACAATTAGAGCATCAACCATAACCAGTTCTCGTTGTTTGTTTTACAGGCGATACGCTAAGGTGTCATACCTTTGTGCTTTAATGTAATAAGAAGCCATCTTCGCCGGCTTACTCCCTCACCCTTACCACAACCGCCGGTTGTGTTTATTATGCATACGGAGGCATTATCATGGGTTTGAATTGGCAAGATTATACCGCGAAAGGGGCCAAGGACTACGAGATCGCCGAAGCCGCCGAAAAACACCTGATCAAGATCAGAGAACTGGCCATGAAAATCGGCCTGGAGGATGAGGAGATCCTGCCTTACGGACATTACGTGGCCAAGATCGACTATGCCCGGGCCTTAAAACGCCTCGCGGGCAAGCCCGACGGCAAATACATCGACGTCACGGCCATCACCCCCACCCCCTTGGGTGAAGGCAAGTCCACCACCACCATGGGCCTGGTTCAGGGCATGGGCAAACTGGGCCTCAACGTCACGGCGGCCATTCGCCAGCCTTCCGGCGGCCCGACCATGAACATCAAGGGCTCGGCGGCCGGCGGCGGCATGAGCCAGTGCCTGCCCCTGACCCCCTTTTCCCTGGGCCTGACCGGCGACATCAACGCCATCATGAACTCCCACAACCTGGGGATGGTGGCCTTAAACTCCCGTATGCAGCACGAACTCAACTATGACGACGCCGCCCTGGCCAAGCGCAGCCTGAAGCGCCTGGACGTGGACCCCAACCGGGTCGAATACGGCTTCATCATCGACTTTGCGGCCCAGTGTCTGCGCAACATCATGATCGGCCTGGGCGGCAAGATGGACGGCTATCTGATGCAGTCCAAGTTCGGCATTGCCGTCAGCTCGGAAATCATGGCCATTCTGGCCGTGGCCTCGGATCTGAAAGATCTGCGCGAACGCATCGGCAAAATGGTTCTGGCCTATGACAAGAAGGGCAATCCGGTCACCACCAGCGATCTGGATGTGGCCGGGGCCATGACCGCCTGGATGGTCGAGGCTCTGAATCCCAACCTGATGCAGACCCTGGAAGGCCAGCCCTGCTTCGTCCACGCCGGCCCCTTCGCCAACATCGCCATCGGCCAGAGCTCCATAGTCGCCGACCGTCTGGCCCTGAAGCTGGCCGACTACCACGTCACCGAGTCGGGCTTTGCCGCCGACATCGGCTTTGAAAAGTTCTGGAACCTCAAGTGCCGTTTCTCCGGCCTGATTCCCAACACCGCGGTCATCGTGGCCACCGTCCGGGCCCTGAAGTGCCACGGCGGGGCTCCCATCCCGGTGCCCGGCAAGCCCCTGCCCGAGGAATACAAAGTGGCCAACGTCGGCCAGGTGGAAAAAGGCTGCGCCAACCTTCTGCATCACGTGGCCACGGTCAAGAAGGCCGGCATCAGCCCGGTGGTCTGCATCAACTCCTTCGTCACCGACACCAAGGAGGAAATCGAGACCATCCGCAAGGCCTGTGAAGCCGCCGGGGCCCGCGTGGCGGTCAGCGACCACTGGCTGAAGGGCGGCGAAGGGGCCATTGAACTGGCCAACGCGGTCAAGGACGCCTGCGACGACAAGCTGGATTTCAAGTTCCTCTACGGCCTCGACCAGCCGCTGAAAGAGCGCATTGAAATCATCGCCAAGGAAGTCTATGGCGCCGACGGCGTGGACTACGGTCCGGATGCCGACAAGAAGCTGGCCGTCTACGCCAAAGATCCGGCCATCTCCAAGCTGGGGCTCTGCATGGTCAAGACCCATCTGTCGCTTTCGGCCGACCCCAACGTCAAGGGCGTGCCCAAGGGCTGGCGCCTCTTCGTCCGCGACTGCCTGGTCTATGCCGGCGCGGGCTTTGTGGTCCCGGTGGCCGGGGCCATCACCCTCATGCCCGGAACGGCCTCCGACCCGGCCTACCGCCGCGTCGATGTCGACACTGAAACCGGCAAGGTCAAGGGCCTTTTCTAAAAAAACTTCCGGCCTTGCCCGCCGGTCCCCTGAAAGCCGGAAGCCGGGTTCGCCCGGCTTCCGGCTTTCAGGGTTATGGCCAAAAAAAAACGGCCCGGCGCTGTTGCTTTATCAAAAAATGATGGGCATAATCTGAAAGAGGACGCGGGCATGACGATAAAAGATAAAAAACGCGTCGACGATCACTACAGCCGCAAGGCCCGCCAGGAGGGTTACCCGGCCCGTTCGGTCTACAAACTGGAAGAGATCGACGCCAAATATAAGCTGTTGAAGCCGGAGCAGCGAGTGCTGGATCTGGGCTGCGCCCCGGGCAGTTGGACCCTGTACGCCGCCGCCAAGGTTGGCCCTGGCGGCCGGGTGCTGGGCCTGGACCTCCATCCCCCGGAAACGGCTTTCCCGCCCCAGGTCCGGCTTGGCCGGGCCGATCTGCTGGCTGAAAACCTGGATTGGCTTGAAGAGGAGGGGTCTTTTGACCTGGTGCTTTCCGATATGGCCCCCCAGACCATGGGCCGCCGGGAGGTGGACCAGGCCCGCAGCCTGGAATTGTGCCGCATGGCCTGGCTCCAGGCCGAAAAATGGCTGAAAGCCGGCGGGCATTTTCTTTTCAAAATTTTCCAGAGTCCGGACGGCGACGACTTTATCCGGGCTCTCAAGCCCCGCTTCGAAAAAATCACCCGCCTGAAACCCCGGGCCACTCGCGGCCAAAGTCCGGAAATATTTGTTCTGGGTCAAAAATTTCGGCGAATAATCTAAGGTCGGGGGCCGAGGCTCGATATCAGGTTCAAGACCCGGGCCGCCGCGCAGGCCGCGCCGTAGCCGTTGTCGATATTGAAGACCGACAGGCCCGGAGCACAACTGACCAGCATACTGTTCAGGGCGGTCAGACCGCCCTGGGCCTGACCGTAACCCACGGAAGTGGGCACGGCCAGGACCGGCTTAGGGGTCAGGCCGCCCAGGACCGAGGCCAGGGCGGCGTCCAGGCCGGCCACCACAATGACCACCTGATGGCTGTCAATCTCCTCCAGACGGGAGGCCAGACGCCAGAGACCGGCCACGCCGTGGTCTTCATAGACGCTGTGCTCAAAGCCCAGGTATTCCAAGGTCCGGGCCGCCTCCCAGGTGACGAAGGCGTCGGCCGAACCGGCCGAAACCACGGCCACTTTGAGGCCCGGCCGGAGCGGCAGGGTCCGGCTGAAGGCGGTGCGGGAGACCGGGTGGTAATTAACGCTGTTTTGCAGTTCGGGCGGCAGTTGGGCGAACAGATCCGGCTCCAGCCTGGTAAAGAGGACCGGCCGGGAGGAATTGAATTCCCGCAGCAGTCTTTCCAGCACGGAAATATGTTTGCCCTGGCAAAAGACGGCCTCCGGCAGACCAATCCGGTCCGGGCGGGCGTGGTCGAAAAATATTCCGATTTCCGGCGGCATTATATTGCTTCTCCTGAGTTTCAAGAAGGGTCGACAACTCGGAGGGCAATATTACCACAAGCCCCGGGGGCTTACAAGCCGGGATAAAAGTTTAAGGGCTTGACTGGTCATCTAAATAACGGGATCAGCCGCGGGGGCCTGTTTCTGGGGGTTAAAATTTGTCCGATAAGTAATATTATGTAAACCAAACCATCCAACTAATAGGCTTCATTGGGTCTGGCTCATAAATCTATCCCGCGATCACTTTTTTTCCTTTTGGCCTGGTCTTGGGACTTTGGGTCGATCCCCATTTCGCGTTGTCTTTTTAATTCCGCTATTGCGCCGACTCTTGTGATCTGATACTTTGCAAGCTCGGTTCCTACCGTTTGGGCCGGCTCAGGGAGCTTTTCGCGCTGGTGTTCGATGTATTTTTTCTGCATAGCCAGGACATTGTCATCCCTGGCCTTTAAGATCATTCTGAATTCGTCGCTGTAGGGTGATTTTAGCGAGTTACTGAGCCGAGTGTGCTGGCCCCCACAATAAGTTCTAAACGCATCCTGGGGATAGCCATCTCTGGCTTTAACATTGTAAATCTCTTGAGCCTGATTGTATTTGCCGATATCGTGCATCAGGTTATCCAAGCAGCGCCAGCCTTCGGCCATCTCTCTTTGGGCTTTATTCAGGCTGTTAGATTCTTCCTGCCAGATTGGGGTTCGCCCCCGCATTAAGTCAACATGCTGGCTAAGTAAGGCTGCTTCGGCACGGACCATGTTTTCAAGGTTACCGTTACGCCGTATATCGGCCAGGTTTTGACAAATACCGGCGGCATTATCTATTATTTGCCGGACGATTTCGCTGTTGCCCAAGGCGTCTTGTAGTTGAACGTCAATCTCTATACGGTCCAACAACTCTGCTAAAGCGAGACTATGGCGTGGGGCGGTTTCAAGCATGGGATTACTTACACCCGGTCAATCCAATCAGAACCAAGAACCTCCGCAACATACGAATCATCAAATTTTTGGCGAAGAAACTCTTCTTTGCCAAGTATGCGGACTTTGGAAACCGCTGAAGCCGGCTTAAGCGGGACCATCCTAGTAAGCTCTTTCTGACGCTGAAAGTCGCTGTTGACGAAAAGATTGTTGAATTCCGCTCGGGTGTGGCAGCCTAGTCCCAAGGTGAGCAATTTGGCCTCCAGACATTTTGTGTATCTGATTTCACCTGGATCAGTACCATAATTCAAAACTTGATATTTATTTTCCATTGCTCAACTCCTGGATTATTCCATCGCATGACCGTCTCTGAACCGCCACCGGCGAAAGATGTTTCCGTTTTTTTTGTGCCTCTGGCCATTGAAGTTCAGGCATAAATATATCACAAACTACCCCATCTTGAAAACCAGTCCGGCCCTTTAGTAATATTATGTTCACCCAGAAGCGCCTCATACAGGCCTCGCCCCCCCTGCCGGACCACATCGAAGACCGGGACGGTCAGGCCGGCGGACAGGCGGGCCAGCAGTTCATCCTGGTCCACGTAAGCGGCTTCGTATTCTTTCAGATCGTAACGGTATTTGGGGTAATAGGGGTTCACCGCAACCGCCGCCAGATTCGGGCCTGCGCCCACCCCGACCCGCATCCCCTTGGCTTTCAGGCCGTCGATCAGGCGGCGGGTGGCGCCCGCGTCGCCGGACAGCAGCAGTTTGACAGAGTCGGCGAAAATCAGGCGCCGGCCGGCCAGATCCCCGGCTTGTTCCAGAAATTCGGAGTAGTACAATTCACTGAAGATGCCGTCGAGGTGAATGGTTTCGGACTTGCGGACAGCGGCCATAAACTGATCGAAGCCGGCCCGGTTGAGAACGGAAGTCAAGCGGGCCGCCAGTCCCCGTTCTTTCAAAGCCGGCGTTTTCAAAATTTCAACCACCAGTTTGGTTTCGGCGGCTAAAAGATTCAGATCGCGGTGGCGGGCCGCGCCGGTGCAAAGCAAAAGGGCCTGGGCGGCCGCCAGGGGGGCTATCCGGCTCAGGGCGCCGTCGACAATGGTCAGCCCTGCGCCCAGTTCGGTGAATCGGTCGATGATGGCGGCCAGGTCGCGGCGCTTGTTGGGGCCGGCCAGAACAATTTGGCCCGGCCGGGTCACCCGGCCGATGACGATTTTGCCCAAAGGGCTGGGGAGGTCCGTTTTTTGAAGCACTTCCAGGGCCGCGTCGCCGGAATGAAGACAGCGTTCGGCTACGGCCAGAATCTCGCCCTGGACGACTGAGATGCGTGGTTTGGGCAGACCGGTGAGGTTGTCGAAATGCTCGCCGTCGTAGCCGATGCTGGTCAGGGCCGTCGTCGGGCCGGGCTCTGGCCTGATTTCGCTGAGTAGAGCGGCCAGAGCCGTGGTTTTACCGGTATTCTTGGCCGTGCCGGCAATCCCGATAATGAAGTTGGTCATTTTTTGACGACCGTATTGACTCCCGCCCGGCCCGGATAGGCCCCCTCTTCCCGGCTGCCGAGGAGACCGTCATATAAAGCCTGAACGAAGTCGCCCCGGGCCGCGACCGCTTGGAGGACCCTTTCAAGGCCTTCGATCATTTTTTCAGCCCATTCTGTGGCTTGGGCGCTGACCTGCATCCGGGAATGTCCAAAGAAGCGGAAGCCTTCGCTGACCGCCCGCAGGGTGTCGATCCGCGAGGCCACGGTGATGGGCCCGCCGGAATAGGCTTCGTCGGCGGAGGCGATGGAGATGGCGTCCACTTCCAGCATGGCCGCCAGGCTGGCGTGGAAGGCGGTGGAGGCGCTGGACTGGACCCGGTCTTCGGTCTGGGTCAGGAAGCCGATGGGGGCCCCGGGCCAGATGGGGGCGTCCATGATGGCCCGCAGGGCCATAATTTTGGCCACGTTGAAATCAACGTAGTTGTCGTCCATCTGGCCGCCGATCATGACTTCCGGCGAAAAACAGAACAGCGGCTGAAGTATGGGCCGCCCCCCCAGGGCCGCCCCCAGGTGGGCCACGATGAGCATGCCGGCCAGGGCCTTGTGGGCCGGAACGCCGCAGAGTTCCTCATTGGTGACCACGTCAAAGGGCATCTGGTACTGGACGGCGTATTTGATGGCGGCAATGGCGTCCACGGTCAGGCGGGCCGGGTCGGTGCCCGCGCCCAGGGAACCGTAGCAGATGTTGATCTTGGTCAGGTTGGCGCCGATTTTACCGGCCAGGACCACGGTTTCCGGGCTGTTCAGCCCGCGGTGGGCCCGCACCTGCCACAGGGTGCCGTACTCCAGGGCCCGGTAAATGCGGTTGAGGTTGGCCGGGGTGATGACCGTGCCGTCTTCCTGGTGGGTCAGGAAGCCGTCGTAAAGCCCCTCGGTCCTGGCCCCCCAGGAGGGGTCGAAGTGAATCACGCCGTCGGCCCCGTAGGCCTCGCTGGCCTTGATGTGGGCGATGTCCATATAGGGGCAGCCGGTGCCGTATTGGTTGAAAATGACCGGCTTAATCAGCTTGTGCTGGAGATGGGGCGTTTGCAGGTCCCGGCGGGACCGCCGGACATAGGCCTTGAGTTTTTCCACGTCCTTTTGGCTGAAAAGGCGGGTCTTGGGGTGCAGGAGGCCCTTTTCATAAAAGTTGCGCACCGACTCTTCGCAGTATTTGGGGTATTCGGCGAAAAATTCTTCGGGCTCCTCGTGATCGCGCCACTTCTTGACGTCCCACAGTTCTTCGCGCACGGCCGCTCTTTGAACTCCGGGCGAAGTCAGGCCCTCGGCCCAGCCCAGAATCAGGGGTGTGATCCGGCCTAACAGTTCGCGGATGCGGTTGTGCCGGACCTCATAGCTGTAGCCGGCGCTCAGGTCGTCTTCACGCTTGCGTTCGAAGTTGAATTTTTTGACGTATTCCCGGCCGTCGACGAAAGCGATGGTTTCCTCAACGGTGGAGCCGGGGCCGAAGCCGGCGTCAAAGCCCAGTTCCTGGGCCAGTTCCGGGTGGACGGCCATGCCGCCCACCGCGACCCTGACCCGGTCCCGAATGCCGGCCGCGTCCGTCAGGTCAATGAACCTGGCCAGGACTTCGGCCACGCCGTAGCCTAAGGTCCGGCTGATCAAAACCGTCTCGGCCCCTTCGTCGATAATGGCCTGGATAATTTCCTCCGGCGGCAGGTCCGGCGGCAGGATGACCGTTTCATAGCCGGCGTCCCTCAGGCCGCGATTGATAATTTTCAGGGCGATGTCATGCACCGGGTCCAACGGGGCCAGCAAGACTTTTTTTGGCGGCATCGGTTCTTTACCTCCCGGCGTCTTCCAGATCGAGCCAGGCGTACTGGTCGCCGGGCCGGTTGAGGTACGCCCGGAGGCGGACTCTCGCGCCGGAGCCCTGAAACCTGATGAAAACAATGTCCACGTCCTTGAAGCCCAGTTTCTTGGCCAGCTCCAGGGCGATTCGCTTGCCCTCCTCCTCGCTGGTGCAGACCAGGAGGGTCTCTATGTCCAGGGCGTCGAGCACGTAGGCGAACACGTCCGGCACGGTCATCATCCACCTCCCCTATAATGAAATAAAGCCGGGCGGGAAATCCTTCAGGGCTGTGAGGTCCGGCCCCGGCCTGGCCAGCCAAGGCCGGGGCGGTGGAGTCAAGCCCGTAGACCTCAAAGGCCGGCGTATTCGCAGACGATTTCGATCAGCTTCACCAGCGACCTGACGCACCAGCGGCTTTCCTTTTCCAGGAGCGTCCCCTTTTCGTCCGTGGTGGCCAGGCCGGTGGACATGTAGATGTTGCCGTCATAGGCCACCGTGGGGATGACCCCCATCTGGGCCAGGCCGCTCTGGAACAGGTTGGTGCCGGAATACATGTCCTCGATGGAGAATATGGGAATGCCCATCCGGCCGTCTTTCCAGGTCCCTTCGTAGTTGACTTCCACGGCCGTGGAATTGTAGGACTTGGAAATCAGGAGGCCCTCCTGGAGGCTCTTGGGCAGCTTGGAGAATTCGTCCTTGACGATTTCATGCAGGTCGTCGACCGGTCCGGTCAGGATTTCGGGCTGGTCGCGCAGCACCTTCAAGGCCTGAATCTGGGTCAGCAGGGCTTCCTTGCCCGGGTCGAAGCAGACGTAAGCGGCCTTGCCGTAGGAAGCGCCGGTGCCCCAGCGGTCGCCGTGAAGGCCCATGGCCCGGCGGAGGGGAACCATGACCTCTTCCTTGCCGATGACCAGGCCGCTGGTGGCCGCTCCGGTGGCTTTGTCCATGCTGTAGACCACGGCGTCGGCCCCGGATCCGGGCAGGTCGAAACCGACGAAGGGCAGGCCCCAGGCGTTGTCCACCACGTAGGGCACGTTGTACTGCTGGGCGATTTTGGCGATGTTCTTCTGCAGCTTGGGCACACCGTCGCTGTCCTTGACTGAATAACCGTAGCCGGGGCTGTCGTAGCCCAGGGAGGTGAAGCCGGTCAGCAGGGGGGCGTGACGTTCGGCGACTTTCTTCAACTCCGCGCAGGCGGCGTCCGGATCAACCCCGGTCAGGAGGGGCACCGGGTGACTCTTGATGCCGTGGACGTCATACCTGGCCCCGGGCAGAGGCACGATCACGGTGTCGAGGTTGTTCTGGCGCTTGCCGTAGAAGCCCAGTTCGCCGGCGGTGGAGCCCCGGTCGGCGATGAAGTCTTTGTATTTGGCCGGGAAGGGCCGGCCGTAGCCGGCCTGGTGGTGCATGTGCTTTTCGTAGGGGGCGATGTAGCGGGCCCGGTAGTTGTCGCCGCGGCCCATAGCCGGGGGCGAGAACAGGCTGTCAAAGGCCAGCCAGAGCCCGGCTTCGCAGGTGGACACGGGGGCGGCGTCATAGCCGTCGCCGTAAACGTCTTTGACCAGTTCCCGGATCTGCTCGACCAGGGTGGCCAGAGGGATGACCTGGAGGGCGCCCTTTTCGCTGGCTTCCATGATGTCTTTGCGTAAGGGGGCCGGGCAGCCGGAGATGGCCCCGGTCAGGCCCAGGGCGCCCTTTTTCTCCGCCGGGATGCCGATGCCTTCGGCGGCCTTGCGCAGGTCGGCGTAGATGTTGGGGATATTGGCCTGTAAATGTTTGTACATCTGATACTTGTACTTGAATTTGGACATGGCGGTTCTCCTTTCAAACAACCAATCCGGGGCGATGAAAACGGCCGGCCGCTCATCGGTGCCGATCAGCCCCTGGGTAAAAAAATTATTTCAGCTTGACGATCATTTCCACTTCCACCGCCGCGTCCACGGGCAGCTCACTGACGCCCACCGCGGAGCGGGCATGCCTGCCGGCTTCACCGAAAACTTCGCCCAAAAATTCGGAGGCGCCGTTGACGACCTTCGGCTGGGCGTTAAAGCCGGGGGCGCTGTTGACAAAGCCGGTGACTTTGACGACCTGGGCGATTTGATCAAGGCTGCCGATCACCCCTTTGATGGCGCTGAGGCAGTTGACGGCGCAGACTCTGGCCGCCTCATAAGCCTGGGCCTCGCTGATTTCCGCGCCGACCTTGCCTTTGAATTTCAGCTCGCCCCCCACCAGGGGAATCTGCCCTGAGCTGTAGACGCAGTCGCCGACTTTGACGGCCGGGATGTAAGCCGCCAAAGGCTTCGCGGCTTCCGGCAGGTCTATGCCCATTTCTTTGAGTTTGGCCTCATACATGGAATTGTTCTCCTTACGATAAAATTGTTTTAGAGCCTGGTCAGCTTTGAGCCTGCCTGAAAGTGATCGAATCACCTAAATTCAGCTTCAGGTCGGCCCCCGACAGCCGCTCCCTGGTGCTGACGACGATGTTGAGGTGGTTGGGCGTATGGGTTTCGTCAAAGCCGGCCACGGTGCCGATGACCCGCCCGGCCCAGAGTACCTCGTCGCCGATGATCAGCACGCCGGCCTGATTGATTTCAAGGAAGCCCAGATAGGCCACTTTTTCGACTTTGGAACCGGCGCCCAGACCGGGCTCGTCGCTGGCGATGAGTTCGTGAATTTCATTTTTCAGCACGCACCTGGAGATCTGGGTGATGAGTTCCAGGCCCCGGCTCTCCAACTGGCCGTCGAGAATCGCCACCAAGCGTCCCTGGATGTCGGATTTCGCATAATACGGGTTGCCGTGAAACATTCCGGCCTTATATGGATCTTTCAAAGCC
>JAISFR010000103.1 GCA_031263565.1 Candidatus Adiutrix sp. | reverse complement strand
CGGAGCGACCGGTCTGGCTGGCCGATGAGGCCGCTACTGAGCCAAAACCATTGGTTTTGGCTCAGGGAGGACCAGCCCCGGCCAGGAAGAAGGCCGTAAAAAAATGACGGAGCGACCGGTCTGGCTGGCCGATGAGGCCGCTACTGAGCCAAAACCATTGGTTTTGGCTCAGGGAGGACCAGCCCCGGCCAGGAAGAAGGCCATAAAAAATGCATGAAAAGTTAAAAATTTTGATGGACAGTCACCGCAGCCGCTGGCTGGTGGCCGTCGTTCTGCTGCCGCCGGTGGTCCTGGCCGTTTTGGCGGAGGAATTCCTCTATTTCTTTCTCCTGATGCTGCTGGTCGGCGGGCTGGCCTGGTGGGAATTCAGCCGCCATCTTTTCGGCGCCGAGCGGACCGGTCTTCTGGCCCTGGCCCTGGCCGGCTGGCTGGCGGTGGCCGGCGGCGCCTCCTTTTACGGCCCCTCGGGCCAGTCCATCGGCCTGGTGCTGGCCCTGGCCATCGGGGCCGGCTACAGCATGTGGGGCCTGGACCGGGAAAGCGGCCCGGTTCTGGTGAACCTCTTGAGCCGTTTGGCTCTGGGGCATCTCTATCTCAGCTTTTTGCTGTCTTTTTTCTTTATGCTGAAAAAGACCAGCGGCGGCGGCCAGTGGCTGCTCTATCTTCTCCTGGCGACCATGGCCGCCGATACGGCCGCCTATTACGTCGGCGCCAGGCTGAAGGGCCCCAAGCTCTGCCCCAAGGTCAGCCCCCACAAAACGGTCTCCGGGCTTCTGGGCGGGGTGCTGGCCTCGGTTCTGGTCTCGGGCGTCTGCGCCGCTTTCCTGCAGGCCTCCCTCTGGCAGTTGGCCGTTTTGGGCCTTTTTCTCGGCTTTTGGGGGGCCATGGGCGACCTCTTCGAATCGACCATCAAGCGGGCCGTGGACATCAAGGATTCCTCGCCGCTGCTCCTGGGCCACGGGGGTTTTTGGGACCGCCTGGATTCCCTGCTTTTCAATGTCGTCCCGGTCTATATCCTGGCCGACTTCATAGTCAATTCCCAGTGAGCCCGCCGTAAAAATTCCGGCCTCCCTTGATTTGATCCGGGGCCGGTATTAATATATCTATGATATTCAGGCCGGAACAGCTTTGCCCGCTGGTTTCGGGATCGACAGGTTTATTGATAAGGATTTGACATGTCAGAAGAATTTGTGGTGAACGACAGGCGACTGTTCAGGCCGGACGGGCAGCTCAACCCCGACGCCGACGGTCCGGAAGAAGCGCCTCAGCCTCCGCCGGCCGGGGCCGAGGCCCGCCAGGACCGGCCCGCGTCTTCCGCTTATCTGCCCCCGGCCGATCTGGCCGGCCTTCTGGTGGGCCTGGCCACTTCGGCCCTCATTCATTTGGGGGAAAACCCGGACGGGGGGCCGACCCCCAGCCGGCCGGATCTGCCGGCGGCCAGGCACGCCATCGATCTTCTGGCGGTTCTGCAGGCCAAGACCAAGGGCAATCTGCTGCCCGAGGAAGAAGCCCTTTTGACCACCCTTCTCTATGATCTGCGGATGAAATATGTGAAGGCCAGCGCTGATCCCCCAAAAAAATAAAGGATTTACCCATGAAAATCGGGCGATTGTTTTCTTCTGTTCTGTTGATGACCCTGCTGGCCGCCGCGCCCCTGGCGGCGGCTCCCGAGCCTTCGGCTTCCGACGGCGCGCCCCTGGCGGCCGTGCCTTCTTTCGCCCCGGTGGCGGAAAAGGCCGAAGCGGCGGTGGTTTTTATCTCGACCTCCAAAACCGTCAGGTCGCGTTCGTTCCGCATGGGCCCGGGCGGCCCTGGCGGCCCGGGCGATGATTTCTTCGACCGCTTCTTCGGCCGGCCCGGTCCCCAAAGCGACCGCAAGGAGCGGGGCCAGGGTTCCGGCTTCATCATTGACGCCGAAGGCCACATCGTCACCAACAACCATGTGGTGGAAGGGGCCGAGGAGATCAAGGTCAAGCTGTCCAGCGGCAAGGAGATTCCGGCGGAAATCATCGGCCGGGACCCCAAGACCGACCTGGCCCTGATCAAGCTGAAAGAGAAGGGCAGCTATTCCTTCCTGGCCCTGGGCGATTCCTCCAAGCTGCGGATCGGCGACTGGGTGGTGGCCATCGGCAACCCCTTCGGGCTGGAACACACCGTCACCGCCGGCATTCTCTCGGCCAGGAGCCGGTCCATCGGCCAGGGCCCCTATGACGATTACCTGCAAACCGACGCGGCCATCAATTTCGGCAATTCCGGGGGGCCCCTCCTGAACCTTTACGGCGAGGTCGTCGGCATCAACAGCGCCATTGTGGCCGCCGGGGGCGGCAATGTGGGCATCGGCTTCGCCATTCCGGCCAACATGGCCAAGGGCGTGGTCGAGCAGCTCAAGAGCCGGGGCAAAGTGGTGCGCGGCTGGATGGGCGTCCAGATCACCAAGGTCACGGAGGATCTGGCCCGGAGCTTCGGCCTGGCCGAAGCCCGGGGGGCCCTGGTCACCCTGGTCGATCCCGAGGGCCCGGCCGTGGCCGCCAAGGCCCGTCACGATGACATCGTCCTGAGCTTCGACGGGCAGGAGATCCAGGACTGGCAGGATCTGCCCCTGATCGTGGCCAATACCCCGGTAGGGAAGAAGGTCAAGGTCGTGGTCTGGCGGGACGGCCGGGAAGTCGCCCTGGACCTGACCGTGGCCGAACTTAAGGACGACGGCGCGGAGCTGGGGCCCGCCACAGCCAGGGCCGATGAACAGCAGCTCGGCCTCTCTCTCCGGGAAATAACCCCGGAAATGGCCGCCCGCCAGAATCTCAGCGAGCGTGACGGGCTTTACGTCTCGGGCATTGAAGCCGACAGCCCGGCCGCGGAGTCGGGCCTTCAGGCCGGCGACGTCATCCTGGAGATCGACAGCCGGCCGGTCAAGACCCTGGCCGACTATCGCCGGGCCGTGAGTTCCAAGAAGAAAGGCGACATTCTGCGCTTCCTGGTCAAGCGGGGCGGCGGCAACCTCTATTACACCATCAAGCTCGACGAATGAGTTCCGGGCTCCCCCGCGCCCTCAGCCGGGCCGTCCGAGCCCCGGCCAAGCTGAACCTTTATCTGAAGGTGCTGGGGCGGCGGCCGGACGGTTACCATGAACTGGACTCGGTCATGGCCAGGCTCGACCTGGCCGACCGGGTCCGCCTGTTTTTGAGGCCGGGACCGGATCGGCTGACCTCGGCCGCTTCTCTCCCGGGGGGCCTGCCGGCCGGTTTCGACGGGCCGGGCAACCTGGTGCTGAAGGCCGCCGCCGCTTACCGGCGCCGGGCCGGCTGGCCGGACGAGGGCCTGGAGATCCGCCTGGAAAAGCATATCCCCGTAAGCGCGGGCCTGGGGGGCGGTTCATCCGACGGCGCGGCCGTGCTGGCGGCTTTGAACCGGGCCTCGCCCCGGCCGCTGGCCCCGGGGGCCCTATTGGAACTGGGGCGGAGCCTGGGGGCTGATCTGCCTTTTTTTTTGCAGCCCCGGCCTCTGGTCCGGGCCGGCGGCCGGGGGGAGATCTTCAGCCCGGCGCCGGCGGCCTTCAAAATTTGGGCCGGCCGCCGAATATTCCTGTACAAGCCCGACTTTAACCTGTCCACGGCCGAGGTTTTCAAAAATTTGGGGTTGACAAATCCCCCGGCAGATAATAATCTTGGGCCTGTATCCGAGCCCGGTGAAAACGACCTTTGGGCTGCGGCCGCCGGCCTGGCGCCGGCCCTGGCCGGGGCGGCCGGGGCGGTGCGGGCCCTGGCGCCGGAAGCCTGGGGCCTGTCCGGCAGCGGGCCGACTTTCTGGTTTTTTTCCCCGAGGAAATCGCCGGCCGCGCTGGAAGAGGGCGGGGGCTGGCTGAGGCCGGCGCGCATCGCCCTTCGCTGAAATAAAACATCTCTGCTCAATGGGGCGTCGTCAAGCGGTTAAGACCCTGGTTTTTGGAGCCAGTATTCGCAGGTTCGAATCCTGCCGCCCCAGCCATCGAATTAGCACCCTCCATATTGGTCAACAACTTAAATGAAATGGCCGGCCGGCGCGCTTCCCGGGCGGCCGGCGGCTTCAGGGGGCCATGATGCGTAATGACATGATGTTGATCGGCGGCAATTCCAACCCCGTTTTGGCCGGGGAAATCTCCGAACATCTGGGGCAGCCCCTGAGCCTGACCCAGATCCGCCGTTTCTCCGACGGCGAAATTTTGGTGGAACTGGGCGAAAACATGCGCGGGCGCGACATTTACGTCATCCAGTCCACCTGCGCTCCGGTCAACGACAACCTGATGGAGCTGCTTCTGATCATCGACGCCCTGAAGAGGGCTTCGGCCAACTGCATCAACGCGGTCATCCCCTATTACGGCTATGCCCGGCAGGACCGCAAGGCCGCGCCCCGGGTGCCGATTTCCGCCAAGCTGGCGGCCGACCTCATCACCGTCGCCGGGGCCAGCCGGATCTTGGGCATGGATCTCCATGCCGGCCAGATCCAGGGCTTTTTCAACATTCCGGTGGATCATCTCTACGCCGCCCCGGTCCTCCTGGAATATCTCCGGGGCCGGAAGAGCGACGATCTGGTCCTGGTTTCGCCCGATGCCGGCGGGGTGGAAAGAACCCGCTATTTCGCCAAGCATCTGGATGTGCCCATCGCCATCGTCGACAAACGGCGGGACGCCCCCAATGTGGCCCAGGCCATGAACATCGTCGGCGAGGTCAAGGGCCGGGTGGCGGTGATCATCGACGATATGGTGGATACGGCCGGCACCCTGACCCAGGCCGCCGGGGTCATTCAGGAACTGGGCGCGGTCGAGGTGCTGGCCTGCGCCACGCACGCCGTCTTTTCCGGCCCGGCCCTGGACCGCATCGAAAAGTCGGTCTTGTCCTCGGTGGTGGTCACCAACACCATTCCCTTAAGTGAAAGGGCCCGGAATTCCCCTAAAATCAAGGTCATGAGCGTGGCTCCGCTCCTGGGCGAGGCCATCCGCCGCATTCACCAGAAAGACTCGGTCAGTTCGCTGTTTGTCTGACGGCGGGCGCCCTTTAAAAAGGTCTTTACAGGCCTGGCCGCGTTTGCTACAATATACAGTTCGGGCGGGTAATGCAATTCACGGTTTAAATCTTGACGGCGCCCCAGGAGGTTATTGTGGGTCTCTCAAATGTTTTGAAAGCTAAAAGCCGCGAGGCCAAAAGCAGCAATCACGCCGGCCGGCTGCGGGCCGCAGGCTGGCTGCCGGCCGTTTTTTACGGCCCCGGCCTGGACGGGGCCCAGAGCCTCTGCCTGGATTACAAGGAATTTAAAAACGCGTTGACCGCCGGCGAGGGCAACCGTTTTCTCTATACCCTGGAGGTCGAGGGCTCCGGCCCCCAGCCGGCCCTGCTGAAGGATTATCAGGTCGATCCCCTGAGCCGCCGGGTCATCCACGCCGATTTCTACAAGGTCGATCCGGCTTCGCCCATCACGGTCAAGGTGCCGGTGACGCTCACCGGCAAACCCGCCGGCGTGGAAAAGGGCGGCCAGTTGCAGTCGGGCGCCCGCGAAGTCGCGGTCACGGCTCTTCCGGACCGGGTGCCGGCCGAACTGGCGGTGGATGTTTCCGCCCTGGGCCTGGGCCATTCCCTGCACCTTTCCCAGATCCAGGTCCCCGAAGGCTTGAAGCTGACTTTCACCACCGATCTGCCGGTGGCCACGGTGGTGACGCCCAAGGGGCTCAAGTCCGAGCAGGAAGCCGGCGAAGAAGCTGAAGCCGGCGCCAAGGGCAAGAAATAGCCGCGCGGCGTCCCCGACCGCCGTTTTGAAGACCCGTCCGGCCGCCGCCCTTGAACGGGTCTTTTTTATTTGATACTATGGAAGCCGTCGTTTGAACCCAGGCCGCTTAAATCGACAAAAGGCCCCGGAGGCTTCCCGGGCGCGGCTCATAGTCGGCCTGGGCAACCCCGGCCCCCGATACGCCCGGAGCCGCCACAACGCCGGCTTTATGGCCCTGGACCGGCTGGCGGAGAGCTTGGGCCTGGGCCCGCCCCGGCGTTTCAAAAGCAGCCTGGCCGTAAGCGGGCGCCTGGAGGGCCGGCCCCTGGTTCTGGCCTGGCCCCAGACCTATATGAACCTTTCCGGCGAGGCGGTGCTGGACTTGCTTTCCTTTTATAAGATCGACGGCCGCGACCTCTTGGTGATGCATGACGAGATGGATCTGCCGCCGGGGCGCCTGAAGATGACTTTCGGCGGGGGTACGGCCGGGCATAAGGGCCTCAGTTCCATCCTGGCTGCGCTCCGGCAGGATTTCGGCCGCCTCAGGATAGGCATCGGCCGCCCGCCGAAAGAGATTTTCGTCCACGGCCAGATCGACTATGTGCTGGGCGATTTTCTGGAACCAGAGTGGCCGGCGGTGAACGCTTCCCTGGCGGCGGCGGCCTCGGCGGCCAAGGACTGGGCCCTGAACGGGCTGAGCCAGGCCCAGTTGAAGGTCAACCGACGGCCGAAGCCCCCGGAAGAAATATGCGACGAGCCCTGAACAAGCTGGACCGGCGGCCGAAAATGCTCAGCCGCCGCCACATCGACGTGGTGCTGATGGAGCCCCAGAAGGCCGACAACATCGGGGCCGCGGCCCGGGCCATGGCCAATATGGGGCTGGGCCGCCTGCGCCTGGTGCGGCCCCGCAGCCTCAATTGGGAACTGATGCGGGCCACGGCCACCAGCCACGCCGCCTGGGTGCTGGAGCAGATGACCATCCACCAGGACCTGGGGGAGGCTTTGGCCGACTACGGGCTGGTGGTGGGCAGCACGGCCCGGGTGGGCCATCGGCGGGGGCTCTTCTATACCCCCCGGCAACTGGCCCCGGAACTTCTGGCGGAAAGCGACCCCAGCCCGGTGGCCCTGCTTTTCGGGCCGGAACGCATGGGCCTGAGCACCGGGGATCTGCGGTTCTGCCAAAAAGTTCTGCGCATTCCCACGGAAGATCCGCCGTCAAGTTCCCTGAACCTGGCCCAGGCCGTGCTGCTGGTCGGCTACGAACTCCTGGTGGCCGCCGGCGGGGAACCCGAAGCCCCGAGCCTTAAGCCGGCCTCTCAGAAAGATCTTGACGGGATGTATGAGGACCTGTCCGAAACCTTGGTGCACATAGGCTTTCTGCCCGCCGACAATCCCGGGCACTGGCTGATGAACATCAAGAAAATTTTCAACCGCAGCCTCCTGACCGGGGGGGAGTGCAATCTCTGGCGGGGGCTCTGCCGCCAACTGCGCTGGGCCCTGGAAAACGCCGACCGGCTGCCGGCCCGGAAAAGCGGCCCCGGCGGGCCAAGGGGCGCCTGACGGTCCCCGCCGGTCAGGCCAGGGCCCCGGGGCGGGCCGCCCCGGGGGGCCGGGAGCAGGGGTTTATGCCCGGGAAAATTTCGAACCTGATCACTATTCTGCTGCTGGCCGCGCTGGCCTTTTTTCTGATCCTGCCCAGCGACCGGCCCTGGGTTCAGCCCGGCTTCTGGGCGCTGGCCGCTCTGCTGCTGGTCAACCTGGGCCTCTATGTCCGCCGCTGCCAGCGCCAGGCCCGCCGGGAGGCCTGGCCGGCGGCCGCTTCCCGCCGCTTGCCGCACGATACGGCCTGCCATCTGGATTGGGAGCGCCTGTCGGCCGCTTTCGACGACGACAGCCGCCGTTTGCTGGAGGCCCTGCTGAACCGGGGCTTTCAGGACGGGCCGGCCCTCCGTCCCCGCCTGGAAAAAGCGATCTTGCGCCTGAAAAGGCTGGGCCGGGAACTGCCCGGCGAGCCCGGTCCCCAGGCCTACCTGGGCTGGGCCCTGGCCTTGCTGGGCCGGGTCAGGGGCCGGGAAAAGGCCGAAGAAGAGGGCGCCGGGCCGCCGGAGAGCCAAGGGGGCCTGGCCGGCGCCGGGCACTATGAACAGGCGGCCCGTCTGGCGCCGGAAGACGGTTCCATTCTGGCCGACTGGGCCCGCGTTCTGGAAGACCGGGCCGGGCAGTCGGCGCCCGCTTTGAGAGAAGCTTTGGAGAAATACGGGCGCGCCGTGGATCTGAACCCGGCCCTGAGCCCGGCCTGGCAGGGCCGGGGCCGGGTTTTGAGCCGCCTGGCCGTTTTCGGCGATCAGGCCCCGGATCTGGAAGCCCTCGGCCGGGCGGTCGATTTTTTTGAAACCGCCCGCCGGGGCCGGGACTCTGACGGCGCCTTTCATGAAGAATTCGGGCAGGCCGTGGCCCGGCTGGCGGATCACCACCCCGGCCGGGCCGGGACCTACTACCGTTACGCGGCCCGTCTCTTTCTTTCAGCCGCCCGGCTGGGGCGCCGCCAGGGCCGGCTGCTGGCCGGCCGCTGCCTTTATGAGGCCGGCCTCCTTTGCGGCCCGGAAGAGTCCCGGGCGGCCGAGGCTCTCCACCTGGAGGCTTTGGGCCATCTGCGGGCGGCGGCCGGCCGGGAGACCGGGGATCACCGGGTTTTTCTCCAGGCCGGCGCCTGCCTGGCCGCTTTGGCCGAACTGGCCGGCGGGGGGGAGAAGGCGGCCGCCTTTCTGGCGGAAGGGGCCGCTTTCTGCGCCCGGGCCGCCGAACTGGCCCCGGGGGAGGAAGTCTATTCCGAATGGGCCAACCTGCTGAGCGCCCGGGCCGAACTGGGCGGGCCCCGGGCCGGCGATCTCTGGGCCGACACCGCCAGAAAGTACGCCGCGGCCGCGGCCTGCGAGGGGGTGGAGCCCGAACGGGCGGCCGTCAATTGGCACAATTGGGCTTACGCCCTGGCCGAACTGGCCGAGACCCGGCCTTCGGCCGCCCGCCGCCGCAAGCTTTTCAGGGAAGCGGCCCGCAAATACGCCCAGGCCGCCCGCCTGAACGGCGACCACCTGGTCACCCTGAAGAACTGGGGCGACGTGCTGGGCGATCTGGCCGAACTGACCGGCGACCCGGCCGAGGCGGAACGCCTGAGGCGGGAGGCCGCCGAAAAATTTCGGCGGGCCACGGAACTCTATCCCCGGCAGGCCGGCCCCTGGTGCGGCTGGAGCGTCCTGATCCAGAACCGGGCCCGGGCCGAGCGGGAACCCTTCCGGCGCCGGCAACTGTGGCGGGAAGCTTTGGACAAGCTGGAAAAGGCGGCCCGGGTCGAGCCCGAGGACGGCGAGGTCTGGCTTTTCTGGGGTCGGCTTTTGCAGGAGCTGGGCTGGGAAAGCCCCGACCAGGAACGCCCGCTTTTGCTGTCGGCCGTCATTGAAAAATATGAAAGGGCCGCCGCCCTGGCCCCGGGCCGTGAGGAAATCTGGCGGCTTCTGGGGCAGGCCCGCCTGGAGGCCGCCGAACTGCCCGAGGAACTGGCCGCGGTCAACGGCGGGCTGCTGCCCAACGCCCGGGCGGCGGTCGAGAGCCTGAAGACCGCCTGCGGCCTCCGCCCTGAAGATGCCGGGCTCTGGGCCGAATGGGGCCGGGCCCTCTTCCATCTCTCCCGGGCCGTGGAAAGCGAGGCCGGGGCCCTGGCCGCCCTGGGCGAGGCTATGGAGAAATATGAAACGGCTGTGGCCCTGGACCCTGAGGACCCGGAACACCACAGCGGGCTGGGGCAGATTCTCTACCAGCGGGCTTGGGCTTTGGAGGATCCGGCCCGGCGCCGCGAAAAATTTGATCAGGCCTATCGGCATTATCTCCGGGCCGGCCAACTGGCTCCCCACGACCCGGTTCTCTGGAGAAATCTGGCCAGGGTGGCCGAAGCCCTGGCCAATGCCGAGCACGACCCCCAAAAGAGCCATGACTGGCAGAACGAAGCCTCGGAAATGTCCTATCGGGCCGACAGCCTGGACCAGTTCCCGGGCAAGGACCGGCGGCATTGAGAGCCTGCGCGCTCTTTTCGGGCCCCCCAAAAAGCCCGGCCGCCTATTGGGCGATCCAGTCCACCAGCTCCAGCACCTCCGGGTTGACCACGTTTTCGGGCCTTTCGCCTTTCAGGACCCGCACGATGTTCTCCGCCGTCAAGACGGTCTGCCTGGCCAGGGATTCGTCGGAATAGAAGGCCGAATGCCCGGTGACGGTGACGTTGGGCAGTTCGATGATCCGGCGGTCGCGGTCCGTGGGCGGCTCGTTTTCCAGAACGTCGAGCCCGGCGCCCTTGATCCAGCCTTCGGCCAGGGCCCGGTAGAGGGCTTCCTGGTCGACGATGGGCCCCCGGGCGGTGTTGATGAGATAGGCCGTGGCCTTCATTTTGCGGAAAACAGGCTCGCTGAAGACGCCCCTGGTGGCCTCCGTCAGAGGGGCGTGGAGGGAGAGGTAGTCCGAAGCCCTGATCAGCTCTTCAAAATCCACCAGCCGGGCGCCGCCGGCTTCGGCCTGGGCGGCGCTGACGAAGGGGTCGCAGGTGACGATATCGACCTCGAAACCCGCCAGCCGCCTGGCGATCAGCCGGGGGATGCGGCCGAAGCCGTAAAGCCCGACGGTGCTGCCCGCGAAGCGGCTCAAGGGCCTTAAGGCCGGAAAACCCCAGTGCCCGCCTTTGACCAGCGGCCCCATTTTATAGATCCCTCGGGCGCAGTTCAGAATCAGGGCCACGGCGTGCTCGGCCACTTCGGCCACACAGTACTCGGGATTGTTGGTGACCAGCACCTGGTGCCTGGAGGCCGCCCGGGGGTTGGTGAAGTCAAAGCCGATGCTGCAGGCGCAGTAGGCCCGGAGCCCGGTTTCGGCGTAAGCCTTTTCGGTCATGGGCTGAAAACCGCTCATCAGCACTTCATAGCCCTGAAGTTTCCTGATGATTTCCTCTTCCGGCAAAACGTCCCGGGACAGGATGTCCACCCGGGCTTCGGGACAGGCCTTCGATACCAGCCGCCCGTATTCCTCCAAAGTGGCCTCGCTGACCCCGGTCATGCCGCTGATGCCCACCAGTCTCATATCAGCCTCCATGGCAAGCCAAGAGTTGAGCTTGCCGACTGTTATCCTCCACCGCGCAAAAAGGCGGTTTTTGCCCGGCTCAGGCCGACAGGCCTTTGTCAAAGGCGGCCAGGTTCAGGCCGTGCAGTTTTTCCGGCACGAACTGCCTGATGACGCCTGGCCAGTCATGCTTTTCCAGGCCCAGGGTCTTGACGATGAGCCCCAGGATGACCACGTTCTGGGCTTTGGCGTTGCCCAGGCCGGCGGCGATCTGGTTGGCGTTCAGAAGTTTCAGGCCGGGGACGAGCTCGGCCAGCCGGGGGCCGAGATTTTCCGGATAGGCGGCCGCGCCGGTCAGCACCGGCAGGGAATAGATTTCATGGTCGTTGACGATCAGGGCCCCGCCTTTTTTCAGGGAAGCGAGGTAACGGACGGCCTCCACTTTTTCGAAGGCCACCAAAAGGTCGGCTTCGCCGGCGCCGATGCAGGGCGAATAGACTTTTTCCCCATAGCGGATCTGGGTGGTGACGCTGCCGCCCCGCTGGGCCATGCCGTGGATTTCAGACATCTTGAGGTCGTAGCCGAGCTGGACGAGCCCCTCGGAAAGTATCTTGGAGGTCAGGATGGTGCCCTGGCCGCCGACTCCGACTAAAAGCAGACTCTTGATCATTTGGGTCCACCCTCCTTTCCGATAGCGTCGAATTTGCAGACCTGGAAGCAGAGGCCGCAGCCGTTGCAGCTCTGGGCATCGATGGAGACCGTCTCGCCGCGCCGAACCACGGCCGGGCAGCCGATCCTCAGGCAGCTCTGGCATTTCTGGCATTTTTCGGGGTCGATCCGGCAGCTCATTCCGGCCCTCTGTTTCTGCGCTTCTTTAATGAGAGCGCAAGGGGCCCTGGAGATGATGACGAAAACCCCCTCGGAGTCGGCGGCCTCTTTGACCGCGCCCCGGACGGCCGCCAGGTCATAGGCGTCCACCAGCCGGACCTGTTCGGGCGGCACGCCCACGGCCTTGACGATGGCCTCGATGTCCAGGGCCACGGATTCTTCGCCCCTGAGGGTCCGGCCGGTGCCGGGATGCTGCTGGTGGCCGGTCATGGCCGTGGTGCGGTTGTCCAGAATGCAGACGGCGAGGTTGGACTTGTTCCAGACCGCGTCGATCAGGGCGGTGATGCCGCTGTGGAAGAAGGTCGAGTCGCCGATGAAGCCGAAAACCTTCTTGTCGTTCTGGCCGCTGAGGCGCAGGACCCTTTCCAGGCCCAGGCCGGCGGAAATGCCGGCGCCCATGCAGACGATGGTGTCGGTGACGTTCAGCGGGGGGGCCATGCCCAGGGTGTAGCAGCCGATGTCGTTGGCGGCCACCACGTTCTTCAGGCGGCTGACGGCGTAGAAGGCGCTGCGGTGGGGACAGCCGGCGCAGAGCACCGGGGGCCTGGGCGGCGGGCTGGCCTCGATCCGGTAGGGGGGGGCGGGCTTTTCGCCCAGAAGCGCGGCCCGGATGATTTCCGGGCTCAAATCGCAGACCAGCGGCAGCCGGGCCTTGCCGACGCAGTCCACGCCCAGCAGCTTGACCGTGTTTTCCAGGTAGGGGTCGTTCTCTTCGATGACGTAAAGCTTTTGGACTTCCCTGGCGAAGTCCCTGATCAGCCGGCTCGGGGCCCGGTGGGTCAGCCCCAGCTTGAGGTAGGAGGCCTTTTCCCCGAAAACCTCGCGGGCGTGCTGGTAGGAAATGCCGCTGGCAATGACGCCGACGGATTTGTCGCCCCACTCGACCCGGTTCAGGGGGCTGCTTTCAGAGTATTCCTCCAGCTTGGGCAGCATGTCTTCCAGGCGCTGGTGGTTGACGCGCGACAGGGCCGGGCCGCTGCAATACTTGCCGGTTTTCTCATAGGGCCTGATGGGCGCCTCCCGCCGCCGGCCGACTTCCACCAGGCTCTTGGAGTGGCAGACCCGGGTGGTGACCCGGAAAAGCACCGGCACGTCGAATTTTTCGCTGACCTCAAAGGCGGCCTTGAGGAAGTCCTTGCATTCCTGGCTGTCGGAGGGCTCGATCAGGGGAATCTTGGCCAGGGGGGCGATCAGGCGGTTGTCCTGCTCGGTCTGGGAACTGGAGCAGCCGGGGTCGTCGGCCACAATGACCACCAGGCCGCCCCGGACGCCCATGTAGGCGAAGGTCATCAGGGGGTCCATCGCCACGTTCAGGCCCACGACCTTCATGGTGCAGATGACCCGGCCGCCGGCGGCCGAGCCGCCGGCGGCCACTTCCAGGGCCACTTTTTCATTGGGCGCCCACTGGGAATGGACTTCTTTATAAGCGGACAAATTTTCCAGAATTTCCGTGCTGGGGGTGCCCGGGTAGCCGGTGGCCAGGTGGCAGCCGGCCTCCCAGGCCCCCAGGGCCAGCGCTTCGTTGCCGGTCATCAGTTTTTTCATTTGGCGGCCTCCCCTCAAAATTTATTGATATGAGCCTCTTCCCGCCCCCGGAGCACCCGGAGGACGCCCAGGGCCAGGGCCGGCATTTCAAAAGTCCCGGCCATGATTTCCATGGGCCCCAGAAAGGCGCAGCGCTGTTTGATCAGGCCGGTCAGAAAGCGCGAATGGGCCAGGCCGCCGGTCAGCACGGTCTTGTCGACCTTCCCGTCCACCACCGGGTAGAGGGAGGCGATGTCCTTGGAAATCTGAAGGGCCATGGCTTCCACGACCAGGCGGGCCTGCCGGTCGCCGGCCTCGATCTTTTTTTCAGCCTCGATCAGGTCGTTGGTGCCCAGATAGGCCATCAGCCCGCCCCGGCCCTTCAGGCGGGCCCGCATCTCGCTTTCGCTGTAGCGGCCCGAATAGCAGAGCCTGGCCAGGTAGCGGGCCGGGAGGCCCCCGGCCCGTTCCGGGGAGAAGGCGCCCTCGTCGTCGGCCACGATGTCGTAGACCCGGCCGTGGCGGATGAGGTTGGTGGTGATGCCCCCGCCCAGGTGGGAGACGATGTAGACGCTCTCCGAAAGCTCCCGCCCGTCCCGCCGGGCCTGCTCGATGGCCACCGCCCGGCTGTTGAGCACGTGGGTCAGGAAAGGGCGGGGCAGTTCCGGGAGGCCGGAGATGGAGATGAGGTCCTCGGCCCGGCCGCAGGCGCAGACCGGGTCGTAGACATAGGCCTTGATGCCGGCCTCTTCGGCCAGTTCCCGGGCGATGACCGGGGACAGGTTGGCCGGGTGGGGCTGGGGACTGTTCAGGGAGGCCCTGGCGAAAGCCTCGTCCACCAGGTGGGCCCCGCTTTCCAGCTGCCCGACCACGCCGCCCCGGGCGGCGATGGCCGCCAGGTCGCCCAGGCCGACCCGCCGCTCTTTCAGGTAGTCCAGGATGGCCTGCCGGCGAAAGCCCAACTGGTCGTTTATGTCGGGATATTTTTCCAGCTCCTCCGGGGGGTGGGGCAGGTTTTGACTGTCCAGCTCCTTTTCGCCCTCATAGAGGGCCACCTTGGTGGAGGTGGACCCGGGGTTGAGGACCAGAATCAGTTCCTTGGCCATAGAGATCAACCGCTCCTTATTAGCCGATCAGCAACGATATTGACGATAATGAAATTATAGCCATCCAGGAAATTTTGTCAATCCCGATTTTGGCGCCGGGCGGCTTCTTAAGAATAATATTATGATCTTATTAACTATTATTTAAAAAAAATATCTGTTAAGGCCGCTTCCCGGCGAAGCCTCGTTTTACTGGATAAAATGAAAATGGGAATTATGAAATGCGGGCCGCGGCCCTCCAGGCCCCTTGAGCCGGGCCGCGCCATATGAAGGTTCGATTATTTCATATTGTAAAAAGCAATTGAATATGTTAGGTTTGGCTGCAGGTAGTCATTATCGGCCGGGCCGCCGCCAGGGGCCAAGCCGCCGGAAAGGGCGTCAGGTTATGGCCGCGGAGAAGGCCTATACCGTCAATTCGCTGAACAAGGCGATGGATCTGATCGAAAGCCTCTGTGAACACGGGCCTTCGTCGCTGGCTGATCTGCGTGGCCGGCTGGGGCTGGACAAGGCCACCATGTATCGGCTTTTGAATACCCTGCGCCTCCGGGGCTATGTGGACCAGAGCCTGGTGGATCACCGCTACTTCATCACCCGCAAGCTGTTCCTTCTGGCCTGCCAGGAAATAGACCGGGTGGGCCTGCCCGACCTGGCGCGGCCCTACCTGGAAAAGCTGGCCGCCGCTTTCAGGGAAGACGCCCAGATGTCCCTGCTGACCGGCCCGGGCCAGGCGGTCTGCATCGACAAGGTCGAGGCCGCGCCCAGCCAGGCCGTGAGGCTCAATATGACCCTGGGCTCCGAGGTCCTGGTTTACGCCTCCGGCATGGGCAAGGCCCTCCTGGCTTTTTCCCCGCCCGCGGTTCAGGACGAGGTTCTCAGCCGCCTGGTCATGGAACGCCTGAGCAGCCGCACCCTGCGCAATGCCGCCGCCCTGAGGAAAGAGCTCCAGCGCATCCGGCGGCAGGGCTATGCCGTAGACGACGGCGAGACCATCGAAAGCGTATTCTGCATCGGCGTCCCCATTCTCAACCATCGGGGGGAAGCCGCGGCCGCCGTCAGCGTCAACGGGCCCCGGGCCAGGATGCTTGACAAGAAGGAGGCCGTCATCAACATGCTGCTGGATTGTTCCCGGGAGCTTTCGCTGCTTTACGGCTACCCGCCGGAGCAGTGGCCGGTCGGCCGGCCCGGGAAGTGAGCCCCCTCGGGCTTGGCCGGGCCCGGGCTTGAAAAGCGGCAAAAAATTTCCTAACCTTACAGATTGTTTTTTAACCTCACTTTCGGGGCGCCGGGCCGGCCCGACCGGCTCAGGCCATTCCGGCGGAAGACCGGAGACCTGACTTAACAGCGTTGTCAAGCTTCTGAAGCTCAAGGGTTTCGGCCCGGTCCCGCGCCGGGGAGACATCGCCGCCGAACGGCCGGCGCCCGGGGCCGGAGGGCCGGAAGATCTTTGTGACGGCTGACTTTTCTTAACAATACATCATTATTATAATAGTTAAGAAAACTACCAACTTTCAAAATTGTTTTTTGAAAGTTGGTTAAATTCGCTTGACAAGCCGAGGCGGATGGATTAGTCTTGAATAAAAATCTGATCTGATCTGATATCCGATTTGTTTGGCTTTCATTTGGAGACCAGCCCATGGAAACCCCCAGTGTGGTGGAAATCATCTACGGCGAAATTCGCCGCCTGGTTCTGGCCGGAACCTACGCCCCGGGCGACCGCTTGAACGTGGATGAGCTGGCCCGGCGCCTCAACGCCAGCAAAACCCCGGTGCGGGAAGTCCTGGGCCGCCTGGAGAGCGAGGGCTTCGTTCTCTTCCGGCCCCGCAGCGGCTGGAGCGTGCCCAGCCTGAGCATGGAGGAATTCGTCAATTTCCTGGAAATGCAGTTCGCCCTGCGCTGCTTCGTCTCGGAAAACCTGCTGGACCACATTGACCGGCTCGACTTCGACCTTCTCAACAACATCAACTGGAAACTGCGGCAATCGCTGGCCGAGCGCAAATATTCCGAGGTCATTGGCCAGAACGACCTCTTTCATCTCACCATTCTGAAGATCCATCCCAACCAGGTCATCCTGCGCCGCCTGGAGGAACTCGACAGCCTGATCCGTCTGCAGCGGGCCCGCTTCTTCGAGCAGGAGCATTCGCAGTTCCCCATGTTCGCCAGGGACGCCTACACTCAGCACCAGAATATCCTGGAGGCTTTGCGGCGGCGCGATCCTGAAGCCATATCCGGCATCTCCCGAAAGCACCACGGCAACATTGTCAGGGCTTACAAGCAGATGTCGCGGAACGCGCCGGCCGATTTCGCCCAAGCCGCCGGCGACGGAATGAATCGATCCGCCTGACGCCGGTTGAAGCGCATCCCGTCAGCTTCGGGTGGAGCCAACGCTTTTCGGCCTGTAAAAGCCTACGGGCCCGACAGTCTTTAGGAGGTTTTTCAGATGAAGAGGGTAGTCCTGCTTCTCAACGACAAATTAGAGGAATGGTTTCTGGTGTACTCGCTGTCCTTCAGCGTGGCTTTGATTTTCATGCAGGTGCTGGCCAGGTATGTTTTCGGCAACTCCATATCCTGGAGCGAGGAACTGGCCCGCTACCTCTTCATCTGGCAGGCCTGGATCGCCGTGGGCTTCGCCACCAAGCATTCGCGGCACATCAACCTGGATTTTGTGGTCAACCTCTGTCCGCTGAAGGCCCAGAAGGTCCTTTTCTGGCTTTCCCACTGCATTTGGCTGGCCTTCGGTCTCTATATGACCTGGAAGGGCGCGGAACTGACCGGGCTCATTTTTACCAGGAACACGATTTCCGCGGCCCTGCAGATTAAAATGGGCTGGGTTTACCTGTCGGTGCCGGTGGGCAGCGCTCTGATGTCCCTCCGCCTGATTCAAATTTTCTGGTCCAAGCTGACCCCCGCCGGAAAGGAGACCGCCTGATGTTTTTGTTAGCCCTGCTGGCCCTGTTCATTCTTCTGCTGATGGTGGGCGTCCCCATCGGCATCGGCCTGGGGGTGACCACGGCGGTCATCATGGCCCTCTTCACCAACTTCAAGCTGATCTTGCTGGCCCAGAACGCCGTGGCCGGCCTGGACAATTTCCCCCTCCTGGCCCTGCCGTTCTTCGTTCTCCTCGGGAACCTCATGTTTCACGGCGGCATTTCCCGGCGTCTTCTGGACCTGGCCGAACTGATCGTCGGCAAGATCATCGGCGGCCTGGGCATGGTCACCACCCTGGCCAGCATGTTCTTCGCGGCCATCTCCGGCTCCGGCCCGGCCACGGTGTCGGCCATCGGCACCCTGATCATCCCGGCCATGAAACAGAAGGGTTATGACGTCAACTACGCGGCGGCCATCACCGCGGCGGCCGGCTCCATCGGGGTCATCATCCCGCCCAGCATCCCCTTCGTCATCTACGCGGTGACCACCGGCTGCTCCATCTCCGACCTCTTTCTGGCCGGCGTGTTCCCGGGCATCCTGGTGGGCATCGTGCTGATGATCGCCAATTACATCCTGGCCAAGAAGTACGGCTACAAGGGCACGGACAGCAAAAACCTGAACGCGGGCAAGGTCATCCGGGACTCCTTCTGGGCCCTGGCCATGCCGGTCATCGTCCTGGGCGGCATCTACGGGGGCTTCGTCACCCCCACCGAGGCCGCGGTGGTGGGTTGCGTCTATGCCCTGGGGGTCGGCATTCTGGTCTACCGGGAAGTCGGGACCAAGGAGATTTACTGGGCCCTGAAAGACACCGGGATCATCACCGGGGCCACGGTTTTCACCCTGGCCTTCTCCACCACCTTCGCCACCCTGATCACCATGAAGCAGGTGCCGGCCATGGTGGCCGAATACCTGAACATGATCTCCTCCTCGCCGATCATCATCCTGATCATCATCAACCTCTTCCTGCTGGGCGTGGGCTGCTTCGTGGACAACATCTCGGCCTGCATCATCCTTTCGCCGATCCTTCTGCCCATCGTGGTCAAGCTCGGGGTGGACCCGGTGCACTTCGGCGTCATCATGACCGTCAACCTGGCCATCGGCTTCTGCACCCCGCCTTACGGCATCAACCTCTTTGTGGCCTCGGCGGTGGCCGACACCACGGTGGTCAAAATAAGCCGTTTCATCTGGCCTTTCCTGATCGCCATGCTGGTCGCCCTGATCCTGATCACCTATATCCCGGCCCTGAGCATGGGCCTGCCGACCGCCTTGAAATGAGCCCCGGCCGGTGAAGCTTTAGCCGATATCAACCGGAACCGGCCGGGGCCTTCAGCGGCCCCGGCCCGCCGGAAGCCGTCAACCGCCCGCCCCGGCGGGCGACTATAAGGAGAACGCGCAAAGTGTCTGGAACCCTGAAAATCGGAATTTACGGAATGATGAACAACGCCAACGTCGACCTGGAAAAGGAAATTTTCGCGGGCCCGGGCTTTGAGATCATCAACCCCCAGTGGAAAGACGAGGAATCTTTCGTCAGGATGCTGCCGGAAGTGGACGGCCTGATCGTCCTGACCACGGAGATGACCCGCGAACTGGTCATGAAGCTGGACAAGTGCCGGGTGGCCGTCCGCCAGGGCCTGGGGGTCGACAACTTCGACCTGAAGGCCATGAAGGAAAAGAACATTCAGGTCTACAACGTCCCCGACTACTGCGTGGACGAGGTCACCACCCACACCCTGGCCCTGGCCCTGATGCTGGTGCGGGACATGACCTATTACCTCGGCGACATCGCCGACAAAGTCTGGAACTCCCTGAAGGCGCCTTTGAGCCGCCGCACCAACGAGCTGACCTTCGCCCTGGCCGGCTTCGGCCGCATGGCCCAGGTGGTGGCGGTCAAGGCCAGGCCCTTCTTCAAGGAAATCATCGCCTATGATCCCTACCTGAACCAGGACGCCGCCGCCAAACTGGGCGTTCGGGTGGTGGACAGCCTGGAAGGATTGATGCCTCAGGCCGATGTGCTGTCGATCCACATTCCGCTGATGGATTCCACCTTCCACCTGTTTGACGAAAAAATGCTGCGCCTGATGAAGCCCGGAGCCTTCCTGGTCAACACCGCCCGGGGCCCCCTGGTGGATATGAAGGCTCTCTGCCGCGCCCTGTCCGAGGGCTGGATCCGGGGCGCGGCCACCGACGTTTTTGAAGTTGAGCCGCCGTCTTTCGATGATCCGCTCTTCGCCCTGAAAAACCTGATCGTCACGCCGCACGCGGCCTGGCGCTCGGACGCCGCCGGCCGGGACATCCGGCTCTTCGCCGCCAGGACCATGAAAACGGCCCTTCTGGAAGGGACCGCCCCCAACCGGGTTCAGTAAAACCCGAAAGCCTTAGGAGACGCAATAATGAAAAAGATGCTTCTGTCCCTTGCCGCCGTTTTGTCCCTGGTGATCCTGGCCCCTCTGGCCCAGGCCGCCGACTACACCATCAAGATCGCCTTCATCGGCCCGGAAAGCCACGGCCAGTACCTCGAGCTGAACCAGTATTTCAAGCCCGAGCTGGAAAAGCGCTCGAACGGCCGGGTGGTGGTGGAGATCTACCCCAACGCCCAGTTGGGCAGCGACCGCCAGGCCATTGAAGGCGTGAGCATCGGCACCCTGGAGATGGCGGCCATCGGCGGCTCGAGCCTTTTGCCCCTGGACGACCGGATCACCTTCATGGATCTGCCTTTTCTCTTCAACTCCAGCGAAGTGGCCTACCAGGCCTATGACGAGTTCCTGACCGCCGAGCTCAACAAAATTCTTGAGCCCCACGACATCACCATCGTCAGCAGCGCCGAACTGGGCTTCCGCCACATCACCAACAACCGGGGGCCCATCACCAAGCCTGAAGATCTCGGGGGCATGAAACTGCGGACCATGGAAAACCCGATCCATGTCAAGGCTTTCCGGCTCCTGGGGGCCAACCCGACCCCGGTGTCTTTCTCCGAACTCTACACGGCCCTGCAGCAGGGCACGGTCGACGCCCAGGAAAACCCCATCAACGTCATCGCCACCGCCAAGCTGTACGAGGTCCAGAAATACATGTCCCTGACCGGGCATATTTATTCCCCGGCCATGGTCATCATCAGCACCAGCTATCTCAACGACCTGCCGGCCGACATCAGAACCGCCCTTCTGGAATGCGCCAGGGAATACCAGGCGCGGGTCCAGAAGGTGCTGGTGGCCCAGAACAACGATCTTCTGGCCCAGATCAAGACCGCGACCGAGGTCAACGACCTGACCGCCGAGCAGAAGAAGGTCTTCCGCGACCTGATTCAGCCGGTTTATGACGACTACGTCAAGGCCCATGGCGACGCCCTCGTCAAGCGCATCCAGGCCATGCAGCCCTAACCCGGAATCAATGCCAAAAGAGGCAGGAGGATAAAATAAATGAGTCACGACGAAAAAGGAAAATGGTGGGTATCGCCCTCCAACTACGATGAGGAAGTCCGCCGGGATTTCAAATTTGCCGACCGGATTGAAATTCTGGACACCACCCTGCGCGACGGCGAGCAGCAGGCCGGCATCGTCCTGAACATGAAGGACAAGATCAAGATCGCCCGGAAGCTCGACGAAATCGGCGTTCACCGCATCGAAGCCGGCACCCCGGCCACCAGCGAGGAAGACGCCCAGGCCATCAAGGAAATCGCGGCCCTGGGCCTTAAGGCCAAGATCTTCTGCTTCTGCCGGGCCATGCCCAAAGACATGGAACTGGCCAAGAGCCTGGGCGTGGACGGCGTCATCTGCGAGATCATCGGCAGCGAGGAAATGCTGAAGTTCGGCAAGCGCTGGACCCCGGAACAGGCCGCCGCCGCCTGCATCGAAGCCACCCGCGTGGCCCACGACCTGGGCCTTTACGTGACCTTGTTCCCGGCCGACGGCTCCCGGGCCCGCCTGGAATATCTGGTGGACTTCGCCGACAAGGTCTCCAGCGAAGGCCACATCGACGCCCTGGCCCTGGTGGACACCTTCGGCACTTTCTCGCCGGAAGGGGCCGCCCTCCGGGTCCGCAAGCTGCGGGAACGCTTTTCCTTCCCCATCGAAGCCCACTTCCACAACGACTATGACCTGGGCACCGCCAGCACCCTGGCGGCCCTCAAGGAAGGCAGCCCCGTGGCCCACGTGGCCGTCAACGGCATCGGCGAGCGGGCCGGCAGCGTCTCCCTGGAGCCGCTGGTGGTCTCCCTGGAAGCCCTCTACGGGGTCCAGACCGGCCTCAAACTCAATAAGATCCTGGAATTGTCGGCCCTGGTGGCCGAGCTCAGCAACTTCCCGGTGCCCCCCACCAAGCCGGTGGTCGGCAGCCATCTCTTCGGCTGGTCCACGGGTCTGCCCTCCAGCCTGTGGAGCAACGCCAAGGAAGAAAATCCCCTGATCATGCTGCCTTTCCACTATGACCTGATCGGGGCCACCGAGCCGGTGCTCTATCTGGACAAGAAGAGCGGCAAGGACAACCTGAAATACTGGCTGAAGAAAACCGGCCTGAGCGTGCCTGAGGAAAAGGAGCGCGAGCTCCTGGAACTGGTCAAGGCCAAGAGCCTGGAAGTCAAGCGCCTGGTTGGCGAAGCCGAGTTCAGGGAACTGGTGGCCAAGGTCGCCTGACCCTTTCCCCCGTCGCGCAGGCCGCCTTCCGGCTCCGGCCGGAAGGCGGCCGCCCAACGGCGGCCGGGGCCGCCTGAAAGCCCCGGGATCTCGGGCGCCACGGCCCGCTTAATGATGAGGACTGTCCGAATGACCGAAATCAGAACTTTAAAAAATGTAGTCTACAGCCAGACCGACCGGGAATATCTGACGGCGGACATTTTCCTGCCGCAGGGCCGGAAAGACATGCCCTGTATGGTGCTCATGCACGGCGGCGGCTGGAAGTTCGGCAACGCCGACGCCTATACCGAATGGGGCCTGGCCCTGGCCGGGCGGGGCGTCTGCGCCATGAGCATCAACTATCGGGTGGGCACCCCCAGTTACCCGGGCTGGCCGGGCTGCCTGGACGATGTGGAGGCCGCGGTCAACTTCCTGGTCTTCAAGGCCCAGGAATGGGATCTGGACCCCTACCGGATCGGCTATATGGGCGACTCCTCCGGGGCCCACCTGGGCTTCATGGCCGCCATGCGGCATGAATACGCCAGCCACAAGATCCGCCTGATCGTCGGAGCCTACGGGGTCTACGACGTCGGCGCCTGGGGCGAATACGCGGCCAAAAAATGGACCGAGCAGCCCAACGTCAACATCAATCTCCTCGGCCGGCCCCTTCAGGACCATCAGGCCTACCGGGCGGCCTCGCCCTATTACGTCATCGATCAGGCGCTGATCGACAACCCTCTCTTCAATCCGGAGATCATGCTCCTCTGGGGCGAGCAGGACAATTTCGTGCCCTGCGCCTCCCAGTCGGTGCCCTTTGCCGAAAAGCTCAAAAAAACCCGCCTGAAGGTGGAGACCATCGCCCTCCCGGATGCGGCCCATCTCTGGTTCCCCCGGGACATCACCTCGGCCGAGATCAACGAGCTCGACCGATACCCCCTGTCGGTGGTGGCCCCTAAGGTTCTGGACTTCATCGACCGGGTCTTCTCCAAACCGCGCTTCACTTATCCAAATTATACCGGCGGTTATGAAAACAGCGGCGCCTTCCGCCGAACCCATTTCCGCGACAGCGACCCCCTGAAGGCCCAGTACGGCTACCAGGGGCCGGCGGGCGGCCAGCCGAAGTAGACGGGCCGGGCGGCGGCCGGAACCGGGGCCGGTCCGGCCCTTTTCATCCGGCCGGGCCTGTTTTACGATCGTTGCAATTAATATTGACAGTGTTACGCGGCTTTGCTACTCTTCTGTCATGCGCCGCCCGATAAGTTCGAAGTGGCCGGCTGACGGCTTCAACCTTAACCTTTAAAGGAGTTGATCATGCAGAAGAAAAACGCTTTGATTTTTATGTTGGCCGCCCTGTTGGGCGCCTCGCTCCTGGCGCTGGGCTGTTCTTCGGAGCCGTCCCCGCCGGCGGCCGGCGGCGGGGGAAGCCCGGCGGCCGAAAAGGCCCCGGACAAAACTTACACCGTGCGCCTCGGGGATATCACCGCGCCCGGCGACGTCCTGAACGTGTCTTTGGAAGAACTGGCCAAGGCCCTCAACGAACGCTCCGGCGGCCGCCTGAAGGCTTCGGTCTATCCCAGCGGGCAGTTGGGCTCCCTAAGGACCATGACCGAGGCCCTGCAGAACAACACCCTGGAAATCGCCACCCAGTCCCCCGGCGGCGTGGCCAGCTTCTGGCCGGTCATGGGCGCCCTGGAACTGCCCTATCTCTATGAGAGCCACCAGGAAGTCTACGAGGTGGTCGACGGCCCCATCGGGCAGGAATTGTCCCAGAAGTTCCTGGAGAAAACCGGGGTCCGCATTTTGTCTTACTGGGAAAACCTGTTCCGGCAGACCACCAACAATGTCCGGCCCATCCGGGTTCTGGAGGACTTCAAAGGCCTGAAACTGCGGGTTCCGGAAACCAAGACGGTTATGGAGACCATTCAGAGCCTGGGCGCCAACCCGACCCCCATGGCTTTCAGCGAGGTCTATACCGGCCTTTCCCAGGGCACCATCGACGGCCAGGAGAATCCTTTCTCGGTGGTCTACTCGGCCAAGCTGTATGAAGTGCAGAAATACCTGAGCGTGACCAAGCATGTCTACAGCCCGGTCATCATCATGGCTTCCGAGGAATGGTACCAGTCCCTGCCCGAGGACCTCCGGAAAATTCTGGATGAGGAAATGGCCGTGGCCCAGAAAAAGGCCCGGGAACTGGCCGAGAAGACCGACGAGGAACTGAAGACCAAGCTGGCCGAGATGATGGAAGTCAACGAAGTGGATCTGACCGGTTTCCGCGAAGCCGTGCAGCCGGTCTACGACAGCCTGATCAGCGGCGCCGGCCAGGAAGCGGCCGACTACATCCAGCGGATCGGCGAGCAGTTGGGCCGCTGAGCGCCCGGCGCGCCGCGCCCTGAGGCCCCCCAAAGCCTTTTTTATCGGATTCCGGCCTTTCGGCCGCCACCGGCCGCCTTAAGCGCCGGAATCAGCCAAGGAGGAACGCCTTGAACGGGGTTCTGCGTATTCTGAAGAAATTCGCCGCCGTGATCCAGAAGATCATCAACGCGGTCTCCGTCACCCTGATGGCCGTCATGGTGGCGGTCATGTTCAGCCAGGTGGCCCTGCGGACCTTCAGCAACTCCTCCCTCATCTGGTCGGAGGAAGCCCTGCGTTTCATGTTCATCTGGATGGTCTTCCTGGGAGTGACCACGGCCGTTTATTACAATGACCTGAGCCGTTTCGAGCTGATCCAGGAAAGCCTGCCGCCCCTGGGGCAGAAAATCCTGAACACGGTCATCCATTTCATCACCGGCACGGTCCTGTATTTCGCGGCCATCGGCGCCCTGCCCCTGGTCAGGCGCCAGATGACCCAGTTGGCCACCGCCCTGCCCATTAAAATGGGGGTGGTCTATCTGGTCATTCCCGTCAGCGCGGTCGTCGGTCTTTTCTACCTGGCGCTTCATCTGTTCCTGATGTGGCGGGGCCTGCCGGAACTGTCCCGGAAAGAGGAGGGCTCGGAGCTATTATGATCGCCTTGTTTTTAGTGCTCTTTCTGTTCATGATCTTCCTCGGCGTCCCGGTGGCCATCGTCCTGGGGGGCATCGGCATCGCCCTGATGATCTGGCAGGACATCTTCAACCCGGTCAGCGTGGCCCACATCATGTATCAGGGCCTGGATTCCTTCCCGTTCCTGGCCGTGCCCTTTTTCATGCTGGCCGGCTCGGTCATGGAAGAGGCCAAGATCACCAAGCGCCTGATGGATTTCGCCTATTCCATCGTCGGCCGCTTCCGGGGCGGCCTGGCTCACGTGGCCGTCCTGGTGGCCATGATTTTCGCGGCCATGTGCGGCTCGGCGGTGGCCACGGCCGCGGCCGTGGGCGCGCTGCTGCTGCCCACCATGAACGAGCGGGGCTATAAAAAAGGCTTTTCGGCCGCTTTGATCGCCAGCGGCGGCGCCATCGGCCCCATCATCCCCCCCAGCATCCCCATGATCATTTACGCGGTCATCGCCGGCGTTTCCGTGGAGCGCATGTTCCTGGGCGGGGTCGGCCCCGGGGTGCTCTTCGGCCTGTCCCTGATGTTTTATTCCACTTATGTGGCCAAACGCGACAATCTGGCCAAGGAAACCGAGCGGCTCGATTTTAAGACCTTTCTGGAAAATTTATGGAAGGCCCTATTGCCCCTGTTCCTGCCGGTCATCATTCTGGGCGGCATCTTTTCCGGACTTTTCACCGCCACCGAATCCTCGGTCATGGCGGTGGTCTATGCCTTATTTCTGGGTCTGGTCGTCTACCGGACCATCAAGATCACGGCCCTGCCCCGGGTCTTCCTGGCGGCCTGCCGCAACACGGCGGTCATCATGTTCATCCTGTCCTGCTGCGCGGTCCTGAACTGGGTCCTGACCAGCCAGCAGATACCCCAGCAGATCGCCGGCTCCATTCTGGCCGCTTCCACCAATCCCACGGTGGTGATGCTCCTGGTCATGGGCCTGGTCCTGATCCTGGGCTGTTTCATGGACGCCCTGGCCATCATCCTGCTCTTGAGCCCCATGTGTCTGGTGGTCATGCGGAACATCGGCGTCGATCCGGTCTTTTTCGGGGTCATGCTGGTGGTCAACGTCTGCGTCGGGGCCCTGACCCCGCCGGTGGGCACCTGTCTGTTCGTGGCCTCCAAGATCGGCAACGTCAGCCTGGTGGAGACCAGCAAGGCCATCGTGCCCATGGTCATCCTGGCCTCTTTGGTCATGCTGCTCTGCATTCTCTTCCCGGACCTCATCATGTTCCTGCCCCGGGTCATCCTGGGCGGCGGCTGAGACAGCCGGCGGCCATAGCGCGGGCCGGCCGCCCGGCCCGCGACTCAATTCCAAAACGGCTGAAAGCCATTTTTTTACCCCTCCTTGCTTGACTACCATTAGCAAGAGAATTTATAATAATAGAACAACACGACCTCAGGAGGTGCTGCTTTGTTGATACCGGTTCATTCACCAGCCAAAGGGAAAATGCGCGTTATCGGTTACGCCTCGGGCTCGGGCGACACTCTTTGGCGGGCTCTTGAACTGCAAAGATCGATGGCCGACCAGCCGGAAGGCTGCCCCTACGAAATAGCGGCTGTTTTCACCAACCAGCCCGGGGCCGGATGCGTGGCCAAGGCCGAGGCCTACGGCCTGCCCTGCGTCAGCCTGGATATGAAGGCCTTCTACGCCGGGCGCGGCCGGCCCCTCGCCGACCGCGAAGTCCGGAAGGAATTCGACCTTAAGTCCCTGGAACTGCTGGAGCCTTTCGACGCCGAAGTCATTATCCTGGCCGGCTACGTCTGGGCCACCACCGACGCCCTGCTGGACCGCTACACCCTCATCAACGTTCACCCGGCCGATCTTTCGGTGCTCAGGGACGGCCGCCGGGCCTACGCCGGGGCCGACGGGGTGGGCGCCGCCCTGCGCGACCGGGTCCCCTGTCTGCGGGCCTCCTCGCACCTGGCCAACCGGGAGCTGGACGCCGGGCCGCTGCTGATGCTCTCGGAAAAAGTCGAGGTCGACTACGAAGCCCCCGGCCGGCCCGACGACCGGGTCCGCCATTATCTGCAGCTGATCAATGAGCAGAGCCGCCAGGTCGGGGCCCGCACCCTTCTGGAAGTGGCCCTGGGTCATTTCGCCCTGGACGCCGAAGGCCGGGTGTACTATCGGGGCCGCCCGGCGCCGGTCGGCCTGGAAATCGAAGACTGGTCCCGGAACAGGCCCCTGGCCTGCCGGTCGGCCGAAAAGCTCCTCAAGCCGGCCTCGGTGGCCGTCATCGGGGCTTCCTCCAGGGGCGGCCTGGGCCACGCGGCGGTCAAAAATATTTTGGAAGGCCGGTTCCCGGGCCCGGTTTACGCCGTCAACGTGCGCGGCGAGGATGTGCTGGGGGCCAAGGGCTACGCCTCGATTTCGGAAATTCCCGGGGAGGTGGAGCTGGCGGTGATCACCGTGCCCTCCGGCGCGGTGCTGGAGGTGGCCGAGGACTGCGGCCGGAAGGGCGTCAAGGCCGTCATCTGCATCACGGCCGGCTTCAAGGAAGTCGGGCCGGAGGGCCGGCGGGCCGAAGACGAACTGCACAAGATCATCGACCGCTACAACATGCGCATGATCGGCCCCAACTGCATGGGCCTGATGAACAGTTGGAGCAACCTGAACGCCACCATGATCACCAGTCAGGTGGCCAGGGGCCAGGTGGCCCTGGTCACCCAGAGCGGGGCCCTGGGCGCGGCCCTTCTGGATTCGGCCTCGGCCCTGGGCCTGGGCTTTTCCACCATCGTCTCCCTGGGCAACCAGATGGACATGAGCGCCACCGACCTGCTGCCCCTTCTGGAAGCCGACCCCGAGACCAGGGTCATCATTTTTTACCTCGAGGGCCTCATCGACCCGGTCCGCTTCTGCCGGGAAGCCTCCCGGATGCAGACCCCCATCCTGCTCCTGAAGTCGGGCAAAACCGCCTTCGGGGCCAGCGCGGCCAGTTCCCACACCGGCAGCCTGGCCGGCAACGACAGCGTGGTCCAGGCCCTGGTGGAAAAGGCCGGCCTCAGGCGCCTGAACACGGTGGAAGAGGTCTGCCTCGCGGCCATGGCCATCTCCAGCCTGCCGGACCTCAAAGGCAACCGGGTGGGTCTGCTGACCAATGCCGGCGGCCCGGGCATCCTGATTTCCGACGCCCTGTTCGACGCCGGCTTCGAGATGCCGCCGCTGCCGGAGGCGGTCCGGCAGGACCTTTACCCCCGGCTGCTGGCCGAAAGCTCGGTCAGGAACCCCGTGGACGTGGTGGCCGCGGCCAAGCCCGAGCATTACGCCATCGCCGCCCGGGCCATGCTGGATTCCGGGCAGTATGACGCGCTTCTGCTCTGCTGTGTGCCCCCGGCCACCGTGGACACCGGCCAGGTGGCCAGGGCTTTTTACGAGGCCGTCAAGGGCGTCGATATTCCGGTCCTCGGCACCTTCTTCGGCCCGACCCTGGGGCAGGGCGGCCGGGATTTCCTCAAGAGCGTCAAGGTGCCGGTCTATGAGTATCCCGAGCAGGTGGTCACGGCCCTGAAGAGCCTGCGCCGGCCCCGGAAATACCCCTTGGGCGAAATGGGCCGGCTGCCGGCCGACAAGCTGGTCAAAGCCCGGAAAATCGCCGCGGAGACCCCGGCCGGCACTTACCTGCCCATGGCCAAGGCCCTGGAACTGCTGGACTGCTTCGGCCTCCCGGCCCTCCGGAGCGCCCTGGTCAAGAGCGAGGCCGAACTGCCCGCCCTGGGGCTGCGCTACCCGGTGGTGGCCAAGATCGATCACCCGGAGATCATCCACAAGTCCGACGTGGGCGGGGTCAAGGTCGGCCTGGCCGACGCCGGGGAACTGGCCGGGACGGTCAGGGCCTTTCTGGCCAAGTGGCCCGGGGCCAACGGCGTCCTGGTCCAGGAAATGGCCCCCAAGGGCCTGGAAATGATCGTGGGCTCCAGCCGGGACCCCGAACTGGGCAGCACGGTCATGGTCGGCCTCGGCGGCACCTGGGTGGAAATCTTCGGCGATGTGGCCTTCGGCTATCCGCCGCTGAGCCCGGAGCTGGCCAACGCCATGATGCGCCGGCTGAAGTGCTGGCCTCTGCTGGAAGGCTACCGGGGCGAGAAGGGGGCCAACCCCGAAGCCCTCAGCCGCCTGTTGATTGATGTGGGGACCATGCTCCTGACTCTTCCGCGCATTGAGGAACTGGACCTGAACCCGGTCATCTACGACCCGCTGACCGACGCTTTCGTCGCCGTGGACGTGCGGGTCAAAATGGGCTGAGCCCCGGGGGCTCTTCCGGATAAAGTTATGGGGGCCGAGGCCCCCATAACTTTAAAGCGGTTCAGTAAAAACTGTCGTAAAGGCGGGAGCGTTTCTGCAGTTCCTCGTTCAGGCGCTCATAGCCGTGTTCCTCCAGCAGGGTGGGGATGTCCCGGAAAAGCGACACGCCCAGGCCGAAACGGCCTTCGGGCAGCACGGCCCCGACGGCTTCCAGAATGGTGGGGGCCAGGTCGAACGAGGAAAAAAGCCGCCCCTGGGGGGCGGGGTGTTCCGGCTGAAGCCCGGTGTTCAGAAAGGCGTTGAAGATGCCGCGCCGGGAGATCGGCGGCAGCTCGACCTTGGCGCAATACTGCCCCATGTACAGGTGGTCGCCGATGATCAGCACCACGCTGTCGCGGTAAAAATCCTGCTCCTCAAGCCAGCGGGCGAAAGCGGCGCTCAGCCGGTCGGTCCGCCGCCAGTACTCGGCGTCGTTTTCATAGGAATCGAGCCCGATATGGCTGTCGACGGTCTGGATGATGGTCAGAAAAGGGCGCTGCCGCTCGGCCGCGCTTTTGACGATGGCCCGGGCCTCCCGGAAAAGGAAGCTGTCGCCGAAACCCCAGGGCGAAGAGAGGTCGCCCGCTTCGTGCGGCCCGGCCAGGAACTGTTCCCGGTCGAAAATGCGGGCCCCGGGGGCGTGCGTTTTAAAAAGGTTCCGGCGGCCGCCGAAAGCGCTGTCCGAGCCCATGATCACCTGAAAGTCATAGCCGTTTTTTTCAAACACTTCCAAAAGGGAGACGGCCCCGGGCAAAAAAGTGCCGTAGCGGCTGTAGTCGTTATGGTCGCGTTTCATGATGCTCAACGGCAGCTTGAGCGGCAGGCCGAACAGATAGGCGGTGTAGCCGGCTATGGTCCAGCCGGCGCCGTGGACCTGGGCCTGTCTTTTGAAGGACAGGTGCCGGTCCTGAAGCTCTTTGAGGTCCGGGGCCAGCACCTGGCCGAGCTGCCCGGAAGTGAAGGTGTCTTCCAGGGATTCGACCAGGATGATGATCAGGTTCTTTTTGGCCTCGGGGAAGACGATGCGGTCCAGGTCGGGCGCCCGGTAGTTTTCGTCAATGAAAGAGCCGTATTCGATTTCGCCCCACAGGAACTGGTGAATGGCCAGCTGGCGGTCGGCGAAAGCCATCGAGCCCAGCAGGGCGGCCGGCGCCAGGAAAAGAAGGCCTTTTTCAAGGCGGCCCCCAAGGCCCCTGGTCATCAGGAAAGTCAGCAGCCCGCCCAGGGCCGGGCAGGCCACAAGCATTGTGAAGCCGCTGAAAAATATGTCCCGGTCCAGGCCCTCCAGCGGCAGCATTAGGGTGTGCATGATTTCGCCGAGACCCACCGCCCCGAACTGGCCGGCGATCCAGACCGGGGCCCAGAAGAAAAAAACCGACAGGGTCAGGGCCGCCAGAGTGGCGGCGGTTTTGAACGGCCCGAAGTCCGGCCGCTTGATCATCGTGCTCAGGCGCTTCAAATTTTCAAATCTCCCAAGGCCCGGCCCGGGAGGCCGCCGGAGTCGGATTCCGGCGGCCTCATTTAAATCACTGAAACCAAGGCTGAACATTTCGGCCAATATAACCGCGGCCCCCGCTCTTGTCAAGGGCGGCCGCTGGGCCGCCCGGGGAAGACTTGACCTTTGGCGCGTTTGGATTTAAATTGAGCTGTCAGACCGGCGAGGCAGCCGCGTCGGCGCGGGGGAGGCAGCTTATGAAATGTTCGGTGGCCCAGGTCCTGGCCGGAACTTTTCCGGAAGACAGCGAAGCCCTGGTCAACGGCTGGGTCCGGACCCGCCGGGACGCCAAGGGTTTTTCCTTTCTGGAGATCAACGACGGCTCCTGTCTGGCCAACCTCCAGGTGGTGGCCGACGACAGCCTGCCCGGCTGCGCGGTGCTCAAAGCCGCCCAAACCGGGGCGGCCGTCGGCGTCCGGGGCCGGGTGCTGCCTTCCCAGGGCCGGGGCCAGGCCTGGGAATTGCGGGCCGAGGAACTGCACCTCTGGGGCCCGGCCGACCCGGAAAGCTACCCTCTGCAAAAAAAGCGGCATTCCGACGAGTTTTTGCGGGCCAACGCCCATCTGCGGGCCAGGACCAATAAATTCGGGGCCCTCTTCCGCCTGCGCAGCCGCTTTGCCCAGGCCGTGCACGGTTTTTTCCAGGAACGCGGTTTTTTTCACGTCCACACGCCCATCATCACCGGCAGCGACTGCGAGGGGGCCGGCGAACTTTTTCGGGTGACCACCCTGCCGCCCGGCCCGGCCCGGCCGGCTGACGATTTCTTCGGCCAGGAGGCCGGCCTGACCGTCTCCGGGCAGTTGGAAGCTGAAATGCTGGCCCTGGCCCTGGGCAAAGTCTACACTTTCGGCCCCGCCTTCCGGGCTGAAAACTCCAACACCCCCCGCCACGCGGCCGAATTCTGGATGATCGAGCCGGAAATGGCCTTTGCCGATCTCGGCGACGACATGGATCTGGCCGAGGACCTGCTCAGGCACGTGGTCGAATTCGCCCTCGGCCAGTGCCGGGACGACCTGGAACTTTTCGACCGCTTTGTGGAGCCGGGCCTGTTCAAGCGCCTGGAAAAGCTCCTGGCCGGCCGCTACCAGCGCCTGCCCTACGGCGAGGCGGTCGAGATCCTGAAAAGCTCGGGGCAGAAATTCGAATACGCCCCGGCCTGGGGCCTGGACCTGCAGACCGAGCACGAGCGGCACCTCTGCGAGGTCCATTTCAAAAAGCCGGTCATCGTCCACGATTACCCGGCCGCCATCAAGCCCTTTTACATGCGCCTCAGTGATGACGGCCGCACGGTGGCGGCCATGGATCTTCTGGTGCCCAAGGTGGGCGAGCTGGTGGGCGGCAGCCAGCGCGAGGAGCGGCTGGACGTTCTGGAAGGACGTATGCGCCAAATGGGCCTGAACCTGGAAAGCTACTGGTGGTATCTCGACAGCCGGCGCTTCGGCAGCGCCCCCCACTCCGGCTTCGGGCTGGGTTTTGAGCGCCTCCTGATGCTCCTGACCGGGGCGCCCAATATCCGGGACGTCATCCCCTTCCCGCGCACCCCCCGCAACCTTGAATTTTAACGCCGCATTCCAAAGAGGAGAAAAAATCATGAGCTTGATCATCGGCATGGCCGGCAAAGGCGGTACCGGAAAAACCACCCTGGCCGGTCTGGCCGCCCAATATCTGGCCCGGACCGGCCGCAAGCCGGTGCTGGCCGTGGACGCCGACGCCAACGCCAACCTGGGCGACGTCCTGGGCCTGAAATACGAACACACCCTTTCCGAGGCCCGGGAAGAGATGAAGGCCGGGGCCGGCGACGTCTCCATCACCAAAGACGTGCTCATCGAACTGCGCACCCAGGAGGCCATCGTCGAGGGCGACGACATCGACCTGGTGGTCATGGGCAAGCCCGAAGGGGCCGGCTGCTACTGCGCGGCCAACTCCATCCTGGGGGCGGTGCTGGAAAAGGCCCTGAAGAACTATCCCTATCAGGTCATCGACAACGAGGCCGGCATGGAGCACATCTCCCGCCTGACCTCCCGCTATATGGACGTTTTTTTCGTGGTTTCCGACGCCTCCCGCCGGGGGCTGATCGCCGCCCAGCGCATCTGGAACCTGGTGGATGAACTGAAAATCACCGTCAAGCGCCGCCACCTGATCCTCAACCGGGTTCGCGGCGAGGTCAGCCAGGAGGCCCTGGACATCATCTCGGCCGAAAAAATGGAACTGGCCGGGGTCATCCCCGACGACCTGGTCATCTACGAGGCCGATCAGGCGGCCCGGCCGACCTCCCTTCTGACCGGCGCGGGCAGCCCGGCCGTGGCCGCGGCCCAGGCCATCTTCGAGAAAACCCTGGGCTGAAAGAGCCATGGAAACGAGCGGCGATTCAGCCCCGGCCCGGACCGGGCGCCGGCCGGGGCCGGCGGAACTCGATCTGCAAAGCCAGGCCAGCTACCTGGAATCCTGCCGCCGCCTGGCCGACGAACATTTCGCCGGCCTGAGCCTGGCCGAGGTCGAGGCCGTCAGCCGGGACTACAACGCCTACCCCCATCTGGAGGACCTGGAAGCGCCCCGGAATCTCATGGTCCTGGAAGACCGGCTTGACGGCCGTCTGCAAGATCAGGCCCGCCGGGCGGTGCTCGACGGCCTGGTCTTCTGGGAACACGCCGCCGCCGGCGAGGCCGTTCGCCTGAACATGGGCCCCAAATGCCTCATCAGGCCCCATCGGCTGCCGGAAGCCAGGGCCGCCGGGCGCGACCTCCTGCCGCTGACCCTGGGCGCCCGGCACCTGGGCCAGTTGATTTTTGAAATCAGGGCCCTGGCCGAGGAGGCCGGCCTGGACCCGGGCCGGGTGCTGGCCCGCCAGAAAATGCTCCTGGTGGTCAACGAGGCCTCCCAAAAAGAAATCCAGGCCCGGCTGCTTAAGAGCGCCTTTCTGGGGCTGCCCCCGGAAAATTTTCTACTCCTGGCGCAGCGGGCCTTCCCCGGCCTGAGCCCCCGGGACGGGCGCTGGCGCTTTGATCCGCGGACCGCCCGGCGCTTGCACAACCACGGGCAGATGGCCATGCAGAAGACCATGGACCGGCAGGTCTACCATCTCGACGCCGCCGGGCGGGTCCGCCGCCTGAGTCAGGCGGCCTACTTCGGGCTGCTGGACGAGGCCGCCGACCTGGTTTCCTATAATATAGAGGATCTGGGCTACCTGACCCGGGCCCTGGACTTTGGGACCCTTGGCCTGGCCCTGGCCCTGGGCGAGAAAGGCTACGGCATGAGCATGGAGATTGTGGCCAACAATCCTGAGCGCCCCATCAAGGGCGGCCTCTGCGCCTATGATCCGCGGCTCGGCCGGGACGTGGTGGTGGAGAGCTTCCGCCTGCGCGACCGGCCCCCGGAGAAAATCAGCCACCTCAACAAGAATTTCAACCACTATCCCCGGCCCGGCCGGGTTTTCCGCGAACTTCATGAAAAGGGCCTTTTCATGCCGGTGGCCGTCAAATATGACCGGCCCCCGGCCCCGGGCGGGGGGGGCGGCCCGTCGCCCGGGGGCCTTTACTATCAGCCGGTGCAGGGCGACCTCAACTTCCTGGTCGAAACCGCCTTCTTCACCCGCCGGACTCCGGCGCCCGTCCGCGCCTGGAAAGAGCCGGCGGACAGCCCGGCGGCCCTGGCGGCCATGGCCCTTCAGGACGCCCAACCCGGCTTCCGGGACTTCGCCCAAAAAAATCTGCGCTTCGAGGTCCACTGAATGGAAGCCGCCCTGGAACTCCTGAGCCGGCTGAAAGACCTGCCGGTCCTGTGCGTCGGCGACATCATGGTCGACCGCTACATCTACGGCCAGGCCACGCGCATCTCGCCGGAGGCCCCGGTGCCGGTGGTCAGGGTCAAAAAATGCCTGATGATGCCCGGCGGCGTGGGCAACGTGGTTAAAAACCTGGGCGCCCTCGCCGCCCGGCCCCTGACGGTCAGCGTCACCGGCCGGGACCGGAAGGCCGGGCTCCTGAAAAATCTCTTCGCCGAGGCCGGCCTGCCGGCCCCCCGCTTCATAGACGACCCCGGGCGGCCCACCAGCGTCAAGACCCGCATTATCGCCGGCATCCAGCAGGTGGTGCGCTTCGACGAAGAGGCTGAAGAGCCCCTCTCCGGCCGGGCGGCGGAAGATTTTCTGGCCGCCGTCAGGGAGGAACTGCCCCGGGCCCGGGCCCTGCTGCTGTCGGATTACGGCAAAGGCTGCCTGCCCGATGAAATATTGAGCCAGGTGATCGGCCTGGCCCGGGCGGCCGGGCGGCCGGTGGTGGTGGATCCCAAGGGCGCCGACTACGGCCGCTACCGGGGGGCCACCCTGGCCACCCCCAACCGGGCCGAGTTGGCCCAGGCCGCCGGGCTCAAAGACCTGTCGAGCCGGGCCGAGCTGACGGCCGCCGGCCGCCGGGTCATGGCTGAAAGCGGGCTGGAGAATCTTCTGGTGACCCTCAGCGAAGACGGCATGATGCTTCTGGAGGGGCCTTCGGCCCCGCCGGTCCTCCTGCCCTCCCAGGCCCGGGAAGTCTTTGACGTCACCGGGGCCGGCGACACGGTGGCGGCGGTCATGGCCGCCGCCCTGGCTCTGGCGGCGCCCCTGGCCGTGGGCGCCCGCCTGGCCAACCTGGCCGCCGGGGTGGTGGTCGGCAAGGTCGGCACGGCCACGGCCGCCCCCGGGGAGATCATAGCCTGGGCCGAGGAAGGGCTTATGTCACGTTGACCTTTAGCCTGTTATGTTTTATGGTCAAAATCAGGGACCTGATTTTTACGGTCGGGCATTTGGGCGGCGCATGAAAACAGCCGGGGCCAACCCCTTAAAACTGATCCTGACGGCCGAGGCCGGCCTGAGCGGCGCCTGGGAGTTCACCGGGCCCGAGGCCATTTTGATCGGCCGTGACCACCGCTGCGTGGTGAAGCCCGAAGCCGGGGATTACTCGCCGGCTTTGTCCCGCTTCCAGTCGGTGATCGAACTGGGCGGCAGCCGGGCGGTCATCCGGGATCTGGGCAGCCTGGGGGGCACCTGGCTCAACGGGCTGCTGGTGGGCCGGCGCGACCCGGCCCGGCCCCGCCCGGACAGCGGCCAGGCCCTTCAGGGGCCGGGGGTGGAACTGGCCGACGGGGACATCATCGCCGCCGGCTCCCTGCGCCTGAGGGTGCTGTTGGCCGACGCGGCTCTGGAAAAAACTTCGCACCAGGTCAGTCTGGGCTGCGCCAATTGCGGCGGCCCCCTGAGCCGGGCCACCACCCTGCGGGCGCCCGACGCCCTTTGCGAAAACTGCCGGGCCAACCCCGTGGCCGCGCTGAAACTGCTGCAGGCCGGGCTGGGCCGGCGCCTGGGCGGCCTGGCGCCCCTCAAGAGCCTGCGGGTGGTCAAAACCCTGGGCCGGGGGGCCACTTCGGCCGTTTTCCTGGCCACCCGCAAAAAGAGCGAAAGCCGGCTGGCCTTGAAAGTCATGCCGCCCTCGGTCTCCGACAATGACTGGGCCAGGAAGAGTTTCCTGCGGGAGGCGGCCCTGGGCCGGGCCCTCTCCCACCCCAACGTGGCCCGGATGTTTGAATCCGGCCGTTACGGGGGCGCCTATTTCGCCCTGATGGAATACTGTTCAGGCGGCTCGGCCGAAGAGGCCCGGCTGGCGGCCGGGGGGCGCCTGTCGGTGGAGCGGGCCCTGGCCATCATCCTGCCGGCCCTCGACGGCCTGAGCTATCTCCACCAGGTCCGCCTGGCCGCCGCCGAGCCCGACGGCACGGCCGGCGCGACCGCCGTGGGCCTGGTCCACCGGGACCTGAAGCCGGCCAACATCTTTCTCGGCGGCTTCGACGGCCTGACCCCCAAAATCGCCGACATCGGGGTGGCCAAATTTCACGGGCGGGGCGGCTCCTGCGACACCCGCACCGGGACGGTGGCCGGCTCTCCGGCCACCATGCCCCGCCAGCAGGCCATGAATTTCAAATACGCCGGGCCGGAGGTGGATGTCTGGGCCGCGGCGGCCTCCCTGTACAAACTCCTGACCGGCGAATACCCCCGGGAATTTCCCGAGGGCCGAGACCCCTGGCAGGTGGTCATGAGCGATTCGCCCCGCCCGTTGAAGGAACTGTTGCCCGACGCTCCGGAGCATCTGGCCGAGACCCTGGACGAAGCCCTGGTGGATGACCCGGCCATTTTCCACCAGACGGCCGAAAGCCTGAAAAAAGCCCTGCTGAAAGCCGCCGAGCGGGATGACCTTTTGATATGAGCTCCCAGACCCGCAGCCGATGCCCAGCCTGTCAGGCCCGCTACCAGTTAAGCCGGGCCAACCTGGGCCATCGCACCATCTGCCTGAAATGCGGAGGCGTTTTCCACCTTCTGCCGGCCAGTGACCAGGCCCCCACCATTATTCCGCCCGGCCAGGAATCCCCGGCCGACGACCTTCTGGTGGGCCGCCTGTGGCTGGATCTTCGTCCCGGCCAGATTGTCGCCGGGCGCTATCGGGTCGTCCGCCCCATGGGCCGGGGCGGCCTGAGCCTGGTTTCCCAGATGGAGGATCTGGAGAACAGCCGCCGTCCGCTGGCCCTCAAGCTGCCGCTGCCGGCCACTCTGGACCGCCTGCCGCGCCGGGCGTTCATTGACGAAGCTGTGGCCTGGCTGACGCCGGGCCTTCATCCCAATCTGGTCGGTTGCGACCATGTGGAGCTCTTTCGGAATCAGCCGCTCATTTTTCAGGATTTTATCGACGGCCACGATCTGTGGACCTTTATGGGCCTGGGGCGCGGGCCTCTCTATGAGGGGCCGGAGGAGGCCGTGCTGCACCGGCTGCTGGACAGTTTCATCCAAATCGCCCGGGGCCTGGCCTACGCCCACAGCCTGGGCCTGAGCCGGCTGGACATCAAGCCCCGCAACGTGCTGGTGGAAAACGGCGGCCGGGTGCTGATCGGCGACTACGGGCCTTTGAGCCTGCCGTCCGCCAACCTGGCGGCCGACCAGAGCCGCCCGGCCTCCAGCCAGGACGCCACCCGTTTTTCCAGCACCCGCCTTTTGGGCACCCCGCAGTATTTTTCCCCGGAAGCGGCCCTCGGCCGGAGCGGCCCGGGGCCGGGCGATGATCTCTGGGCCCTGAGCCTGACCGCCCTGGAGTGCTTCATCGGCCGCCGCCCCTGGGAAATGGGGTCCATTGCCGGCCAGGCCCTGGAGCATTATCTGGCCGGCCCCCGGCCCAAGGCGCCCATTGCCCCGCCGCTGGCCGATTTTTTCCGTCGGGCCCTGGCTGATAAGATCGCCGACCGGCCTCAGACGGCCCGGGAGGTGGAGGAAGATCTGGCGGCGGTTTACCGTAAAATACTGAGACGGCCCTACCCCCGCCCGGCCCCGCCGCCGAGGCCCGAGCCGGAAGAGCGGCGGCGGCGGCGGGCGGCCGCGCTCCAGGAACTGGGCCGGGCCGAACTCATCGCCGAACTGGGCCTGCCCCGGCCCTGAAAGGAGCCATTTAGGATGACCGAAGAAAAGAAAGGCCCGCCCCGGCCAGAGCCGGCCCCGGCGGAAAACTTTGACCGCCAGGCTTATCTCAGGGAGGTCAGGATGGAGATTTTGAGGAACCTGGGGCTGCCCGAAGACAGCAGTCCGGAACAGGTCCGGCGGCTTCTGGAGATCAAAAAAGGCCATTGAGGGTCGGCCTGGAAACAAAGGCGAACGGCAGCCGGGTCAGGAGCCCAAGCCGTTGTCTATCAGGCGGCCGACGTAGGCCAGGGCCTCTTCGCGGCTTTTCAGCAGCCCCTCGTCGGCGGCCTCTTCCACCCGCCGCAAGAGGTTCCCCAGCGCCGGGCCGGGACTTACGGGGAAGGCGGCCAGAATATCGCGCCCCATCAATAGCGGCGGCGGCGCCTGATCCGCGCCGCCCAGGGGTTCCAGAAATTCGGCCAGGGTCAGGGGAAAGCCGCCCAGGCCCGGCCCGCGCCCGTTCCAGTCAGCGGCGGCCAGGGCCCAGTATTCCGTCAGGGCGACTTCCGGGGCCAGGCGCCGGGCCAGGCGGCGCAGGGCTTTGGGGGTGATGGCCCGGAAGGCCAGGTCCATGTGCCGTTCCACCAGTTTGAGGATGGGCTTGCGCCAGTGGAGCGGGGCCCGGAGGCCTTCCAGGAATTCCCGGGCCGGTTTCAGCCCGGCCTGGGCGTGCCCTTTGGAAATGAGGCGTCCGCCCTCGAAAACCGTGACCAGGGGTTTCCCCAGGTCATGCAGCAGGGCCGCCAGCAGCAAAAGCGGCCGGCGGGCCGAGGCCGGCAGTTCCAGTTCCGACATGGCCCTGACCACCAGCACGGTGTGACGCCAGACATCGCCTTCAGGGTGAAAGCGGGGGTTCTGGGGGGTGGCGGCCAGGGCGGCCAGCGACGGCCAGAAAGCGAGCAGGCCGCTCTTTTCCATGAAATCCAGGCCCAGATGAGGCCAGCGCCCCCCGGCCCATTTGTGCCACTCGGGCCAGAGGCGGTCCCGGGGTACGGCGGAGAGCAGCCCGGCGCAACGCCGCGCTGCGGCCGAGAGTTCCCGGCCGGGGCTGAACCCCAGCCGGGAAATCAGGCTCACGGCCCGCATCAGCCTCAGGGGGTCCAGCTCCAGAGCCAGTTGATGGCAGGGCCTCAGCCGCCGGGCCGCCAGGTCCTCCAGGCCGCCCAGCGGATCTTCCAGGCTCCTGGTCAACGGGTCGTAATAAAGGGCGTTGACCGTAAAATCGCGGCACAGGGCGTCTTCCAGGGGCCCGGCCTCTTTGGAAAACACCGCCCGCCGGCCGCCCAGACGCCTGGCCGGGCTGATTTCCAGCAAATTGCGGCCCAGGCGCAGATGGACCAGGGCGGGCTCCTTTTCGTCCGCCAGGGCGCCGCGCCGCCCGACCAGGCGGACCGGCCCGAAATGGCCGAAAAGCCCGGCCAGGGTCTCCAGTTCCAGGCCGAAGGCCACCAGGTCGTATTCGTCGGTTTTTCCGGCTGAAGCCGGGGCGGAGGGCGTCGAAAGAAGGTGGTCCCGCAGCCGGCCGCCCACCAGGGCCAGCCGGCCGCCGGCCTCGCCGACCGCCCTGGCGGCCTCCGGCGGCAGTTTCCCGTCCAGTAAATTTTCCAGTCCCGTCACTACCTCGCCCGATTCGGCGTTTTCATAATTCAGGGTCATTTTTGGCGACTGAAGCCAGGCCGCGCCGGGCCGGGCGAATATTTCTCACTTCGCCGGCCCGCCGACTGCCGGCTCGGAGTCGGCGGAGTCCGGGGCGGCCGGAGGGCTCACCTTTAAGCTCATGACCACATTTTGGGCCTGCCCGGCTGTGACTTCATAGGTCAATTTGCCTTGGGCCCCGACCGTCACCAGGCCCTGGCCCTCGGAGTTCGAGCCGTCTTTGGCCTCCAGCTTCAGGCTCACCTGACCCTGGTGTTTGAATTCAACCTTGTACGACCCGCTGCCCACCGTCAGGCTGCCTTCCACTTCCAAAACCGTGCCGCCCGGGTATCCGCAGTCCAAATCCTTCCGGGTCGTGCCCTCCACAGCCGCGGCCTGCAGGGAGACCTCCGACAGGAAGCCCGGCGGGGAAAAATTCTGGCTGAGACTGGCCCCGCGTTCCGAATAGATCACTGGGCCGAGAACTTGGGCCCGGGCCGGGGGAGCGTTTAAAAGCCCAATGGCGACCGCCAGCCACAGGGCTGTTCCGAGTAGATGATGTTTCACAGCTTACCTCGCTTTCATTTATTTTTCGCTGATGTCTTTTGGCTTAAATTGGTATAGTTTCCCGGGAACGGCAGGGGCGGCTCAATTCCCAGCTTCTTGTTCCGCTTATTTCAACATATTCAGGCCGGTCTGGCAACATATTCTTGAATGTTCTGGCTGAGGCGCAATTCTCTAAAGTAGCTTTCCAGCTTCAAGTGCTCTGGTCGTAGCCGGGCAAAAAGGGCGATTTTTGCCCGGCAGGGGACGGATTGGCCGACCTGACCGGTCGCTCCGCTCCGTCGCCATCTCCGGGGCGACCGGCTATTTTTATAATCGGGCGTACTTTATTTCCGCCGCTTAGACGTAGGCGTTATCAACCGGCTGCGTGCGCCGCGGCCATAAGCCCCGCCATTGTCAGGCCCCCGCCCCCGGGCCTTCGCCCGGTTTTTCAGGGCCTCGCCCTCAGCCTTGGCACTAATATTGCAATATACTCCCCTGATTGAATAAACCCGCCTGAATTTGTCCTCTTTTTACCCATCTACAGCCAAAACTATCCATATTTGCTTACCTTCGCCGCGCAATGCGGCATTTTTTGTGCCCGAAAAATGCCAGTTCAAGGCCTTTCCGGGATTGACAAAATTTATTTTGGATACGTGGGCTGTCAAGCCATCTGCGTCATGAAGCCTCAGCCTTTGAACGTCAATTCACAGGGCTGCGAGCCGGCCTGGTTGATGGCCGTCCATTTTTGCAGGCAACGGCCGACGGCGGCGACTATTCGTCGGCGAGCCATTATCAAGGCTGAAACAGGCAGGGCCGTCGCCGGAATCAGCCATAGAAAATCAACCCAGACCGGGGCATAGCCTGTATTATGAATTATGAGCGCCGTGCCGATGAAAGCGCCGGCCAGCCCGGCGGTCAGCGGCGAGATAAAGGGCTTGTAATTGTAGAGCCGTAAAACATCAGTCAGGTTCAGGCAAATTTGACGGCTTTTCAAATCTTCAATATAGGCCGCAACTTTCAGCGAGCCGTGGCTTTCTTCCACGGCCGGGTGCCCGGCTTTCCCCTCCTGGATCATCCAGAGGCCGTCCAGGCCCTGATCAAGCAAGCCCTCTTTGATCAGGTTGGCGGCGGGCGACAATATTTTGACCTTCTTTTTGGCCCCTGAAAACGGATCCTCAAAAACAACGTTTTTAAAATAAATGGAGCCGTCGGCCTTTTTTTTGGCTTCGCCGGCCTCAATGATTCTAAGGCGTCTCATCTCGGGCCGGGGCGCGGCGGAGGCCGCCGTGGTGAGGCCGATCAGGATTTTGCGGAGAATGTGGAAAGGCAAGCACAAAAGGGGCAGGCCGCCAAGGAATACGATTATATTCTCCAGTTCGTCCGCATGGCCCTGCCGCACCACCCACCACCACCAAAGGAGCAGGAAGACAAGGGATACGATCGGCGATCGTTCATATCCGGCGGCCAGCGGGGGCAGGGCTTTGGTTCTGACGGCCTCGTCATCGATACGCCAGGTTCGGGCGAATTGTTCCAGTCTGGCCTTGGCCTGGCGCGACATTTTGGCGGCCGCCATGATAAAAAGGCCGGCAAGAGCGCCGGCGGGAATCAGCCCGCAGGCCAGGCCGGCCGCTATCAGGTCCGCAAGTTCAGGCGCGCCGCCGGCGAAGCGGGGCGCCAGGAATATGCCCCCCGGAAGGCCGCAGATGAGGGCCAGAAAGAATATTTGAGCCCCCTCAAGCCGCCCAAGGGCCAGGATGTCTTTTTTGGCGCAGTGGACCGTCCGGCCGGTGGAGAGGGCCAGCACCCTGATTTGGCCCCCGTCCAGGCCTTTCCCGCGCGCCAATAGGATATACCGGCCCCCCAGCCGCAAGGCGTTGGTCTTCCGCAGATAAGGGCCCAAGCTAAGTTTTTTGAACAGGGTGGGCCGGGGCTGGCCGTCCAGATGGATGGTCACATTTAAAAAAGTATTGACTGACGCGGAGTCGACAATTTTGCCCAAAGATTCTAAACGGCCGCTGATGATCCGGGTTTTCCAGCGGCCGCCCAGCATCGCCAGGGCCGTCCCCAGCCCGTATAGAATGTAGATCAGGATCAAAAGAACCGGAATGGCCACCAGCAGCCCTAAATAGGCCCTCGGGCCGCCCAACAGGCCGATTGAAGATAAAAAGTCCATCGCTTCGCAGTTCCAGTTTATTTAGGTTCTCTCAAATCAAACACCTGCATTTTCCTTGCAAGCCCTTTATCATAATATTTTTCGTCTTTTAGCTTCCCATGTTTATCATAAAAACGCCACAACCCATTGGGCAGCCCTTTGACAAACATGCCTTCCATGATCAATATGCCTTCATTGCTATATGACTTTATTGGTCCATCCTTCACCCCGTGCATATAGTCACATTCATACATCAAAACATCAAGCCCATTATAAGTTTTATCAGGGCCATTCAAAAGCCCTTCTTCAAAAGTTGATTCCTGCCTGATTTTACCAGCTTTATTGTACCTTTTCGCAACCCCGTCAATGATTCCGTTTTTATAGGGGATCTCGAACTGCACGTTGCCATTGGGGTAGTAAAAAATCATCAAACCCCTTCTCAGCCCGTCAATATATAAAACCTCAGAACGTAAAGACCCGTCCTCGTGGTATGTTTTCTGATCTCCGCCCAGCGGTTTTCCATTTTCGTCAAGCTCTTTTTCGTTCTGGTTGCCCACCGGAAGCCT
>JAISFR010000090.1 GCA_031263565.1 Candidatus Adiutrix sp. | reverse complement strand
CCAATGATCGGTATATTGCCACAGTTTTGAATTGATACCTTTTGGGGAGAAGCACTATATGTTTAACTCAAGGCGGGTTGCTTAATGGTGTCTCCCAAACGGGGCAAATCCTATTTTTGATGGACGCGGGGAGCTATTAACCCTCGTGCGCGGGGAGCTATTAGCCCTCGTATGAGGGCAGTCATTAGCCCGTCTGTGAGCGTCATACTGACTCTCATATGCAGGCTATACTGTCTCTCACGCACGGGCTATATTGCCTCTCGTGCGCGGGGAGCTATTAGCCCTCGTATGAGGGCAGTCATTAGCCCGTCTGTGAGAGTCATACTGACTCTCATATGCAGGCTATACTGTCTCTCACGCACGGGCTATATTGCCTCTCGTGTGCGGGGAGCCGTTAGCCCTCGTACATGGGCAGTCATTAGCCCTCGGTCAAGTCCTGAAATAGGTTGACAGATTTTTATGAAACCCTACGGTGCATTTTTTCGGTAATGCTCTAGAATTATTGGATCAACGTGAGTTCGGCAAAATAAAGAAACCCCTGCCCAAATCTGGTATAATGCATAGGCCAAACACACATCATACAGAAAACGGGAGGGGTTTCTTAGAGCCTATTTAATATCTCTTTAGAAACAGCGAAATAAACGCAAGAACCGTCATTTGCAGCGTGGTATGAATCTTGCGTTCGCCGTTTTTCCAGAGACGGCGAAACTTTTTCAGCCACCTAAACGTGCGCTGGGCCATCCGCCGCCTGGGGAGCACGACAAATTTATGAAGCTCATTGCGTTTAATCACCTCCGCTTCCGCGCCAATAAGCACCGTCACGGCACCGGCGAAGTTTTGTTTTCGCCGCTTTTGACAGGTTGGGAGCGCATTTGCGCAGCATTTCAACCGCCCCGTCCCGGCCGCTCACGTTTGCCGGTGTCACCCAGACCGCATGCGGCAGTCCGCAGGTATCAACGGCGGCGCGCGGCTTTACCCCTGAAGTTTTTTTCCCGCGACATACCCCTTTTCTTCGGCCATATCGGTGTTCTTAACACTTTTGGAGTCTATGATTACCATTGCTGTTTTCGGTTCGCACCCGCATATCACCCGTCCGGACAGGACCGGTTCCTGTAAAACCCGGTCAAACAGCGGGGCTTCACCGTTTTTACCCGCCGCGTTCCCTATTTGGTAACAGTGGCACACGATATTCCGCTTGGAAAAATTATGCGGCAAACCGCGCTACGTACCGCCTTCTTTGAGAACATACAGAACCGCGCAAAAAATATTATACAGGCCGTATGTTCTGGGGCGTGCCGCCTTTCGGGCTTACTACAGATAGTATTCTGTCACCGGGAATTGTTCCCGCGTGATACCGCTTGGATAAACTGCTCTCATACCGTTTCCGCATTTTCTGTTATTTTATTCCATTATACTTCCGCTTTTGAGTTTTGTAAAGATATAGAACAGGCTCTGACATTTTTTTAAAAAATCATTGACAAAAATATTCAATGAATATAGAATAAAAAGACTTCTATAAATTGAAGTTTTTTGTAATTTCATAAAAACAACCTGGAAGAATAAATATGAACGAACAAATTGACAAAATTGTAAAACAACATGGTTTTACTGATTATAAATGGATAGTTCCCCAAAGGGATATAATTGTTTCACAATGGGTTAGATTCCATTGTCAATTCGGCTGTAAAAATTATGGAAAAAATGGCAGTTGTCCTCCCGCCGTGCCTTCCGTTGAAGAATGCCGTACAATGATTCATGAATATGAAAATGCGGTCATTTTTCATTTTAATAGACAGTCCGCAAGCAGCGAGGATGATCTTGAACTATTGATAAGAATTTATGAATTAGAACGAGAAGTGTTTCTTGCATGTTATTACATAGTATTTTTTTTGCAATATAGTTCATGTCTTTTATGCAAGGATTGTTCTGCTGAAGGTACACGTTCAAAATGTATTAATAAAATCAAGTCACGGCCAGGGGCTGATGCTATGGGTATTGATATCTATCAAACCGCTCATAATGTTGGTTATCCGGTTCAGGTGGTTAAAAGTCATGATGAAAGCACAAATCGCTTTGGATTTTTGTTAATCGACTGAATACAATGATAATTATTCTCCAATGCTGATAGCTTTTGGCGGTTTATTGTCTGTATACGGCGTCTTGAGGTTCATGACTTATGACTTAGTGGGATATATGGATGTTTTTGAATTGCTATGCTTTGCATTATCGTGTGGCGCTTTTAATCTTATTTCGGTCGGGCTTCAATTTCTGGCAGTAGGAGCAGAAAATGATGCCACTCTAAAGAAATTTGTAATTTTCTCTTTTATCTTAAATTGTTGCGGATTCACGGTCACCTTGTGGGTTGCTATTTCAGCCTTAGTTCATGACCTTAAACCCGTAATCTGTTGAGCACTTATACGAAGAGCTTTAAGGCTTCCCTTGGCCCGTCTTTCCCCGGGCCGCCTCGTTGTCCCGGCGGACTTCGTCGTTCAGGCCCAGGCATTGGTCGGCGAACCGGCACCATTGGGCGCAGCCCTCGTTGAGCTTGGGGTTGGCGAAGACCTGGCCGCAGCCCGGGCAGCGCCGCCGGGCCTCGTCTTTGAAGAACTCCACCGCCGCGCCGCAGTTGGGGCAGGTGATTTCGAATATGTCTCCGGGCCGCCAGAAAGCCGTATTCTGGCCGGGGCACATGGTAACGGCCATAAACGCCTCCCTTTCCCGCTCCGTTTCGGAACGCCTGTCTTTTAACGAATTTAATCACCCTTCAATATGTTTTCAATAGTACCTTATACCGCTTTTCAGCGGATATCTTCCTCGCTGACCTGCCCCCGGGGGCTGACCAGCCAGAGGCGCAGGCGGACCCGGCCTTCCCGGCCGGCTTTTTTGACGGCCTGGGTGGCGATATAGGCCAAAGCCCCGCAGCAGGGCACGCTCATCATCGGCGCCCGGATTTCTTCTATCGCCGGATGGGCGGTCAGAATGGCCGCCAGCCTGTCGATCTGGGGCTCCGCCTCGTCGAACTTGGGGCAGGTCCTGACCAGGGGATAAGCTTCGGTCAGGAAGACCCGGTGGAAGGCCGGGCCGGTGAAGGCGCTGCAGTCGGCGGCCAGGGTCAGCACCGGGCGGTCAAAGGCCGGGGCCTGCGGCGAAACCAGCCTCAGTTGAATGGGCCAGTAAGAAAGACCCGCGGCGTGATCCTCAAAAGCCGGGGCCGAACGGCGGATAACTTTCAGGGCGCCGGTGGGGCAATGCCCCAGGCAGGCCCCCAGGCCGTCGCAGTAAACATCGCTGACCAGCCTGGCCTTGCCGTCCACCAGGGCCAGGGCGCCCTCGGCGCAGCCCGTCAGGCAGCGGCCGCAGCCGTCGCACAGCTCTTCATTTATTTCAATAATGTCCCGAACTTCATTTTCCGTTTTTTTTAAAATGGCTGACACCTTTGACCTCCCCGGCTGGCTTTCCATAATTCCAATATAAGACCTCCCTGGGCCCCGGGCCTTGATTTGCGTCAATTTTTTTTTGCGGAACGGTCTTTTTTTCTTCAATTAATGACGGCCAGGGAATTATTTGAAAAATCCTTTACCCGGACCGGCCGCCGCCCGTCTTTTTCCCGGGCTTCGAAAATCGCCGCGCCCTGGAGATCGGTCCGCCAGATTTCGGCGCCGGCCGCCCTGGCTCTCTGAACAGTTTCGGGATGCGGCATGTTGAAGGCGTTGTTTCGTCCGGCGGCGAAAACCACCCATCGAGGGCGGACGGCCTTCAGGAATTCCTCGCTGAGGGAAAAGGCGCTGCCGTGGTGAGGCCCCATCAGGACGGTGGAGCGCAGGCGGTCGCCGTACAGTTCCGCCATCTTTTTTTCAGTATCGAGGCCGATGTCGCCGGTGATCAGAAAGCTGGTCCCGCCCCAGGCGACCCGAAAAACCAGGCCGTGGTCGTTGACCCACTTGCTGCCGGGCGGCCTGGCCGGCCAGTGGTCGTCCGGCGGCGGCCACAGGAGGGTGACCCGGGCCGGGCCGAAATCCCGGCCGGCATACAGTTCGGCCAGGGGCGGCCGCCGGCTGCCCGGCGAACCCAGCCTGAAATTTTCGTAGAGAGGCGAAATGTTTTCCGGCCAGGGGCCGTCCCAGATTTCCCGGGGGCGGAAATTTTTATTGACCAGGACCAGGCCTTTGAGATGGTCCTGGTCCGGGTGGGTCAGGGCGCTGACGTCCAGGCGGCTCAGGCCCCGGCGCAAAAGGTAGGGCGTGATGACCGTCTCGCCGGGGTCGCCCTGGTAGGTGCCCCCGCCGTCGACCAGCATCTGGCGGCCGTCGGGCAGATTGAGGTGGATAGAGGAACCCTGCCCCACATCCAGGACGGTGAAACGCAGAACCCCGCGCTCCCCCGGGCCGCTGACGAGGCCCGGCAGGAAACCCAGAAAGAGAATCAGGCCGCCGGCCGCCAGACGGATTTTCCAGGGCCGGGGGCTGCGCAGAATCAGCCAGCCGGCCAGATACCAGGCCAGCAGGAGCCAGGGGCCCGGGGCCGGCAGCAGCCAGCCTGGCCCGGCCAGGTCGGCGGCCAGGCCCAGAACCGGCAGCAGGGCCGAGAGAATGGTCCCGGCCCAGCCCAGGAGCCAGCCGGCCAGTTCGGGGCTCAGAGGCAGCACGGCCAGGGAACAGAGGCCCGGCAGCAGAACGGAGAACGACAGGAGGGCCGTAAAGACGACATTGGCCGCGATGCCGGCCAGGGGCAGGCGGCCGAAGTGCCAGATGACCACCGGCGCGGTGCCCAGGGTGCCGGCCAGGGCGGCCAGCAGGGCCCCGCGGAAAAAAGAGCGCCGGCCGTCCGGGGCCGGGCCGTGTTCCGGGGCCGGCCCTGATTGTTTCAGCCGGCCGGCCAGTTCGGCCAGCCAGGCCCTATTCAGAGGCCTGGTCCAGAGGGACCGGGGAATTGACGGCGGCCGGCGCTCCTCCCCGGGGCGGCGGCTGAAGACGGCCAGCATGGCCGCCGTGGCCACGAAACTCAACTGAAACGAGGCGGTCAGGAGGCGGTAGGGCTCCAGCAGCAAGAGGACCCAGGCCGCGGCGGCCAGAATATTCCAGGGGTCGCCCCGCCTGAGGGCCAGGGCGGCCAGAACCGCCGCGCTGATCATCACCGCCGATCTGATCACCGGCGAGGCCGCCCCCACCAGGCCGGCGTAGAAAAGGGCCGGCCAGAGGGCCAGAAAGGCGGCCGCCGGATCGGCCTTGATCCGCCCGGCCAGGGGCCCGATCCGTTTCAGGATCAGACGCAGCAGCCAGAAACAGAGCCCGTACCAGACCCCCAGATGGAGGCCTGAAACTGACAAAAGGTGGCTGAGCCCCAGGGCCCGGAAATCTTCTTCAACTTCAGGCGCCACCGCGTTTCGCCGCCCGGCCAGTTGAGCGGCCAGAATGCCCGAAGCCGGGGCCGGCACCCGCTCTTCAATAAATCGGAGGGCCCGGCTCCGCCAGCGGGACCAGGCGCCGGCCCGGCCGGCCTCCGGCCAGGAGCTGATCATGGCCGGCGATTTGACAAAGCCGCCCACCCAGATATCCTGGGCGCCCCAGTATTTTTCGGGGTCCGGAGAGCCGGGGTTTTTATAGCCGCTCTGCTTCCGCAAAATAAGCGGCAGGCGCAGATAATCCCCGACCTCGACCAGGGGCCGCTGCCCGACGCTGACCCGGGCCAGCCCGAAGACCGCTTTCCGGGAGAGGGGGCCGTCTTCGCCGGGCACGATGATTTCCCGGGCGTCGATTATCAGGCTGTAGTTCCGCCCCGGGCGGCCGCCGGAGCCCTCGGCCACCAGGCCGCCCAGAATGACCGGATCACAGTGACCGGCCTCGCAGGTGAAATTGACCAGATGGTCCGGCTGATCCGGCGGGGCCAGGGAGCGGGCGCAGAGGCCCCAGCCCAGGAACAGGGCCGCCGGCCCCAGAAGCAGAAAAGAATATTTCCGGATAGAGGCCAGGGGCGGGACTTGCAGCGCAAAGAACAGGGCCGCCAGGGCCAGAGCCGCGCCGAGAGCGGAGGCCGCCGGCCCGCCGCCCGAGCGCCACCCCGCCCGGATGCCGGCCAGATAAAAAGGCAGGAGCCAGATCAGCGGACGGTCCAGGAGGGCTTCCAGCCCGTGGGCCAAGAGGTCGAAGCGGTCTCGGCGTAATTTTGTCAAGATTGGCATTCAAATTGCTCTATAGGAGCCCAGGCAAAGCGGCGACAAAATTCCGACGCCCCGGCTTCGGACAAGTCGCCCAAATTTCCCCCTGGCCGCTTCGCTTCAATCAGGGCTGTCTTTTGGAAAACGAGGGAGACAGGTTATGCTGGATGTCAACTCCATCAGTCTGCTGTTAAACGATCCCCAGATCAATCCGAATCTTCGGCGCCATCCGCTGGCGGCCGGCCAAAGGGGCCCGGCTTCCGCCTCCGGCCAGGGCCCGGACATCCCGGCTTTAGGTTCCGGCAGCAGCCGGACCGGCTTTCAGGAACTGATCGCCCTGGCTCAGGCCCAGGCCCAGGCCGGGCAGTCGGCCGGCGGCGGCGGGGCGGTCGACCGGGAAGCCGCCCGCGGGCTGGCCCGGCTGAGAGCCTCGGGCCTGCAGACCGAGATGCTTTCCAGCCTGATCGACCTGGAGCAAAACGGCGAAGGCTCGGCGGCGGGCCTGGTGGAGCGCATGAACCTGGAGGCCCTTCTGGCTTCCGATCAGTTCGGCAATCTCCTGGGCCAGAAAAACGCCGTGGCCGGCCTGGACACCGGGCGGACTTTCAGTCCCCGGCAGATGAGTTCCCGGCGGCAGAAAAATGAAGGCCTGGACCTGAGGCCGGCCGGGGCCGCCGGGCCGGGCGAAAGCCTGTTCGAAAGCCGGGAGGGCGGCAATCTGAACATGCCTTACGGCCTCATCCGCCCCCCGAAGCGGCCGGTCCGGAACCTGGCGGAGGAACAGGCGGCCCCCGCCCGGACCGCCGCGCTGAAAAACGGGCCGGCGGTTCCGGAGCCGTCGGGCGCGCCGGTCGAATCCGAAAAAGAAATCTCGGCCGCCCGGAAAAATGACGCCCGGGACGACGGCTTCAGCATGAAGGAGCTGGACAAGCTGGTCAACAAGGTCGGCCTGGCCCTGGGGCTGGACCCCGACCTGGTCAAGGCGGTCATCAAGACCGAATCCAATTTCAACCACCGGGCCGTCTCCCGGGTCGGGGCCAAGGGCCTGATGCAGCTTATGCCCGCCACCGCCAAGGATCTGGGGGTGGAAGATCCTTTCAACCCGGTGGAAAACGTCTGGGGCGGCGCCCGCTATTTGAAGAAGATGCTGGACCGTCACGGCGGCAACGTCAACCAGGCCCTGGCTTCCTATAACTGGGGGCCGGGCAATCTGGACCGCCACGGCAGCCGGAAAATGCCCAAAGAAACCCGCAACTACATCAGCATCGTCAACAAGCACTACGCCGGTTTCAAAAAGAACGGCGGCTATCAGGCCTGATTTCGCCCGCCAATATTCCAGGGAGCTTTAAATTCGCTCAAGGCGGCGAAATTTAAAGCTCCGGACCGCCGGACCGGGCCGGTTCGCTGAATTTGAAATCAACCTTGATCTTGAAAAGTTTTTCAGATTCCAGAACATGGATCTCGGCCACCCCGCTTTCCCGCCTGATATTTTCCAGAAAGAGTCCTAAACTATCCTGACGGTTGCTGGTGAAGGTGAACCAGACGTTGAAATCTCCCTCGCGCAGATAATTGTGGGTGACTTCCGGGGCCCGGTTGACCAGTTCAGTGAAAAGCGCCAGGCGGTCCTCCGGCACCCGGGCCGCGCAGAGGGCGGAGCGGTAGCCCAGGAGGGCCGGACTGAAGACCGCGCCCAGACGGCGGATGAAGCCGTTCCGTCTCAGGGCCCGCACCCGGTTCAGCAGTTCGGCCTCGTCCAGGTTCAAATCATATTCACGGTTCAGCTTTCGGGCCAGAACGGCATAGGGCCGGCCGGCCACCGGGAAATCTTTCTGGATGGCGTTGAGGATCAGCCGATCCAGGCGTTCCAGCTTGACTTTGCCCATCTGGCGGCCCCTCTGGTTTGATTTTTTGGAGATTGCCTTTTGGTTGGTAAGGGCACAAAGGCTCGGCCCCGAGATAGTCGCCGGCCGCCTGGGCCCGGGCCCGGCAGCCGCCGCAGATCGGCCAGTATTCACAGGCCCCGCACTTGCCCCGGTATTGGCTCCGGTCCCTTAAAGCCTGGAAGAGCGGGGAATGTTCATAAATGGACCGGAAGCCGGCCTGGCGAATATTGCCGGCCGGCAGCGTCAGATATCCGCAGCCCCGTACTTCGCCCACGGAACTGACAAAGGCGAAACCCTGGCCGGCCAGACAGCCCCGGCCGCGCTGGGGGCCGCCCGTCTCCCGGCCCAGGCGCTGGTATTGGGGGGCGCAGGTGGCCTTGAAGTCGATGGGCAGGCGGCTTTCCCTTTCTTTCAGTTTTCTGAGGGCTTCTTCATAGGCCTCGGCCGACAGGGGCCTTTCCATATTTTCAGCCCGTCCCACCGGCACCAAAAGGAAAATGTGATGGGCCGCCGCGCCCAGTTTGACGCTCAGGTCGGTCAGGGCTTCGGCCTGGTGAAGATTCCCGGCCGTCAGGGTGCTGTTGATCTGAAACGGCAGGCCCACCTCCAGGAAGTGGGCCGCCGCTTTCCGCAGCCCTTCGAAAGCCCCGTCAAGGCCCCGGAAGGAATCGTGGCTGGCCGCGTCCGGCCCGTCCAGGCTCAGGCTGACCCGGGCCAGGCCGCTCTTCCGCATGGCCCGGGCCAGGCCGGCGTCCACCAGGGTGCCGTTGGTGGACAGGAGCATGCGCAGGCCCAGGGCCTGGCCGTAGGCGGCCAGGTCCAGAATGTCGGGCCGCATCAGAGGTTCCCCGCCGCTTAAGATGACCATGGAGCGCGGCGGCCAGGCCGCCAGTTCCTCCAGAAGCCCCCGGGCCTCCCGGTGGCTCAATTCGTCCGGCGGGGGTTCCGGTATGGCTTCCGCCCGGCAGTGGCGGCACCTCAGATTGCAGGCCCGGGTGCTTTCCCAGGCCGTCAGGCGGGGCGGGGGCAGGGTGGGGTAGCCGGATTTCATGAAGCCTCGCGCAGCCAGCGGGCCGCCTGGGGGGCCAGGTAAGTCAGGATCAGATCGGCCCCGGCCCTTTTGATGGCCGTCAGCGATTCCAGGGCGGCCGCTTTTTCGTCCAGGAGCCCGGCGCCCGCGGCGGCCATCAGCATGGCGTATTCCCCGCTGACCTGATAGGCGGCCAGGGGCCGTGCGCAGCGGTCCCTGATTTCCCGGATGATGTCCAGATAAGGGCCGGCCGGTTTGACCATGACCAGGTCGGCGCCTTCGGCGATATCCAGGTCCGCCTCCAAACGGGCTTCCAGCCGCCGGGCCGGGTCCATCTGATAGCTCTGGCGGTCGCCGAACCGGGGGGCCGAGCCGGCCGCTTCGCGGAAGGGGCCGTAAAAGGCGCTGGCGTATTTGACGCTGTAGGCCATGATGGGCAGTCGGCTGTAGCCTTCGCTGTCCAGAACGGCCCGGATGGCCGCCACCCGGCCGTCCATCATGTCCGAGGGGGCCACCATATCGGCCCCGGCCCGGGCGTGGCTGAGGGCCTGGGCGGCCAGGTGGGGCAGGGTGGCGTCATTGTCGACCAGCCCTTCCCTGATCAGCCCGCAGTGGCCGTGGTCGGTGTATTCGCAGAGGCAGACGTCGGTGATGAGCAGCATTTCCGGCACAGCCTTTTTGATGGCCCGGATGGCCTCCTGCACCGGCCCTTCGGGGTCGGCGCCCGAAGAGCCGACCGCGTCTTTATAGTCGGGAATGCCGAAGAGCAGGAGGGCCCCCACCCCCAGGCGCCAGACCTCGGCGGCCAGGGCGGCCGCCTCGTCCGGCGAGAGCCGGCACTGACCGGCCAGGGCCGGAATGGGCCGGCGAAGGCCCCGCCCGGAGGTCACGAAAATGGGGTAGATGAAATCGGCCGGGCTGAGGGTCACTTCCCGAAGCATTTTTCTCAGGGCCGGGCTGCCGCGCAGGCGCCGGGGACGGATGGGGATTGCGGTCGTCATTTTTCACCATGTCGCTTTCAAGTCGGAAAGGCGCTTATTTCCTGGTCGCTCAGATAGCAGGCCGGGTCCGCCCCCCAGGGGTCGCCGGTGGCCGCTTCGGCCCGGGCCCGGAGGTTGCCGCCGCAGAGATCCAGAAAGGAACATTCCCGGCAGCGGCCCTGGACATGGGCCTTCTTGTTCTTCAGAGCCTGGAGGAATTCGTTGTCCGGGTCGTGCCAGATTTCCGCGAAACTTTTCTCGCGGACCGAGCCCAGGGTTTTGGAGCGCCAGAACTGGTCGGGGTAGACCTGCCCGTTCCAGGAGATGGCCCCGAGGCCTCGGCCGGAACTGTTTCCGCCGTTGAGCCGCAGAAGCTTCAGCACTTCGGCGGCCCGCTCCGGCTGGCCGTCGGCCAGGAGTTTGAGGTAGAGGTAGGGCCCGTCGGCGTGATTGTCGACGGTCAGCACTTCCAGGGGCCGGCCCCGCTGATGGCGGTCCCGGGTGCGGGCCACGATCAGATCCAGGGCGGCCCGGGTTTCTTCATGGCTCAGGGCTTCGGAGCCCATCTCCGCCCCCCGGCCGCTGCCCACCAGGTGGTAAAAGCAGACCCGGGGGAGGCCTTCGCGTTCCACCAGATCGAAGATGCCGGGCAGGTCGGCCACGTTTCGCCGGCTGAGGGTGAAGCGCAGGCCGACTTTCAAACCGGCCTCCCGGGCCCGGGCCAGGGCCCGCACGGTCTGCTCGAAGGCGCCGGGCCGGCGGCGGAACCGGTCATGGGTTTCGGCCAGCCCGTCGAGGCTGACCCCGACGTAGGACAGCCCCAGGTCGGCCAGGCGGGCGGCCGTGTCCCGGTCGATCAACAGCCCGTTGCTGGACAGCACCGCCCGCATTCCGCCGCGGGTCGCCCGCCGGATCAGGCTTAAAATATGGGGATGGGCCAGGGGTTCGCCCCCGGAGAAAAGCAGCACCGGCGATTTATAGTCGATCAGGTGGTCGACCAGGGCTTCGGCCTCGGCCAGGCTCAGTTCGTCCGGGGCCGGGCCGGCCGTGGCCGAGGCGTAGCAATGAACGCAGTTGAGGTTGCAGGCCCGGGTGATATTCCAGACCACCACCGGTTTTTTATCTTCGGAGAACTGCAGCAGATGGCTGGGCAAACGTTCCGACCGGGCGCCGTAACGCAGGACGTCGGAGCTTTCCACCGTTCCGCAGTATAATTTTGATATGCCAATCATTAACGCTACAGGCTCCTAGAGGATGGCGTCGGCGAAGGCCCGGGGGACGAAGGGCTGAAGGTCTTCGAAGGATTCGCCCAGGCCGACGAAGGTTATGGGTATTTTCAGTTCGTTGGCGATGGAGACGATGACCCCGCCTTTGGCCGTGCCGTCGAGCTTGGTGATGATGATGGAATCGACGCCCACCGCTTCGTTGAAGGTCTGGGCCTGGCGCAGGGCGTTCTGGCCGGTGTTGCCGTCCAGCACCAGGATAGTGTGGTGGGGCGAGCCGGGCAGGGCTTTGGCGGCCACGCGCTTGATTTTCTTGAGCTCATCCATGAGATTGACTTTGGTGTGGAGGCGGCCGGCGGTGTCGACGAGCACAATGTCGGCCCCCCGGGCCAGGGCGGCGGAAAGGGCGTCGAAGACCACGGCCGAGGGGTCGGCTCCGGTGGGCTGGGAAACCAGGTCGGCCCCCAGGCGTTCGGCCCAGATGCCGAGCTGCTCGACCGCGGCTGAACGGAAGGTGTCGCCGGCGGCCAGAAGCACTTTTTTACCGCTTTCCTGGAAGCGGCGGGCCAGCTTGGCGATGGTGGTGGTTTTGCCCACTCCGTTGATGCCCACCACCATGATGACCACCGGTTTGACCGGGGGCAGCTCGGGCCGGGGCAGGTCGACCATTTCGCTGATGCGTTTTTTCAGGGCCTCCTTCAGGGCCGCCGCGTCGCTCAACTCTTTGCCGGCCACCTGGCCGCGTATTTTGAAGAGAAGGTCGGCGGTGGTTTTGACGCCCAGGTCGGAGGTGATGAGCAGTTCCTCCAACTCGTCCAGAAGCTCGTCGTCGATGCTGCGCACCGAGGCCAGAAGGGTCTCCAGGCGCCCGGCCAGTTGGGAACGGGTGGCCGAGAGTTTTTCGCGAAAACGGGCGAAAAGGCCCTTTCTGGCCGAATCTTCCTCGCCGTCCCCCGGGCTTTCGCCAGGCGCCGCTTCAGTCTCGTCGCCCGATTCCGGGGGGCTTTCCGCGGCCCGGCTTTGAGCTTCCGGCGGCGCTTCCCCGGTCGGCGCGGGCCTCAGTTCGCCGGCCGCCGAATCAGCGGCCGGGGCTTCAGGTTCAGCCGCCCCGGCTTCAGGGGCCTGGTCCGCCGGAACCTGCTCCTGGGGATCTTCTCTTTTGTCTTTGCGAAACCATTTAAACATCGGCGGTCATAGCCTCCGCTTGCGCCAGATTCACGCTGACCAGCCGGGAGACGCCGGGCGTTTCCATGGTGACCCCGTAGAGGGTCTGGCTGATCTGCATGGTGCGCTTGTTGTGGGTGACCATTATAATTTGCGAGGCCCGGCTGAGCTGTTTCAGAAGCCGGTTGAAGCGGTCGATGTTGGCTTCGTCCAGCGGGGCGTCGGTTTCGTCCAGCAGGCAGAACGGGCTGGGCTTGATAAGGTAGAGGGCGAAGATCAGGGCCAGGGCGGTCAGGGCCTTTTCGCCGCCGGACAGCAGACTCATCACCAGAAGCTTTTTGCCGGGGGGATGGACGTGGATTTCCACGCCGCTCTCCAGGGGGTCGGGCTCATCGGTCAGGCTCAGCCAGCCCTGGCCACCGTCGAAGAGGATCGGGAAAATTTCCCGGAATTTTTCATCGACCGCCCGAAAGGTTTCGGCGAATCTGATTTTACAGGTGTGGTTGATGCGATTGATGCTGTTCTTCAGATCGGCCACCGCCCGGCTCAGGTCGTCAAACTGGCTCTGGTAGCGCTCATATTCGGCCCTGAGCCCGGCTTCCCGCTCGATGGCCTCCAGGCTGACTTCGCCCAGGGAGCCGATTTTGCCTTTCAGGGCCTCCCGCCGGGCGGCCGCCCCTTCCGGCAGAGGCCGGGCGGCATAGTCGCGCGGGTCGAGAGTTTCCCAAAGCGGGGCCGAATCAGCGCTTTCTTCATCCGGCTCTTCATCCGGCTCTTCTTCCGGGTCCGGCTCCGCTTCGGGCGCCGCCAAACCTTTCTCAGGCGCCTCAGGGTCGGGCATGATGACCTGCCAGTCGCGGGCCAGATCCTCCTCTATTTTTTCAATGCTGAAACGGGCGGCCAGCAGTTCGGTTTCCTGGCCGGCCAGCAGGGCGTTGAGTTCCTCGCGGCGGCGGCGAAGATCCCGAAGGGCCTTCTCCCCGGCTTCCTGACGGCGGCGCTCATCTTCCTGGCGGCGGCGGTCCCCGGCCAGGCCTTCTTCAGCGGCTTTGATCTTTTCCGGAAAAGCGGCCTCCCGGGTCTGAAGGCTTTCCAGCCCGGCTTTCAGATTTTCCATTTCCTCCGCCAGGGTCCGGCTTTCCGATTCCCGGGCGGCCAGGCTGTTTTCCACTTCTCTGAGCCATTCTTCGGCCATGGCCAGTTGCTGACGGACCCGGGTCAGTTTTTCGCCGGCCGCCGCCGCCGCCAGCCGCAGGGCTTCGCCCTCGGCCCGGTCTTCTTCCAAGGCCTCGCGCTGCCCGGCCAGGGTTTCCTTCAGGGTCTCCGCCTCCCGGGCGGCCCGGGCGGCGGCCTCTTCAGCCTGACGGCTCCGGGCGCGCCCTTCGGCCAGGGAAGCGTTCCGGGCCTCTATTTCACCCTCCAGACGCTCGGCTTCCCGGCTTAAAGCTTCGTGCCGCAAGCGAGCCTGGGCGGCCTCGGCGGCGGCCAGGGCCAGATTCTTGTCCGCCTCCAGAAGAGCGGCGCCCAGTTTTTGCCGGGCCGCTTCCGCGCTCCGGGCCATTTCCCGGCTTTCTTCCAGAGCCCCGGAAGCTTCCGCGGCCTGTGATTTCAAGGCCGCGAAATCGCTTCGGGCTTTTTCCGCCAGGCGCCCCGCTTCTTCCAGGTCCTTGAGGCGGGCCAGCAGGCCGGCCTCATCCCGGCCGGAGTCGGCGGCCGCGGCCGAGGCGGCCAGGCCCCGGCCCAGATACTGGCCTTTTTTGCTCATCAGGACGGCCGCCCGGTCAGCGCCGGGGGAGAGATCCTCGGTCAGTTGATAGTCGCCCAAAAGGGCCAGCGACAGGTCTTCCGCCGCCTGGCCCATTTCATCGAGGCAGACGAAGCCGCAGCGCCCCAGGCCTTCCCGGCGCAGGAAATCCAGGGCCGCCAGGGCCGCGGCGCGGTCTTTGACCAGCAGCCAGGCCAGGCGCTCCCCCAAAACGGCCTCGGCCGCGTCTTCATAGCCGTCCGGAATTTTCAGGAATTCGGCCACCGGGCCCAGGAGGCCGGCGGCCGTAAGTTCCGGGGAGGCCATCAGGGCCTTGACCCCTTGCGGGTACCAGCCGAAATCATCCCGGACGCTTTTTAAGGTCTCCAGCCTGGCGGAAAGCGAAGCCAGTTTGGCCTCGGCCAAATTCCGCAAGTTTTCCAGGGCTTTCAAGCGGCTTTCCGCGGCTTTCAGGTCCTCGTTCCTCAGGTCGCTCTCTTCCTGGGCCGCGGCCAGTTCCATGGCCAGCCGGTCTTTTTGCCGGCCGGTTTCGGCCGAGACCTCCGCCAGCCGGCCGGAGTTTTGCCGGCCGGCCTCGAGTTCTTCGCTCAGAGTTTCCAGACGCCGCCCCTGATGGTCCAGGAGGCTTTCCGAGGCCGCCCGGGAGCTTCGCCCGGCCGACAGTTCTTTTTCCAGCCCGGCCCGGCGCCGTTCGGTCTCGTCATATTGCCGGTTCAGAGTCTCGTGGGCGCTTTTACGGGCCCGCCACTCTTCCGCCCAGAGATCGGCCGCCTCCCGGCTCCGCTGTTCAGCCTGTTCCAGGTCTTCGAGTTCGGCTTCCAAAAGGGCTTGCTCTTCCAGTTTGCGGCGCCGTTCGGAACTGACGCGGGCAAGTTCTTCCAGGGCCTGGGCCCGCCGCTCCGCCGTGCGGGTCAGATTCTCGCGGGTGTAGCGGGCCTCCTGGGCGAGGCTGTCGCGGGCCGCCGACAATTGGTGCCAGGCGGCGGTCCGCTCCGCCAGGCTCTGTTCCGCCCTGGCCGCGGCCCGCTTGATTTCCTCCAGTTCCAAATCGCGTGTTTCGGATTCAGCCAACAGGGAAGTCAAAAGACGCCGGTTTTCCTCCAAATGGCGCGTCAGGTCCTGGCGCCGGGCCCGGGCCGCGCCCAGGGCCCGGGCCGCCAGAGACAGATCCAGATCCCGCAGTTTCTCTTTGAGGTCTTTGTAGCGGGCCGCTTTGGCCGCGGCCCGGGTGATCTGGTCAAGCTGTTTTTTAGTTTCGGCTTTGATGACGGCCACATGGTCCAGGTTGCTTTCGGCGGATTCTATTTTTCTTTCGGCCTCTTTTTTCTGCTGCTTGTAGCGGGTGATGCCGGCGGCCTCGTCGATCAGGCCGCGCCTTTCTTCGGGGCGGGCATCCACCAGCCAGCCCACCCGGCCCTGTTCGATGATGCCGTAGGCCCGGGTGCCCACCCCCTGGTCGGTGAAAAAGCGGATGACGTCTTTCAGGCGGCAGGGCGTTCTGTTCAGCAGGTACTCGCTGTCGCCGCTGCGGTAAAGGCGGCGGGTGACGGAACTTTCGGCCGCCGCCAGGCCGCTGTCGGGGTCGCGGGCCAGGGTCAGGGTGACTTCGGCCAGGGCCGAAGCCGGCCGGCCCTGGGAACCGTTGAAAAGCACGTCATCCATGTTGCGGCCCCTGAGCGTCCTGGGGCTCTGCTCGCCCATGACCCAGCGGACGGCGTCGATGATATTGCTCTTGCCGCATCCGTTGGGGCCCACCACCGCGCTGAGGCCCTGGCTCAGAGGAACCAGCGTCCGCTCCGGGAAGGATTTGAAGCCGACAATTTCCAGGCGCTTTATATACATGGATCAACCCGGGGGGCAGGGAACAGGGGTCACTTGGCGGGCCGCAGACCCGGCTGGGTTTTCCGGTAGCCCAATTGCCGGGAAAGCTTGGCCGCGCATTCGATTATGCAGCCGGGCAGGTTTTTCAAGGGCTTGATGCGGGCCACCGGGCCGGAGACGCTGATGGCGTAGACCGGGTAGCCGTTGAAATCGAAGATGGGGGCGCCAACGCAGTACAGGCCGGCGGCCAGTTCCTCGTTGTCGATGGAGTAGCCGTCGCGCCTGGTTTTGTTCAGGGCCCTGACCAGTTTGTCGACGCTGGTGATGCTGTTGGGGGTGATGGGCTCCATGGGTTCCAGGCGGGCCAGGTAGGACTCCAGTTCCTCCTCGGGCAGAAAGGCCAGCATGGCCTTGCCGAGAGCCGTGCTGTAGGCTTCGCAGGAGGTGCCGATGCCGGAATCCATGCGCAGCAGCTCCCGGCTCTCCACCTTGTCCAGATAAATGATTTTGTCCCGGTCGAGAAGGCCGAGGTTGATGGTTTCGTCAAACATGTTGGACAGTTCCCGCATACAGGGTTTGGCCAGGCGGCGAATTTCGAAGCTGTCGGCCTGCTTCATGCCCAGTTCCAGGACTTTGAAGGTGGCTTCATAGTTGTTGTGCTGGTTTTTGCGCACATAGCCCAGGTCGCGCAGGGTGGTGATGAAGCGGTGGGCGCTGGCCCGGTTAAGCTCCAGGCAGTTGGCGGCGCGGGTCACGGTCAGTTCGCCATGCTCGATGATGGTTTCCAGCATTTTCAAACCCTTTTCCAAAGAGCTTATCTGGTAATATTTCTTTTCCGGGGCTTTGTCCATCATTTCCTCTGCGCGGGGCGGCCTTTCCGGGCCGGCCCCCTGATCTGGTACGGCCCTGGCCGGCCATAACAAACTTTACCATTATAGCTACTCTAAAATTTAAATGCCACAAAAAATAAGCTCATGATGGGGCGCGGTCCCGGCGCGCCGCTTCCGGGAATGATTTTTTCGGCGGGCCGCCGCGGCGAAAAGCCCTGGCCCGGACAATTTTTTAAGGCCGCCGGCGGAATTCGCTTGACAGCTGTTTCTTATGGGCCTATACTCACAGCATATTAATTTGCGCTGATCAGCGAACACTGAAGGCCGAAGACATAATTAGCATGTCTTCGGTTTTTTTTATTGGCCGATCGGCCCCGTCAAGGTCCGAGGCTGTTTAGGCGATGAAGGCGAGAGAGATTATGAATCCGGTCACAGGCGATCCGGCGGGGGCTCCTGGAAAAATTAGGGCCGGCTCTTATGAGCGCGTCAGGGACCTGCATCCCTGCTTCGGCGCCAGGTTCAACCGGGGCCGCATGCATCTGCCGGTCTGCTCGCGGTGCAACATTAAGTGCCGGTTTTGCGACCGAAAGCTGAGCGACCGGGAAGATCGGCCGGGGGTGGCTTCGTCCATAATCTCCCCGGCGGACGCGCTTGGCTATGTCGAGCGGGCCCTTGAAATCTGCCCGGAAATAAGCGTCATCGGCATAGCCGGTCCGGGCGACGCTTTGGCGGACAATGCGGCCCTGGAGACGTTTCAGGCCATCGGCCGTAAATACCCTGATCTTTTAAAGTGCATGAGCACCAACGGCCTGATGCTGGCCGAACGGTCAGGCGAAGTCATCGAGGCCGGGGTCGACACCCTGACGGTGACCGTCAACGGGGTCGCCCCGGAAATCACGGCCCGGATAGTCGGCGGTCTGGTCTTTCACGGCCAATACTACCAGGGTCTGGAGGCGGCTGAAATACTTATCGAAAACCAGCTGGCCGGCCTGGCCCGCGTCGCCGCCGCCGGCATCCAGGTCAAGGTCAACACGGTCCTGATCAGTGAAATCAACGCGGCCCATATCGGCGACATAGCCCGGGCCGTGGCCCGGGCCGGGGCCCGGCTGCACAACATCATTCCGCTGATTCCGCAGCATGAGTTCAGGCATCTGTCCGAGCCCGGCTGCCGGGAATTGGCCCTGGCCAGGGAAGAGGTCTCGAAATACCTTGAACCGTTTCGGCACTGCCGGCGCTGCCGGGCCGACGCGGTGGGCATACCGGGCCGCTGCGACTTCAGCCGTAAGGTCTATGCGGAAGGCTTCGCGGCCAGGGAAACCTTTTCCCATGGCTGAAGACCGCCGGGAGCCGACAGGGGCTTGAACATCAAAAGGAGGATCACATGACTTTGCAGGTCGCCGACAACTTGACGGAACTCATCGGGCGCACCCCTTTGTTGAGGCCGCACGCTTTCAGCCGCTTGGCCAAAATTGAGGACAGCGACCTTTTGCTGAAACTTGAATATTTCAACCCGCTTTCCAGCGTCAAGGACCGCATCGCCTACGCCATGATCAAGGACGCCGAGGACAAGGGCCTCCTGAGCCGGGAGACGGTGCTCATCGAACCCACCAGCGGCAACACCGGGGTCGGCCTGGCCTTCGTCGCCGCCGCCAGGGGTTACCGGCTGATATTGACCATGCCGGACACCATGAGCCAGGAACGCCGGACCCTGGTTCAGGCCCTGGGCGCCGAACTGGTGCTGACCCCCGGGGCCGAAGGGATGAAGGGCAGCATCCGCAAAGCCGAAGAGCTGAACGCCCAGATACCCAACAGCCTTATACTGCAGCAATTCACCAATCCGGCCAACCCCGAGATCCATCGCCGGACGACCGCGGTTGAAATATGGGAGGCCACGGAAGGCCGGGTCGACCTGGTGGTGGCCGGGGTCGGCACCGGCGGCACGGTGACCGGCGTCGGCTTGACGCTGAAAGAAAAAAAACCGTCCGTCGCCATGGTGGCCGTGGAACCCGCCTCCTCTCCGGTGCTTTCCGGGGGGCCGGCCGGTCCCCACCCGATCCAGGGCATCGGGGCCGGCTTTGTCCCCGACGTTCTTGATCAAGGCCTCATAGACGAGATCTATAAGGTCCGGAATGAAGAGGCGATCGACACGGCCCGGGTCCTGGCCCGGCTGGAAGGGCTTCTGGTGGGCATTTCATCCGGCGCGGCGGCCTTCGCGGCGGCCAAAATAGCCGCCCGGCCGGAAAACAAGGGCAAAACCATCGTGGCCATTCTTCCGGATACGGGCGAACGTTATCTTTCAACGGTTCTTTTCAAGGATCTGCCGGATGAAAAGTCGGCGGTCTGGTATTGAGACCATTTTTAAAAAGGAAGGTGCGAAGATGAGACGCAACTATCGCTTCACCCCGGCGGCGGCCCTGATGATGTTCCTGGCCTTGCTCTGCGGCCCGGAAGCGGCCTGGAGCGCTCCCCGGGCGGACCTGGAGCGGGTGGAACTGACCGCCGGCAACAACAGCGTGGCCAATATGCTGACGGCCCTGGCCAAATTGGCCGGATATTATGAGGAAGAAGGGCTGGAGGTGGGCCTGAACGTGGCCAACAACAATGCCGACGGCTTTTCGGCCCTTAATTCCGGCAAGGCGATCGCCACCGGCGGCGGGGCCACGGCGCCCCTGAACCTGATAGACGAAGGCGTTGATTTCGTCATAATCGGCGGGGCCATGGCCGAGGGCGCGACCTTGTTCACCCTGCCACAGCGGGCCGGGGAGTGGGAAAAAATCGATGCCGACAGCGTGAGAGGGAAAAAAATAGGCGTGACCCGGGCCCAAAGCGGCGACATAGCTTTCAGGGCCGCCCTGGCCAGGCAGGGTCTGGACCTCAAGACCATGGAATTTGTGGAACTGGGCGACTGCCCGACCATAATTCAAGGTGTGCTGAAGGGCACCCTGGACGCGGGCATAGTTTTTATGACTTTCCGGGAAGCGGCTGAGGCCCAGGGGCTCGCGCCGGCCCTGCCCATCGACCGGCTGGCCCCCGGCTTCATCTGCTGCCGGGTGGTCACCACCCGCGATTATCTGGAAAAATACCGGCCGCAACTGGTCAAGGTCCTGAAAGCCCAGATCAAGGCCTACCGCCTGTACCGGACCGATCAGGAAAAAACATTGGAACTGCTCAAGGAATTCATCATCGTGGGCGACGATGTCCTGCGCAGCCAGATTTATACCTACGGCCATCTGACCCTGACGCCCAACCCGGCCAAAAGCCTGATACGCAACCACTATGAAGGCATGAAGCTGATCGGCTACGCCAAGGGCACCGCGGATCTGGACAGGCATATCGATACCGGCTTGTTTGCCGAGGCCCTGGAAAGCGTGCTCCTGGAATATCCCGGGGACAGCGTTTTTCTGGAACTGAAAAAGGACTTTGAGGCAACCGAGTAGACAGTCGGGCGTTTTGGGGCGACCACGAAAAGCGCTCTGATGGTGGGCCATGATAAAACTGGAATTGAAAGACGTTTCACTTGACTATGCCGACGGCGACGCGGTTTTCAGGGCTCTGGACCGGGTCAGCTTTGCCGTCGCCAGAGGTGAATTTGTCAGTCTCATCGGTTCCAGCGGTTGCGGCAAAAGCACCACTTTGAACATTTTAGCCGGGCTTAAGCCGCCCAGTTCGGGCCAGTTGCTGATCGACGGCCTTAAGAGCGTCGGCACAGGGAAAAACCGGGGGGTTGTTTTTCAGCATTATTCGCTTTTTCCCTGGCTGACGGCCCGGCAGAACATCACCCTGGGCCTCCGGCAGTTGGGCGGCCAAAGCTCAAGGGAACTTTCCGCAATCGCCGGTCGGTATCTGGACAGGGTCGGCCTGACCGGTTTTGAAGACAAATATCCCTATCAGTTGTCAGGCGGCATGCAGCAAAGGGTGGCCATCGCCCGGGTCCTGGCCCTGCGCCCGGAGATACTCCTGATGGACGAGCCTTTCGGAGCGGTCGACGCCAAAAACAAAATTATTTTGCAGGATCTTCTTCTCGAACTTCTGGACGGTGATGAAGACCGCAAAACCGTCATTTTTGTCACCCATGACGTCAATGAGGCCATTTTGCTTTCCGACAGGGTGCTGTTCATGCGCAACAAGCGGATAGAGGAAGACATCGCCATTGACCTGCCCCGGCCCAGGAAACGCGAAGACATTTACAATACCAAGGCCTTTGGAATTTATTACAAAAAAATAATGGTCAAATTTTACCAGGCGGTCAAGGAAAATATCGGCGACGACGTTGTGTTGTAGACCGCCGGCCGGTCAGGACAAAAGGGCTCCGGGCCTGTCTTCGGGCCGGACCGCGCAGAGTGTTTGAGTATGAAAGCATTGAAAAACGCCGCCGGCGCGGCCCATATAAAATGGAAGGCCTTGATTTTCAAAGCCTTGCCTCACCTCATGTTTATCGCCCTGCTGCTGCTCATCTCGAGCCCGTCCCTGGTGGAACTGAAGGTCAGGGGCGCGTTTGCGGCCGTCGCCGTGATGATTGAACTGGCGCTTTTATGCAACTGGCGGTCGCGGTCGGCTCACGACCTGGTGATGATGGTCTTTGCCTTCCTGATTGTCTGGGAAGTCGTGACCACTAAGATTCCCAATCCGAACAAGATGCTCTTTCCGCCCCCGGAAAATGTCTTCGCGATCTATTACACTGATTGGAAAAAAATAATCTCGGGCATCTTTTCATCGCTGTTTCTCCTGGCCTACGGGGCCGGCCTGGCCTTTGTCAGCGGCATAGTCCTGGGCCTGACCGTGGGCTGGCATGAGCGGCTCCGCCAGGCCCTTTTTCCGGTGGCCAAGGTCATCAGTCCCATTCCGCCCATAATTTATACGCCTTACGCGGTGGCCCTGCTGCCTAGTTTCAAGATCGCTTCGATCTTCGTCATTTTCAGCAGCATTTTTTGGTATCTGTTCCTCAATATGATCATCAGCGTGGCCACCATCGACAAAAAGCTGCTTGATTCGGCCCGGTCTTTGAATATCAGCCCTTGGGGCCTGATGAGGCACATACTGTTTCCCTATTGCCTGCCCGGAATTTTTAAAACGCTGCCCATTTCCATGGCCAACGCCTTTATGGTGCTCACGGCCGCCGAAATGATCGGCGCCACTTCCGGCCTGGGCTGGTTTGTCAAATACTATTCCGATTTTTCGGATTTCACCCGGGTGGTGGCCGGCATTGTCCTGATCGGCTTGGTGGTTTCGGTGATAGGAGCCCTGCTGGCCAGGCTGGATAAGCTGGTAATCCGCTGGCGATGAGGGAGGTAAATCAATAATGAGCATTTTATCCGAAAGCCCGGAAGTGGAGGTTCGTGAACGCCGCCTTCTTTCAATCCTGTCCTACGAGGGGGACGCCGAAGGGCTCAGCGCCGGATCAAAAGCCGGGCGGCTGGGCTGCCCGGGACGTCTTTACAGCCAATGCAGCGATTGCGCCGAAGGCTGCGCCGAAACCATGACCTATCATGTGCGGGGCGCGGCGGTTGTCAGCCATGCCCCCGTCGGCTGCGGCGTCAACGTCTCCAATCACAATATTCTGGGGCGGGCCGTGTCGGAGGCCCGGGGTCTCCCCACCCACAAAGTCAACATGATCAGCAGCAATATCGTGGAACACGATACCATATACGGCGCGGCTGAAAAACTGCGCCGGGCCGTCCGGGAAGCCGACCGGCGTTTCGGGCCGCGGGCCATTTTCATCCAGGCCTCCTGCGCCTCGGGCATTATCGGCGAAAACCTGGAAAGCGTGGCCTCGGAGATGGAGGAAGAACTGGGTTATCCCGTCATACCCGTCTATTGCGAGGGCTTTAAGTCCAAAATCTGGTCCACGGGTTTCGATGCCGTCTTTCATGGCCTCCTGCGCAAGCTGGTTCAGGCGCCGGGGGGCCGGGAAAAAGATCTGGTCAATATCTTCAATTTTGAAGGTTCGGATCAATTCATACCCTTCCTCCACAAGCTGGGTTTAAGGGTCAACTACCTGGTGCCCCTGGCCTCGCTGGAGCAGTTGAAAACGATGAGCCAGGCGGCCTGCACGGCCCATATCTGCGAAACTCTGGCCACTTATATCGCCGGGGTGCTGGAAGAGCGTTTCGGGGTGCCCGAGGTCAAAGTGCCCCCGCCCTTCGGCCTGAACTGGACGGACGCCTGGCTGCGGGAGATCGCCAGATACACCGGCAAAGAGGCCGAGGCGGAAGAGCTGATCAAAGCCGAGCGCCGGCGGATAGAAGAGCCGCTTAAAAAATTGCGGGAACAGCTCAGGGGCAGGACCATTTATGTCGTTTCCGGCGATTCGTTCGCCCACAACCTGGCCAACATCTATAAAGACCTGGGCATCGAGGTCATAGGCCTGAACACCCTGCACCACGACCAGCGCACCGACAGCCCCGGCCAGCCGGACACTCTCGGCGAATTGATCAGGAGCTGCGGCAATATAAAAAACGTGACCGTCTGCAATAAACAGCCGCATCAGGCGATCAAGATCCTGCTCAGGCTCAGGCCCGACCTTCTCATTGTCCGGCACATGAACCTGACCACCATGGGCCTGAAGCTCGGCATCCCGACCCTTTTTGAAGGCGACGCCAATTTCAGCATCGGTTATGACGGCGTCCTGAAAATGGGCCAGCGGGTCATAGAAGCCCTGGCCACTAAAAAACTGGCCGAAACCATCGCCGGACACGCCCGGCTGCCTTACCGCCAATGGTGGCTTGACGGCGAAAACCCCCGATATACCGGAGAAGAACAATGAACGCGCTGATCGAACAGCCACGATACGCCTGCGCGTTGGGCGCTCAACAGTCGGTCCTGGCCATCCCCGGGGCCTTGCCGATAGTTCACGCCGGCCCCGGCTGCTCTTCCAAGCTCTTCGGTTTCGCTTCTTTCGGCGCCGGATTTCAAGGCGAGGGTTTCGGCGGAGGCTCCCACGTCTCGTCAACCAACACCGATGAGCAGGATGTGGTCTTCGGGGGAGAATCCAAGCTGAACAACGTCATCAACGGCGCTCTGCGCATTTTGGACGGCGAACTTTTTGTCGTTTTGACCGGCTGCACGGCCGACATCATCGGCGACGACAGCCTCTCGGCGGCCAGGGACTTCGCCGCGCGGGGACATCCGGTGGTCGGGGTGGAGACCGGCGGTTTTAAAGGCAACAATTACTTCGGGCACGAAGAGGTCATCAAGGCCATCGTCAATCAGTTTGTGGGCGAGGTCGAGCCGGTTCCCCGGCCCCGGACCGTCAACGTCTTTTCAGTGCTGCCTTACCAGAATCCTTTCTGGCGGGGTGATTTGGAGGAAATTAAACGTCTCCTGGAAGGCCTGGGCCTGGGGGTCAATATCTTGTTCGGCGGCGGTTCCCAAGGCGTCAGGGAGTGGCGGGCGATTCCCCATGCCGCCTTCAACCTGCTCCTTTCCCCTTCGACCGGGCTTGAGACGGCCGAACTTTTGCGGGCCAAATATCGCACCGATTTCCTGCACTATCCGGTCTTGCCGGTGGGGGGCGCGGAAACCAGCCGCTTTCTGAGAGAGGTGTCCGCCTTCGCCGGGCTCGATTCCGAAACGGCCGAGAACTTTATCGCCGGTGAAGAAAAGAGGTTCTATGACTATTTTGTGTCCCTGGCCGACTTTATTTCCGAATATCGCAACAATCTGCCGAGCGAGCTGTATCTGGTCGCCGACAGCATTTACGGCCCTGGCCTGAGCTCGTTTCTGGTCAACGAACTGGGCTTCATTCCCCGGGGAATCTACCTGACCGACGCCCCGGCCGACCGGGGACGGCGGCTGATCGAGCGGAGCATATCCGAACGCGGCGGGTTCCAGATAAATTTTGAAAGTGACGGCGGCCTGATCGAAGCCGATATCCGGCGGCGGATCGGCGGCGGGCACAAGGCCGTCATCCTGGGCAGTTCCTGGGAAAAGTTCATCGCCCAGGACACCGGCAATCTTTATCTTTACGTGAGTCTGCCCCTGAACGAAACGGTGGTTCTCAACAAAACCTATGTGGGCTATAACGGCGGCCTCAACCTGATGGCCGACCTCTATTCCTCGCTGTTTTCCAGGAAGACGACCACCTCCCGCACTCAACTGTTCACCGATTGACGACTATGGAGACATCTTCACATGGCTGAAGGGAAACTGAGACAAATTGCCGTCTACGGCAAAGGCGGCATCGGCAAATCGACCACCACCCAGAACCTGGCGGTCGGGCTCGGAGAAATGCGTAAAAAAATAATGATTGTCGGCTGCGACCCCAAAGCCGACTCCACCCGCCTGCTGATCGGCGGCCTGGCCCAGAAAACGGTTCTGGACACCCTGAGGGACAACGGCGATAAGGTCGATTTGTCCAGCATCATGAAAAACGGATTTCTGGACATCCGCTGCGTGGAATCCGGCGGCCCGGAACCGGGGGTCGGCTGCGCCGGGCGGGGCATCATCACGGCCATCGGCCTTTTGGAGCGCCTGGGGGCCTATACGGAAGACCTGGATTATGTCTTTTATGATGTCCTGGGCGATGTGGTCTGCGGCGGCTTCGCCATGCCTATCCGGGAAGGCAAGGCCAAGGAAATTTACATTGTGGCCAGCGGAGAGATGATGTCGCTCTACGCCGCCAACAACATCGCCAAAGGCGTTCAGAAATACGCGGTCAAAGGCGGGGTGCGCCTGGGCGGAATTATCTGCAACAGCCGTAATGTGGAACGGGAAATCGATCTTTTGCAGGCCTTTGCCAGGGAACTCGGCAGCCGCTTGATCCATTTCGTGCCGCGCGACAACGTGGTTCAGCATGCTGAAATCAGGCGCAAGACCGTGATCGAGTACAACCCGTCGGCCAGGCAAGCCGCGGAATACCGGGAACTGGCCGGAAAAATCGATCAAAATACCTTTTTCAGCATTCCCACCCCCATGAGCGCCGAACGCCTGGAAGAAATACTGATCGAGTTCGGGCTGATGGAAAACATTAAGGACGCTTATCAAATCTGACAGGGGGCCCAAATGGCCGGTATCATTGACAGGCCGCGCTTCGGCTGCGCCCTGGGCGGCGCCCTGGGGCTGTTGCGGGCCATTCCCAGGGCGGTGCCGATTTTACACGCCCCCGCCGGTTGCGGCTACAGCGTTTACATCGGCCTGAACGCCGGGGCCGGATATTACGGCGGCGGCTACTGCGGGTCCACTTCCGCGCCCAGCAGCAACGTGGTTGAAAAAGAAGCGGTCTTCGGCGGTGAGGAGCGCCTCAGGGAGCAAATCGCCAGCACTATGGAAATTATGGACGGCGATCTTTATGTGGTTCTGTCGTCCTGCATGGTCGAGATGATCGGCGACGACATCAGAAGCGCGGCCCGGATTTTTCCGGGCGTCCTGGCCACGCCGACTCCGAGCTTTCATGGGAATTCCTATCATGGTTACGATCTGATGCTGGAAACCCTGATCCGCGACTATGTGCCGGAACAGGCCGGCAAAAAGCCCCGCTCGGTGAACGTCATCGGCCTGGTTCCGGGGCAGGACGCCTTCTATAAGGGCAACTTAAGGGAGATCAAGCGTCTCCTGGCCCTCATCGGCCTGAAGGCCAATACCCTGATCGGCGAAGGCGAAAGCCTGGAAGACATCCGGCGCTCGGCCGAGTCCGAACTGACTCTTAATCTGTCGGATGTCTACGGATCCTTATCGGCTGAAGCCTTTAAGGAAAAACATGGCATTCCCTGGCTGCGGGCGCCCCTGCCGGTGGGTTATCTGCAGACTGAAAAATTCCTGCTGACGGTCGGGGAATATTTCGGCCTGGATAGGGAAATGATCGACCAGGCTCTGCAAAGGGAGAGGGAGGTTTATTTCGACTATCTGGAAAGAATCTCCGACAGTTACAACGATCTTGATTTTCAGAGATACGGGCTGGTCGTGGCCGACGCCAATTACGCCCCGGCCGTGACCGCTTTCGTGGCCGAGGAACTGGGCTGGCTGCCCCGCCTGACGGTCGTCACCGACCCCCTGACCGGGGAGCAGCGCGCCCGCCTGGATTCCCGCTTCGAGACTTTCGAACCGTCAATAAAGCCGGAAGTCCGCTATGACGGCAATGCTTCGGCGGTCCGGCGCCATCTGGCCGACACCTGGGAAAGAAACCGGAACCAGAAATACTACGAAGCCCTGTCGCCTTTGATAGTCATTGGTTCGTACTTTGAAAAAGACCTGGCCGAACAGCTGAAATGCTCTTATCTGCCGCTTTCTTTCCCGGTCAACAGCCGGGTGATATTCAACCGGGCCTATGCCGGGCTTTCCGGCGGGCTGACCCTGGCCGAAGACCTTTTCGGGGCCATAATTCCCGGCCGGTAAATCCAGGGGGGAAGCCCTGATGGCCGGCCCGGCCGGAGGCGGCCAAGGCGGGAGTGAGGAAATGAAAAATATCATAGAAACAGCGGTTCCGGGGCGGGAAGAACGGCTCCAGGCGGGAACGGCCTTCTGCGGCCCCTGCCGGGAACTCAAAAAACGTCTGGGAATGAAAAACAACGGCTGCCTGAACCAATGCGGCCGCCGTTTCAGCCAGACTTTCGGCTGCCAGTTGACCCTGAGCCTGGGCATGCTGAACAGCCTTCGCCGGACGGTGGTCATCACCCACGGCCCCGTCGGCTGCGGTTTCTGGTCGCTGGGGGGCGTGGCCTCCAACCGGGCCCTGAAGCAACTGCGGGACCCCGGTTCCGGGGGCCTGATCTGGATATCCTCAAATCTGGATGAAGCCGACGTTATCGGCGGCGGTGAAGACAAGCTGCGTGAAGCCGTCATTTACGCCGACCGGGAATTCAGGCCGGAGGCCATCGTGGTGGCCAGTTCCTGCGTCCCGGCTTTGATCGGCGACGATGTGGACAGTATTTTGGAAGATATGGCCGCCTCGACGGCGGCTGACCTGGTGGCGGTCAACTGCGAGGGCTTTAAGACCAAATTGATGGCCACCGCCTATGACGCCGTTTATAACGGCCTGCTTAAAGGCCTGACCTGGGCCAGAGAGCGGGAAAGCGGCCTTTTGCCCGGCCGTCAGGCCGACAGGTTCAACCAGGCGGATTTGGACGGCCTCGTCAACGTTTTTAACGTGGGTTCCATGAGCCGGGCCGACGAGGTGGAAATTGAAAGGCTGCTCAAGGCCTTGGATCTGACCGTGAATTTCATTCCCTCCTACGCCGAGCCGAACGACTTCCGAAAAGCGCTTGAAGCTTCGCTGAATGTCAGCGTCTGCGGAACCCATGACGATTATTACCTGACTTACGTCCAGGACAAGTTCGGTATTCCCTGCCTTATCGACACCATGCCGATCGGCCGGAAGGCCACGGCCCGATGGCTGCGGAAAATTGCCGGGCATTTCAAGCGCGAGGCGGCGGCGGAGCGCTTGATCGCCAGAGAAGACGCCGACCTTGACCGGGCTCTCCGGCCCTATCGGGAATATCTGCGCGGCAAACGGGCCTATGTCAGCGGCGGGGAAGTGAGGATTTTCGTAACCGCCGAAGCCCTGCGCGACCTGGGCCTGGAATTGGCCGGCTTGAAGGCCCATCACATTGACGCCTTTGCCCGGCCGGTCTTCGACGACCTCGACCCCGGCGACGACCTTTACATCAACGTGGCCTCGCAGCAGCCCTTCGAGCAGGCCAATCTGATCGAGCGCTTCAAGCCGGATGTCATTGTCATGCACAGCGGCGGGGGCAACATCACCGCCAGGCACGGGCGGCCGGTGCTGCCGCTTTTCGGCCAGGGCAATACATATCTCGGCTATGCCGGCCTGTTTGAAATGGCCTGCCGGCTGAAGCGTCTGCTGGCCAATTATTCCTTCAACCGGAACATGAAAAAATACCGTCCCCTGCCCTACCGTGAAGAGTGGTATCAAAAAGAGCCGTTTGCCTACATAGTCGACCCTGGGGCGGGGCCGGCGGCTTCTGTCCGGGCGGACCAGGCAATCGCCGCCGGGAAAGAGACTTCAGGAGCGCGAGATGGGATGGCGAATAGCGATCACCAGTTCTGACGGGGAAAATGTCGATCAAAGCTTCGGGCGGGCCACCCGGATATATGTGGTCGATTTGTCGCCGGACGGGGAATATGCCGCTGTGGATGTTTTACAGAGGCCGCCATATTGTGATCAATGCGGTGGAACTCGAAACGACCTGAATGAATTGCTCCGCCGCGTTTCGGGCTGCAGGGCCGTGCTGACTCAAAAGGCCGGCGATTTTGTGCAAATGACCCTGGCCGAGCACGACATCCAAATTTTTGAGCAATCCGGGGCCATCAAAGAAAACCTTCTGAAAATCAGCCGTTATTACCGCCGTCCGGTTAAGAGCCCGGCGTAACAATTGCGGAGATGTCCATTAGACGGAGTTTTCGCAAATCAGAAGCAAAAAGGGAGGAACCTCAAATGAAACGTATCTTGGCAGTCATCACAACCTTGCTGCTTGCAGTCGGGCTGTTCACAGGCGTCACCGGGGCAAGCGAAGAACCGAAAGTGACTTCACCCCCCAAAGGTGTTCCCGAAAAGACCGCCTTCAATCTTGGGCACCTCAACTCCACGGCCCATCTGCTGGCGTTTGTGGCCGCGGAAGAGGGGTATTTCAAGGAAGAGGGCCTGGCGGTTACGCTCAGCCAGTTCGCGTCCGCGGGCGAGTTGGTCGCGGGCTTGGAAGGCGGGCAGCTCGACGCGGCCTTTATCGGTTCCGTGCCGACCATCACCAATCAGGCGGCCGGGCACGACATCACCATCTTCGGCGGCGCAATGACCAATGGACACGGTTACGTGATCAAATCCGACCTGGTTCCGGACGGCTTCGTCGAAGGCGACATATCCATCCTCAGAGGCAAAAACATCGCTTCCGTAAAGAACAGCGTTCAGGATTACGAACTGCTGGTTCTGCTCAAGAACAACGGCATTGAAATCGGCGAGGGCGCGGATAAAGCCGGCGTAGTATACTTCGAGAGCCAGAAAGACGCCTATAACGCCCTGGCCGGCCAGGAAATTGACGCGGCGTCGGTGTATTCCCCTTATGCCTCGGTGGCCCGGGCGGCCGGACACACGGTTGTCTACTACTGCAATGAAAAGGAGGAGTTCAAAGACCAGCCTTGCTGCCGTCAGGTCGCTTTGACGGGTGCGCTCGCGGCCAGTCCGAACACCTACACGGCTTTTGAGCGGGCGTTGATCAAGGCGTACAAATTCTCGCAGGAGAACAGGTCGAAGACCATCGACGACGTGGCCAGGTACATAACGATTGAAAAACCGCAGATAGAGTACGAAGTGTACGGCGGCCACGCGGCCTCCGTGCCCGACCCGGACAAACACGGTACGGTCAGCCTCAAGGAGGGCGTTGTCGAGTTCGGATACACGAACGGAACGGACTACGACCTTGAGAAACTCTACAATACGGGCATTTATGAAACCGCTTTGGCGCAGTTGCTCGCTGAAAACCCCGACGACGGAGTATACAACGACTTGAAAGCGCACTTTGACACAGCTAACTGATCCGCTAGCTATTTGGCGGACAGCCGACTTGCGCTGTCCGCCGGAATTTGACCTCAGCGGAGGTTGCGTGGTGGGTAAAATAGAAATCAAAAATCTGAGCGCGGAATATGCGGATAAAAACGGCAAATTCACGGTACTAAAAGATCTGTCCTTCAACATTCAGGCGGGTGAGTTCGTGTCGATCATCGGCTCGTCCGGCTGTGGGAAGAGCACCTTGCTCGGCGTGCTGCAGGGCTTGATTGCGCCGTCCGCCGGCGGCGCATATATTGATGGCGAAAAAATAACCGCGCCGGGCCACAATCGCGCCGTGGTGTTTCAGCATTATTCGCTGTTTCCGTGGATGACCGTGCAGAAAAATATCATGTTCGGGCTGAAACAGGTCAGAGATCTGTCGCGCGCCGAATGCAGCGAAATCGCTCTCGGCTTCATCGAAAAAGTCGGCTTGAAAGGCTTTGAGCACAAGTATCCGTTTCAGTTGTCGGGCGGCATGCAGCAACGGGCGGCGATAGCCAGGGCCATGGCCCTTGATTCCGACATATTGCTGATGGACGAGCCGTTCGGCGCGATTGACGCTAAAAACCGCTCAAAAATGCAGGAGCTGCTGCTGTCGCTGTGGGATAACGAGAAAAAGGCGAAAACCGTCGTGTTTGTCACCCACGATATTGACGAGGCTATTTTCCTCTCTGACCGTATTATTATGCTGACCAACAGCCTCGGTCAGATCGCGGCGGAGTTCGAGGTGCCGTTCCCGCGCCCGCGCGTACATTCCACAATCCGCGAAACGCCGGGTTATGTCAGCCTTCGCAATAAGCTGATGTCTCTCTTCTATGACGAGAATCCCGGCGCGGCGGCGGGGATGGAGTATACGATATGAAGCGGATGCTCAAGCGAATATTCATCATTCCCAACGCGCTGTTCGCCATACTGCTGTTGGCGCAGTTACTGCCCAATAAGCCGTACCGCATAGAGGACCGGCCGTTGTATACGGTTGTGTTGGCGGCCGCTGTTGAAGCCGTCCTGCTTATCGTCTCGCTTGCGGTAAAAAAGGACCGCCCGCGCCGCGTGATAAGCGATGTAATCGGCTGCGTTTTTGCGTTTTTGATATTCTGGGTCCTGGCGACAATTAAATTCGACTTGCCCGGCAATGCCAAGCAGGCCGTATTCCCGCCCCCGGGCGCGGTTTTTGAAAAATTTGCGGTTGATTTCGCGCCCATGCTGATCAATGTCCGCGACTCGATATTCCTGATACTGGACGGGTATCTGATAGGCGTGGTGACCGCGATTCCGCTCGGCTTGTTCTTTGGGTGGAATTTACGAATCGGGGACGCCGCCGGCTACCTGACAAAGTTTTTCAGCTCAATTTCCCCGCTTGTCTATATCCCCTATGCGATAGTGCTGTTGCCCACCTTCCGGGCCGCCTCGGTCTTCGTCATATTTATGGCGACCTTCTGGCCGACGCTCGCCAGTACGATGAGCGGCGTCCTGAATGTGGAAAAACGCATCATAGACTCGGCGAAAACGCTGTGTGTGGGCCGATTCACAATGCTGTTCCAGATTATTCTGCCCGCCGCGCTGCCGCAGATATTCATAGGGCTGTATCAGGGCTTGTCGGTGTCCTTTATCCTGCTCGTCTCGGCGGAAATGATCGGCGCGAGAAGCGGGCTTGGCTATTATGTCAATAACTATGCCAATTTCGGCAATTACACCTCCGCGCTGGCGGGAGTAATTACAATCGGCGTTGTGGTGGCCTTTATCACGTTTTTATTCAATCTTCTTCAACGCTTTTTACTCCGTTGGAAGCAACAGTGAGGTGCGGGTCATGATTCAGGTTCTATGGAAGGGAAGGGGCGGTCAGGGCGCGTTCACGGCGGCGCGGCTGCTCGGTGCGGCCTGGGTGAATAAGGGCGGTTACGCGCTGGCTTTCCCGTCGTTTGGTCCCGAGCGGCGCGGCGCACCGGTAAAAGCCTTCACGAAGCTTGACGATAAGCCGATTGTTGACCGCAGTGAGATTGAAAAGCCCGACTACACGCTTGACTTGATCAGGCCGCCGGACGATATGGCCGCTCTTGCGGAAAGGCTGGAACTTCCGGCCGTGAATACGCTGTTGCTCGGCCGGTTGGCCGCCGAACTCGGCCTCGAGGCCGAATACCTGGAGCGGGCTATCGACCAGGTGATGCCGGAAAAGATAAGGGAGAGGAACAAAGATGCGATTAAGGCCGTGGCCGGATAAAACGCCGGAATGGACCGCCTTTGAGGCGGGCTACCTTGTCACTTCAAACGGCGATTGGCGCAGCGTACGTCCGGTAATTGATAAAGAGCGGTGTGTTGAATGCGGGCTATGCTATCTCCACTGCCCCGACGGAACCATCTCCCGCGATTTGCTCGTTGATTATGATTTCTGCAAAGGGTGCGGCATTTGCGCCAAAATCTGCAAACGCGAAGCGATAAGCATGCGGAGGGAGGCGGATTATGCGTGAATTCATCAACGGCAACGACGCCTGCGCCTTGGCTGTGCGCCTGGCCAAACCCCAGGTGATATCCGCCTACCCCATAACCCCGCAGACGACCGTTGTGGAGCGGCTGGCGGAATACGTTGAAGACGGCAGCCTTGACGCTGACTTTGTCCACGTTGAAAGCGAACATTCCGCGCTTAACGCGGCGATGGGCGCCAGCTTGGCGGGGGTGCGCACCTTTACCGCTACGAGCGGCCAGGGCTTGCTCTATATGGCCGAGGTCCTGACTTACTCGGCGGGCGGACGATTTCCGATCGTCATGCTCAACGCCAACAGAAGCCTGGCCCTGCCCTGGAATATATACGGCGACCAGCGCGACAGCCTTAGTCTGCTTGACTGCGGCTGGATACAAGCGTATGCCGAAAACGCCCAGGAAGTCCTCGATTTAACGCTGATGGCCTTCCGAATCGCGGAAGATGACGCGGTGCGCGTGCCTTTTATGATCAACTCCGACGGCTTCCACATAACTCATACTTATGAGCTGGTCGACACGCCTGCCGCGGAGCAGGTGGAAGCTTTTTTGCCCGGCTATGAGGCGGGCGAAAACCGGGTTGATTTTGACCAGCCCCGAAATTTCGGCTTTTCGGCGGGTCCCGCCTATAACGCGGCGTTTCATAAGGCCCATCACGAGGCGATGCTGCGGGCCTTGGATTTAATACCGCGGGTTGAACGCGAATTTGCCGATATTTTTGGGCGGCTGTACGGCGGAGCTGTCGAGGCCCATCTTTGTGATGATGCGGAATATGTCCTGATAACGCTGGGCAGCGTTTCGGGCTTGTGCCGTCAGGTCGCGGACACTTTGCGCGCCAACGGCGTCAAGGCCGGCGTTTTGCGGCTCAGGTATTTGCGTCCCTTCCCCGACCGGCTCATCGCCGAAACGCTGACGGGCGCGAAAGCCGTCGCCGTTCTGGAAAAAGACATCAGTTTTGGCGGAACCGGAACGGTGTTTGCAAATGTCCGCACGGCGGCGCCCGCGACGCTGAATGTTATCGGCGGTTTAGGCGGGGCTGGCATATCCGCAAAGCAGATAGCGGATATATTCGCGGATTTGCAAAACGGCGAAAGCGGGGTGAAATGGCTGTGAAGAATTTAGACGAACGCGAATTCTTTTTCGGGCATAAGGCTTGCGCCGGGTGCGGCGGAAGCCTGGCGGTCAGGATCGCGCTTAAAGTCTTAGGTGAACGCACCGTGGCGGTCTTGCCGGCCGGCTGTATGAGCGCGGTCGGCTTTAACTTTCCCCAGCTTTGTTTTGCGAACAACGCCTTTATAACGCCGTTCGCCGCGACGGCCTCGGTTATGACCGGCCTGGAGGCGGGGCTGAGGCGGCGCGGGGAAAAAGACTTTATAGTCGCCGGCTTTGCCGGCGACGGCGGCACTGCCGATATAGGCCTGCAGGCTCTGTCAGGCGCGATGGACCGCGGCGACAATATCCTTTATATCTGTTACGACAACGAGGCGTATATGAACACCGGCATACAAAAGAGCGGGCTTACGCCGCCCGGGGCGAAGACCAGCACCACGCCGCACCGGGGCAGCCGCCGCCCGAAAAAGGATATGCCCGCCATTGTAGCCGCAAACGGCGTCAGTTATGCCGCAAGCGCGAGCGTAGGTTATCTGGACGACTACATCAAAAAACTCGAAAAGGCCAAAAGCGTGGTCGGCGTAAAATATATCCACGTCCTCGCGCCTTGCCCGACAGGCTGGGGCCTTGGAAGCGATGAAACTGTGGAAATCGCCAAAGAAGCGGTTGACGTGGGCGTGTGGGAACTGAAAGAGTATGAAAACGGCCGGTGGACGGTAAACCGTAAGCCGACCCGGCCGCAGGACTTGGAACGGCATATTGACCGTCAGGGCAGATTCAGGATTCAAAGTCAATATCAGGAGGATTCAAGAAATGGCCAGAGGTAAATTTTGGAACGAGGAACTGGAGACTCTGCCGGGTGAACGGTTGAAAGCCTTGCAATTGAAAAGTCTGCAAGAGGAACTGCTTTGGGCTTACCAGCGCAGCCCCTATTACCGGCGTGAGTGGGACCGGGCGGGGGTGAAGCCGTCCGAGGTGAAGTCGCTGGCCGATTTGGCGAAGTTCCCCTTCATCGACAAGAAGACCCAGCGCGACACGCAGGGCGTGGGTTCGTTTCTGGGCGAACTGGCCGCCGTGCCGGAAGAAGAGGTGGTGTTCGTCAGCACCTCCAGCGGCAGCACCGGGGTGCCGACGCTCTCGCCGTTTACCGCTCAGGATTTCGACGAGTTTCAGGAGACCGAGGCGCGCTGGTTCTGGCAGGCGGGCGTCCGCCCGAACGACAGGTATGTCCACGCGCTCAACTTCGCGCTGTACGTCGGCGGGCCCGATGTCATCGGCGCGCAGAGGACCGGCGCGCTGTGCATCTGGGTGGGGGCCGTTCCGTCCGACCGCTTGCTTTTCGTGCTGAAAACATACCAGCCGACCGCGATTTGGGCCTCTCCGTCATACATTATCGCGCTCGGTGAAAAGGCCTTGCAAAGCGGCCTTGACCCGAAGAAGGACCTGTCGATCAACAAGATTTTCGTCGCGGGCGAGATGGGCGGCAGCATCGACGCGACCCGCAGGGCGATAACTGACATCTGGGGCGCGGAGCTGTTCGATTTCTACGGGCTGTCAGATATTTTCGGGGCCTGTGCCGCCCAGTGCGAGTGCCACGACGGTCTGCATATCGCGGAAGAACATATTTACGTTGAAACAATTGACTTGAAAAGCGACGAACTGCTGACCAACGGCGAACGCGGCGAGTTGGTCTTTACCACGCTCCGCAAAAAAGCCCGCCCGATTATCCGCTTCCGCACGGGCGACATCGGTCGAATTGACCGCAGCCCCTGCCAATGCGGGCGCACTCACGGGCGAATCTACGTTGACGGCCGTAAGGACGATATGTTTATCGTGTCGGCCGTGAATGTCTACCCGTCCGATATCGAGTATGTCATCCGCGCCTTGCCGGAAATCTCCAATGAGTATACAATCCGTATTTTTGAAGAGAAATTCACCTGCAAATATGAGGTGACGGTGGAGAATGTGTCCGGCAAAGCCGGCGCCGAAGTCCGCGACCTGGTCATAAATGCGCTCAAGGCCCGAATCGGCGTTAAGCCGGCCATAGTCAACGTCCAGCCCAACGGCACTCTCGAACGCAGCAGCCACAAGGCCAAACGCGTGATTGACGAACGCCGCGAAACCATCGCGAAAATACAGGGGGAAAATATATGAGGGAACTGTCGCGGCGTACAGCTGGCTTTACCGACAGCGTAATTCGGCGAATGACCCGCGTCAGCCAGCAATACGGCGCGGTTAATTTGTCGCAGGGCTTCCCTGATTTTGACCCGCCGAAAGAAATACTGGACAAACTTGCGGAAGTGTCCGGCCTCCCTCACCAATACAGCATAACTTGGGGCGCGGCGAACTTCCGCGAGGCGCTGGCCAGAAAGCAGGCGCGATATATGGGCTTCCCGGTTGACCCTGAGCGCGAGATCGTGGTCACCTGCGGCAGCACCGAGGCCATGATGTGCGCCATGCTTACGGTTTGCAACCCCGGCGACCGGGTGGCGCTGTTTTCGCCGTTTTACGAAAACTACGGTGCGGACGCTGTCCTCAGCGGAGCGGAGCCGATTTACATTCCCTTGCGCCCGCCTCTGTTCAGCTTTGACCCGGGCGAACTTGAAAGAGCCTTCCAGGGCGGCGCGAAAGCTTTGATTCTGTGCAATCCGTCCAACCCGGCCGGCAAGGTGTTTACCGGCGAGGAACTGAAGCAAATTGCGGACCTGGCGATAAAGTACGACGCCTATGTCATCACCGACGAGGTGTACGAGCATATAGTCTATGCGCCGCATAAGCATACCTATATCGCGTCGCTGCCGGGCATGCGCGGGCGAACGCTCTCCTGCTCGTCGCTGTCAAAAACCTACTCGATTACCGGATGGCGGCTCGGCTATATAATCGCCGCGCCTGAAATTATCGAAACGGCGCGTAAAGTCCACGACTTCCTGACGGTGGGCGCGGCCGCGCCGTTGCAGGAAGCGGCGGTGGTCGGCCTGAATTTTCCGCAAAGCTACTATGACGGCCTGCTCGAAATCTACACGAAAAAGCGTGATTTGTTTCTCGGCGGGCTGAAAACAATCGGCCTGCCGTTTACGGAACCTCAGGGCGCGTATTATGTTCTTGTGGATATATCCGAGTTCGGCTATGCCAGCGACTTGGAATTTTGCGAGCATTTAGCTAAGAGAGTAGGCGTGGGAGCGGTGCCGGGCTCAAGTTTTTTCCGGGAACCCGTCAAGCACTTAATCCGTCTGCATTTCGCCAAAAGCGAAGACACCTTGAACCTGGCGTTATCCAAGTTACAGAAAATCCGCGAGGTTTTCAGCAAAAAATGATTTTTACGGAGGCATCATGAGCTTCCCATCGGCCGGCGACAATCGGGGCCGTTCTCAGTAGAAGCCGCCGAAGGCTTTGCGGAACTGGCTGCCCACAAAATAATTGATCATGGTGATGAAGTCGAAGACCGGCCGCCCGGTGGCCGCCTGAACGGCGTGGGCATAGGGCGGCAGGCAGGAGCATTCCAGGAGGATCGGGCCGATCTCGGGATTTTTTTCCACCAGGGCCCTGGCCCTCTCGACCACCCCGGCCTCAATGAGTTCGGAATCCAGAAGCGGCTCTTCGTC
>JAISFR010000084.1 GCA_031263565.1 Candidatus Adiutrix sp. | reverse complement strand
CCCCGGCGAAAAAGTCCGAAAACAAGCCGCCGGCGACGAAAAAAAACACCGGCCCCGCTGACGACAACTCAAAATTATGAGATAACGTTTGCAAAGTCCTGGCCGACCGTGTATTGTAGCTGTGGGGCGGTCCCCCGGAAAGGGGGATGCCTATGGCACAGTTCCTTGTGGATGTCCTGGCCGCCATGGTGGCCGGCGTCCTGGTGGTTCTCGTGGCCCGCTGGATTGATCGGCGGTAAACGAAATCGCCCCTATGGGAACTTGCCATTCCCATAGGGGCTTAACTTCTGTCTCAGCAATGATACAGGGGGACTTGCCCCGCCAGGGCCGGGGGTGTGCAACCACTCCCGGCCTTTTTTTAAGATAATCTTTTTTTCATAGAAATACAAGTCGTTTTTTTCTTTGCTGGTCATTCAAAATACGGCTTTACTTTCGGCAAGTCTACGCCTCTTTCCATCGCGTCCACCGCATCAGCCCACCATTGCATCACGGGAAATCTATCCTCTTTGTAGTCGCCTTGTTGGTAGGCCGCACTGACTTTACCCAAAACCGACGCAGATGCATGAGCAAGTTGGAATTCAACCCATTCCCTTTTTATTTCTCTTTTGCTGTTTATACTGGCGAGTGGGAAGAATTGCAGTAAATAAAACGAAATGGTATGAGGCAATCTGGCAATTGTTGGCATTGCCGCCTAATTACTGAAATAATTTTAGCTCGCGAATTAACTGTTTGGCGGAGGGAGTAGGATTCGAACCCACGGAACTTTCGTTCAACGGTTTTCAAGACCGCCGCCTTAAACCACTCGGCCATCCCTCCGCAGACTGTCTGGTCTGATTTAGAATTTTATCATTATATATGGAGCCCTAAAAATGTCAAGGCGCTTAAGTAACTGTTTTTAGATTGCATTTTTGGGATGTTTAACGTATGCTTACTTCATTGGTTCCATCATCGCCATATCAGTTCCAGCCGGTCTCGTCCCGGGCCGTCTCGCCAATGGAGAATCCATAATGATAAAAAGCACCCTGCTCCCGGCGGCCTTCATTCTGCTGCTGCTCTGCCCCTCCCTGGCTCTGGCCCAGCTCAGCCTGAAGAACGGCCGCCTGGAATACAAAGCCGGCGGCGCACTTCATTCCGTGGAGCCTGAAAACGGCGCGGCGGTCAAGGTTCGCAACTCCGAACTGCTTTTCGTCTCCATTAATGATCCGGAAATACTTCAGGCCGTGAAAAAAGGGCCGGGGCTTTTCTTTTTTGATGAAAGCGGCGCCCTGAAAGCCCATTACGCCGGCCGGGAGGATTTTGACCCGGAAATGTGCGCCGCCGCCTCCCTGTCGCCCAACGGGAAGGTCATAGCCCTGGATAACGGCACCTGGCTGGTCAGGGTCTGGACCTTTCTGAACTACCCCGGTATGGAGCCGGTCAATCCGGCGGTGGAAGAGCCTTTCATTTCCTATCTGTCCGGTGAAGACGGCCAGGATTTGATCTGGGTTGACGACAATACCGTGGCGGTCACCGACATCAGCGAGGCCCCGGTCTCCAGGCCCTGTCCGGCCGACCCCTGCGAGCCTTTTGACGTGGTGATTCACGCCCTCAGGCCCTGGAACTCCTCGGCTCTGGCCAAAGGCAGCGAACTGTGCAATTACCGGCTCAAAGCCGTTGAAGGCCGCAACGCCGTGGTGGAGAAAGTCTGCGCCAAAGAAATAGAAGACTGGGGTGAAGCCGAAGGGCCCCGGACCATTTCCCGGGAGACGCTGACCATACCCCGGAACTGAAAAACAGAGCGGCCGCCAAAAAACGTCGGCCACCGGGTGATATGGCTGGCGTTTTTTTATGGATTCCCATCAATAAATGAGGCCGACCTTCCGGCGCACGTCGGTCATGGTGATCTCGGCCACCTGCCCGGCTTTTTCGGCCCCGGCCTTCATGATGTCATGAATGGTGTCCGGCCGCTTGACCAGTTCGGCCCGCTTTTCGCGGTGAGGGGCAAAGTAATTCCAGATGAGCTCAATCAATTCCTTTTTGGCGTCCACATATTTGAGCCCCGGCTTGAGATAGCGGTCCCGCATCTCGGCCAGTTGGTCGGGCGCGGCAAAGAGGCGATAGAGGGCGTAAAGGCTGCAGTTGTCGGGGTCTTTGATTTCATTGACGCCCCGGGTGTCGGTGACGATGCTCATGACCTTTTTCTTCAGCTCGTCCTTTTCCACGAAAATATCTATGGCGTTGTTGTAGCTCTTGCTCATCTTCTGCCCGTCAAGGCCCGGGATGGTGGCCAGGTTCTCGTCTATGCCCGGATCGGGCAGCACGAAAGTCTGGCCGAAAGTGTGGTTGAAACTGCCGGCGATGTCGCGGGTAACTTCCAGATGCTGTTTCTGATCCTGGCCCACGGGCACCAGATTGGCCTGGTAGAGGATGATGTCGGCGGCCATCAGCACCGGGTAGGCGAAAAGGCCGTGGTTGGGGGTCAGGCCCCGGGCCTGTTTTTCTTTAAAGGCGTGGCAGCGCTCCAAAAGGCCCATGGAGGTTACGTTAGACAGGATCCAGGTCAGTTCGGTATGCTGGCTGACGTCGCTCTGCACCCAGAAAGTGCATTTGTCGGGATCCAGGCCCAGGGCCAGAAAATCGGTGATGCCGTCGAGGGTGTTGTCGGCCAGGAGAGGTCCGTCGGAAATGGAAGTCAGGGCGTGGAGGTTGGCGAAGAAACAGAAGAGATCGCTCTTTTCCTGCCACTCGATCATGGGCTTCATGGCGCCGAAATAATTGCCGATGTGCAGTTTGCCCGAGGGTTGAATGCCGGTCAGAACGCGAATCTTCTTGGTCATGGGGCGACTCCTTTATAATTTTACGGGGCCGGCCCGCCAGATATCGGCGTGGTCCGGCCCGCGAAATAAAGGCTTATTATATATTCGGGTTACGGTAAAATCAATAGCCGGGTAGAAGCTTCAGCGATTCTCAAGGTACGCCCGATTATAAAAATAGCCGGTGCCCCGGAGCGGGCGACGGAGCGGAGCGGCCGGTCAGGTCGGCCAATCCGTCCCCTGCCGGGCAAAAATTGCCCTTTTTGCCCGGCTACGACCAGAGCACTTGAAGATGGAAAGCTACTTTGAGAATCGCTCTCACCAGGGCAGCAATTTGTTTTTATTCCCGCATTGTGATATTCTCACCAACAGTCCTCCATCAGGGCCTCATTAGCTGTTCTTTTAGGAGCGCCGATGCTCGGTGAATATTCCTGGGTCGAACTGACAATTTTCTGCGTCATAGTTGCGGCCGCTTTATTGGTGGATCTTTTCGCCCACAAGCAGGACCGGGCCATCTCCATGAAAAACGCGGCCATTTGGTCGGTGGTCTGGGTCAGCCTGGGCCTGGGCTTCGCCCTCTATGTGGGGCTGACCCACGGCCGGGATCAGAGCTATCTCTACCTGGCCGGATATCTCTTGGAAAAAAGTTTATCGGTCGACAATCTTTTTGTTTTTATGGCCATCTTTTCATCCTTTGCCGTCAGGGATGAATACCAGCACCGGGTGCTTTATTACGGCATCATCGGCGCTCTGATCCTGCGCCTGATATTCGTGGCCGCCGGCGCCTCGCTTCTGGCCATGTTCGGTCAATGGGCCATGACCGCCTTCGGCCTTTTCGTTTTGTGGTCGGCCTGGAAGATGTGGCAGGAAAGCCGCAAGCCCGAACACGAAACCGTCGATTACACCCATCATTGGGCGGTGGGCACGGCCCGGCGCTTCATGCCGGTCAGCAATGTTCTCCACGGCCACGATTTCTTCGCCAAGATCGACGGCCGCTGGTTCATGACCCCCCTCTTTCTCTGCCTGGCGACTGTGGAAATGGCCGACGTCATGTTCGCCTTTGACAGTGTGCCGGCCATCATCGCCATCACCCAAGAGCCCTTTCTGGTTTACACCTCCAATATTTTCGCCATCCTGGGCTTGCGATCCATGTATTTTCTCCTGGCCGCGGCCAAGCGTTATCTGAGGCACCTGGAAAAGGCGGTCATCGCCATTCTGGCCTTCATCGGCCTGAAGATGCTGGTTCAGGTTCTCACCGGATTCCATATTGATCCCCTCCACAGTCTGGCGGTGGTGATGGGCCTCCTGATAGCCGGCCTAGTCGGCTCGCTGATCTGGCCCGGAACCACCCGGAATAAACAAGGAGAGCGGCATGGCCCTTCGCGGTGAATTCACCCCTCCCGGAGACAAGTCGGTCAGCCATCGTCTGGCGCTATTGCCCATTCTGGCCGAGGGCGAAATAGCCGTCAAGGGGCTGTCCGACTGCGGCGACGTCAAAAACAGCCTGGCCGTCTTCCAGTCCCTGGGCGGCGAGGCCCGGGGCGCCGGCGGCCAATGGACTCTCAAAGGTCTGGGGGGGCGTCTGAATCTTGACCCGGAAAAGGTCCTGGAGCTGGACTGCGGCAACTCCGGCACCACCCTGCGCCTGGCCGGCGGGCTGCTGGCCGGCCTTCCCGGCCATTATCTGCTGGACGGCGATGTGCAGCTCCGCCGCCGCCCCATGGAGCGCCTGGCCGACCCCTTAAGGCAGATGGGGGCCAGGGTGGAGACCAACAGCGGGCGGGCCCCGGTGCGTATCGTCGGCGGCGGCCTTCACGGCATTGAATACCTCAACAACGAAGGCAGCGCCCAACTCAAGGGCGCGGTGCTGCTGGCCTCTCTTTCCGCCTCGAGCTCCTCGCGGGTCATCGAGCCCGTCCCCACCCGCGACCACACCGAACGGCTGATCAATCTCTTCGGCGGCAAAGTGATCATCAACGGGCCTCAGATTGAAGTCTTTCCCGGCCGCCTGACGCTGCCGGAAAGCATTGAGGTCCCGGGCGACCCCTCGGCGGCGGCCTTTTTCCTGATCGGGGCGGCCATCATTCCCGACAGCCGGATCACGGCCCGAAACATTCTCCTGTCGAGCGGCCGCATCGGCTTTCTCAAGGTGCTGGACCGCATGGGGGCTTCCATCGCCATTGCCCTGGAACAGGAACTGCCGGAACCCAACGGCCATATCACGGTGGAGTATGCCGGAGAACTGACGGCCACGGAAGTGACCCGGGAGGAAGTGCCTTCGCTGATTGATGAAATTCCCATGCTGGCTCTGGCCGCCGCCGCCGCCGACGGGCTTACCGTCTTCCGCCAGGTGCGGGAACTGCGCCTGAAGGAGACCGACCGGCTGACGGCCATCAAGCATCAGTTGGGGGCTATGGGCGCCCGGGTCCGCGTGGAAGACGACGATCTCTTCGTGGAAGGCCCCACCAAAGTCATTTTACCGGAATCGCTGGACTCCGGCGGCGATCATCGCCTGGCCATGATGCTGCATCTGGCCAGAACGGCGGCTTCCTGCTCGACTCTGCCGATTCTGGGCGACGACTCCATAGCCGTTTCCTACCCCGCGTTCAAGGACGATCTTTCGCGCCTCAGTTCGGGGGCCTGAAATCCGTTCCCCCTTGACCGGGCCGGGGCGACTGTTTATTATCTAGCGGGGCGCGTCAAGCGGCGTCTCTTTTTAGGTATTGTCAAATGTCGAATATTTTTGGACATAATTTCCGGATCATGACTTTCGGCGAATCCCACGGCCCGGGGCTGGGGGTGGTCGTCGACGGTCTGCCGGCCGGGCTCAAGCTGTCTTTGGCCGATATACAAAAAGACCTCGACCGCCGCCGCCCGGGGCGTTCCATCTTCAGCAGCCCTCGCCAGGAGCCGGACCAGGCTGAAATTCTAAGCGGGCTGACCCGCGACAGCCGGACTAACGGCGCCCCCCTGGCCATGCTCATCCGCAACCAGGACCAGGATCGTCGCCCCACGGACAACGACCACAAATTCAGGCCGGGGCACGCCGACTGGGTTTATTACCAGAAATACGGCCTGAAACCCCAGCCTGGCGGCGGGCGCTCCAGCGGCCGGGAAACCGTGGCCCGGGTGGCCGCCGGCGCGGTGGCCCGGGCCATCCTGTCCCCTTTGGGCATCAAGGCCGAAGCCTATACCGTGGCGGTGGGCGGTATCCGGGCGGAGAACATTGACCCCGAATTCGCCGAACTGGACCCTCTTCGTTTTGCCGACCGTCATCTGGCCCGCGAGGCTCACCAGGAAGTGGAAGCGGCCATGAGTGAAGGTGATTCGGTTGGCTCGGTGGTGGAAGTCAGCCTGACCGGGGTGCCGGCCGGCTGGGGAGAACCGGTTTTCGACAAAATCAACGCCAGCCTGGGCCTGGCCTTTTTTTCCATTGGCGCGGTGCGGGCTGTGGAATTCGGCGAAGGTCTGGCCCTGGCCGGCCTGCGGGGTTCGGCGGCCAATGACCCGCTGGGGCCTGAAGGTCCGTTGAGCAACCGCCACGGCGGGGTCATGGGCGGCTTGTCCACAGGTCTCCCGATCATCGCCCGCCTTTATATCCGGCCCACGCCCTCCATTTCCAAAGAGCAGCGCAGTGTGACCGTGGGCGGCCAGCCCACCACCATCGAATCCCACGGCCGGCACGACCCCTGCCTGGCCCCTCGTCTGGCCCCGGTGGCCGAAGCCATGGCCCTGATCTGTCTGGCCGATTTCCATCTGGGGCCCAGCAGTCATTACATCGCCATCAACCAATCTGTGGCCGACTGATTATTCCCGCATGTATTTAAGGTATTCGTATTTTGAACTCGAACCGTATCATCGTCCGGGGCGCCCGGGTCCACAATCTTAAGAACCTGGACCTGGACAGTCCCCGCGACGCGCTGACCGTCATCACCGGGCTCTCCGGCTCCGGCAAATCCTCCCTGGCCTTCGACACCCTCTATGCCGAGGGGCAGCGGCGCTACGTCGAATCCCTGTCGGCCTACGCCCGTCAGTTTCTGGAGCAGATGGACAAGCCCGATGTGGACCTCATCGAGGGCCTCTCGCCGGCCATTTCCATCGAACAGAAGACCACCAGCAAAAACCCCCGCTCCACCGTGGGCACGGTCACTGAAATTCACGACTACCTGCGCCTTCTTTTCGCCCGGGCGGGCGAACCATTCTGCCATAAATGCGGCCGGCCCATCAAGGCCCAGACCGTGGTGGAAATAGTCGACCGCCTGATGGCCCTGCCGGCCGGCAGCAGGATGATTCTTCTGGCCCCGGTCATCGGCGCCCGCAAGGGCGAGCATGCCAAGCTCTTTGACAAGCTGCGCAAAAGCGGTTTCGTCCGGGTGCGCGTGGGCGGGCTTATTCACGACCTCAGCGAGGAAATCGCTCTCGACAAGAAGAAAAAGCATGACATCGAGGTGGTGGTGGACCGCCTGGTGGTCAAGGACAGCATTCTCAAGCGCCTGACCGATTCAGTGGAGCTGGCCCTGAAAACCTCGGAAGGCACCATGATCGTGGAACTGCCCGGTCAGAAAGAAGAACTCTTCTTTTCCGAACGCTTCGCCTGCGATTACTGCGGCCTGTCGTTCCCCGAGTTGAGCCCGCAGCTCTTTTCCTTCAACGCTCCCCAGGGCGCCTGCCCCCAATGCGACGGCCTGGGGGCCAATGTCTTCTTCGACCCCGAACTGGTGGTGCCCAATCCGGAACTGTCGCTGCGCGAAGGCGCGGTGGCCCCCTGGTCCAAAAGCGGCGGCGGCTATTACCACTCCCAGCTCCAGACTCTGGCCGGCCACTATAAATTCGACTATTTCGCTCCCTTTGAAAATCTGCCGGAAAAAATCCGCAAAATCGTCCTTTACGGCAGCGGCCGGGAGCAGATCGAATTTTATTTTGAAAAAGACGACCGTAAGCACTTCTACAAACGGGGCTTCGAAGGGGTCATCCCCAGTCTGGAGCGCCGTTTTCGGGAGACCGATTCCCAGGGCATCCGCGATGAACTGGAACAGTACATGAGCCACCGTCCCTGCCCGGCCTGCCAGGGCGGCCGCCTGCGGCCCGAAGCCCTGGCCGTGCAGGTGGCCGGCCATTCCATCCGCCAGATTTCGGATCTGCCGGTCAAAAGCGCCCTGGAATTTTTCAACAGCCTGGAACTGCCGCCCAAAGAAGCCGAAATAGCCCACCGGATCATCAAGGAAATGAAGGAGCGCCTGACTTTCCTGAACGATGTCGGCCTGGGCTACCTGAACCTCAGCCGGGCCTCGGCCACCCTTTCCGGCGGCGAAAGCCAGCGCATCCGCCTGGCCACTCAGATAGGCTCCCGTCTGGTGGGGGTCATGTATATTCTGGACGAACCTTCCATCGGCCTTCACCAGCGCGATAACGAAAAACTGCTGGCCACCCTCAAGAAGATGCGGGACCTGGGCAACACCGTGCTGGTGGTGGAGCACGACGCCGACACCATAGTCGAGTCCGATTACGTTCTGGATCTGGGCCCGGGGGCCGGGGTCCACGGCGGGGAACTGATTTTCGCCGGAACCCCCAAAGAACTTCTGAAGGACGAAAAATCCCTGACCGGGCAATATCTTTCCGGCCGCCGGGTCATCGAGACCCCGGCCAGCCGAAGGACTTTTGACCACGGGGCCATTGTGGTCAAAGGAGCCCGGGGGCACAACCTTAAAAATATCGATGTGGAATTTCCGGTAGGTCTCTTCACCTGCGTGACCGGGGTTTCCGGCAGCGGCAAATCCACCCTGGTGCTGGAGACCCTCTACAAGGCCCTGTCGCAAAAGCTCTACCGCACCCGGCAGAAAAGCGCCGAAGTGGACGACATTCAGGGACTGGAACTGGTGGACAAGGTTATCGACATCGACCAGAGCCCCATCGGCCGCACCCCGCGCTCCAACCCGGCCACTTATACGGGCATCTTCACCCCCATCCGCGATCTTTTTTCACGGCTTCCGGAATCCCGGGCCCGGGGCTACCAGCCCGGCCGATTTTCCTTCAACGTCAAGGGCGGCCGTTGCGAAAGCTGCCAGGGCGACGGCATCATTAAAATCGAGATGCACTTTCTGCCCGACGTCTACGTCAGGTGCGAAGTCTGCCAGGGCCAGCGCTACAACCGCGACACCCTGGAAGTCAAATACGCCGGGGCTTCCATTGCCGACGTTCTGGACATGACCGTCAGTTCGGCCGTCAAATTCTTCGAGAACGTGCCGGCCATTCAGGAAAAACTGGCCACCCTGGCGGAAGTGGGTTTAGGTTACATTCGCCTGGGGCAGCCGGCCACCACCCTTTCCGGCGGCGAAGCCCAACGCATCAAGCTTTCCAAGGAACTCAGCCGCCGAGCCACCGGCCGTACGGTCTACATTCTGGACGAGCCGACCACCGGCCTTCATTTCGAAGACATCCGCCGCCTCCTGGAAGTTCTCAAGCGCCTGGTGGATCAGGGCAACACGGTCATCGTCATAGAGCACAACCTCGACGTCATCAAAAACGCCGACTACGTCATCGACCTGGGGCCGGAAGGCGGCGATGGCGGCGGGCGGATCATTGCCACCGGCACCCCGGAGGAGATCTGCCGCAACCAGGCTTCCCACACCGGCCGTTTCCTGACCCGGGAGCTGACCCGCTTTAACGGCCCGAAGAAAAAGAAAAACGGGAGCAAGAAATGAGCGACCCCGCGCTGCCCCGCCTGGTTGATTTTCTCTTTGAGGCCATGATGCTCAAGCGCACCCCCCGCACCGGCTACGCCTTTCTGGGGCACGGCCGGGAAAATGTGGCCGAGCACAGTTTCGGGGTCTGCGTCCTGGCCTTTACCCTGGCCCGGATGAACGGCCGGGCCGACCTGAGCCGCACTTTAAAGCTGGCCCTCTTCCACGATCTGGCCGAAGCCCGCACCGGGGACCTCAACTATATGAACAAGCGCTACGCGACTATGGATGAGGACCGGGCCATGCGCGACGCGGCCGAAGGTCTGCCCTTCGGCCCGGAACTTCTGGAAGACTGGGCCGAATGGCGCGCCGGTCAGAGCCTGGAGGCCAAACTGGCCGCCGATGCCGACCAGTTGGATATGATTCTGGAACTCAGGCGTCTGGAAACCTTGGGCAGCGGGCAGGCCGCCGACTGGCTTTTCTACGCCCGAAAACGCCTGAAAACCGAAGAGGGCCAACGGCTTTTCGAAGAAATCGCGGGCGGCGACCCCACCCGCTGGTGGTTTGAAAAAAAAGACGAATACTGGGTTAAAAAGTAATGTCCAGCCTGCGATACATACTGATTTCAGATGAGCCTCAGCCGGGGGACCTGGGCCGCAGCCTGGGGGTGATCCTTCTGTGCCTGCTGATCTCGGCCTGGATTCATCTGGTGGGCTTCGTCATCTGGCAGAATCTGGACCAAGGCGCGGCCGATGGCTTCTATTTTGAGCTGGCCGATCAACCGCCGGTCATGGAGTTGAACCTGGTGATGAACGAGCCGCCGGTGGCGGCGGAAGCCCAGCCGGCCGGGGGCGAGCCCGAAACCGCCCCCCTTGGGCCGCCGCCGGAACCCGAGGCTTTGATGACGGCTGAAGAGGCGGTCGAGCTGCCGCCCGTTGACGAAGTGGACGAGCCCTTCC
>JAISFR010000024.1 GCA_031263565.1 Candidatus Adiutrix sp. | reverse complement strand
TAACTAAAAAAAATAAATTTAGCTTGCTTTAAAGGCGGCTTTATGCCATAATTTTTGCGATTTTAGAAAAATATGACCCAAGGAGGTCGCCATGCTCTGGACCGCCGCCCTGGAAACCGGCATTCCCAAAATCGACCAGCAGCATCAGGCTCTGTTCCGTCAGGCGGACATTCTGATGGATGCCAGCCAGAAAGACCGGATTCCGGACACTTTGGATTTTTTAGGCCGATACGTATTCAAGCATTTCAACGACGAGGAAGTCATGCATGCCGCCGTTAAATACCCGAAGGCCGCGACTCATAAAGAAATGCATCGGCAGTTCATCACCACTTTCAAAAACCTGAAGAAGAAATACGAGGAATCAAAGCAGAGCCTGGCCATAGCCATGGAAATCAACAAAGTGGTTGTGGGCTGGCTCAAGGAACACATCATGGTTCAGGATAAAGATTTCGCCAGATATTACCAGAGCCGGGGCTGAGAGCGGCCCCCCAGGCCCCGGCCGGAATATTTTTTCAAGTTCCCGCCGCCCGCCGGAATCCTGAACCGCCTTTCACCATTCCCGGCTTGATTTCCCTGATCTCCACACCGCCTGAAACAGTTCTGTATGGCCTTGGGCAATACCAGGGCGATCTCCAGCCGGTCCGGCGGCCAAGCCCTATTTGCGCCCGGCGGCCCGGAATCTTTTGAAGTCCAGGCCGAATTTCTTCATTCGCAGCCCCATGACCCGTTCGCTGATGCCCAGGGAGGCCGCCGCCCGGCTCATGTTGCCCTGCTGCCGGGTCAGGGCGTCCCGGATCATTCGGCTTTCCAGTTCGTCCAGGGCTTCCGGCAGGGTGGCCGGCCGGCAGTCGCCCTCGACCCCGCCCTGGTCGCCCATGGGCAGATGTCGGCAGTGCACCAGCCCGTCTTCGGACAGAATGACCGCCCGGGCCAGGACATTGGAAAATTCGCGCACATTGCCCGGCCAGGACCAGGCCCGGAGGGCGGCCAGGGCCTCCGGGCTCAGGCCGATCATGCGCTTGTCTATTTCCTGCCCCCAGTAGCTCAGAAAATGCTCGGCCAGGGCCGGCAGGTCCTCCAGGCGCTCCCGAAGAGGCGGCATGGTCAGGGCAAAGACATTGAGGCGATAGAAGAGATCCTCGCGAAAGCGGCCTTCGGCCACCATCTGCTCCAGATCCCGGTTGGTGGCGGCCACCAGGCGCACATCCACGCGCAGGGTCTGGGCACCACCGACCCTTTCGAATTCCTTTTCCTGCAGAACCCGCAAAAGCTTGACCTGGGCCGGGAGCGGCAGCTCCCCCACCTCGTCCAGAAAGAGGGTGCCGCCGTCGGCGGCCTCAAAGCGGCCCTTATGGCGCTGGGTGGCCCCGGTGAAGGCCCCCCGTTCGTGGCCGAAGAGCTCGCTTTCCACCAGATTTTCAGGCAGGGCCGCGCAGTTGACGGTGACAAAGGGCCGGCCGGCCCGGCGGCTGCTGAGATGGATGGTTTCGGCGGCCAGTTCCTTGCCGGTGCCGCTTTCGCCGCAGATCAGCACGGCCAGATTGGTGGGGGCCACCTGGGCGATGAGGGAATAGACTTCCCTGAGGCCCCCCGAGGCTCCGATCATGATCGGGGTTTTCGGGCCGGCCTCCAGGGCTTCTTTCAGGCGGCGGTTTTCGGCCAGGATGCTCTCCCGCTCGGCGGCCAGGTCCCGCCGCAACTTGGCGGCCTGGGCGATGAGCGAAGCCAGGATGCTCAAAAGGCGCAGGTCTTCGTCCAGGGGCACCGAGTCGGCGAAGAGCCGATCGGCCGACAGGGCCCCGATGGTTTCCGGGCCGATCTTGACGGGCACGCAGAAAAAAGAAATCTGTTCCTTGTCCAGGTCCCGGGCGCCGGTGCGGTTTAAAAAGAGGGGTTCCCGGGTGATATTGGGGGCCACCATGGGCTGCCCGGTTTCAATGACCCGGCCGGTGACGCCCTCCCCCAGACGGTAATGCCCCCGGTTCAGCTCTTCGGGCGAAAGGCCCACGGCCGCGGCCAGGCTGATGCCCTGCCCGTCGGGGTCCACCAGGCCCACCGTGCCCCGGACCATGCCGGTGTAGCGGGCCATCAGGGCCAGGGCCTGGTCCAGCTTGGGCTGCACTTCGCCCAGGCCGTCGAAGAGCCGACTTATTTCAAACAGGAGCCGGAGCTCCTTGACTTCGTTGGAGACCTTTAAATCTGACATCTGAATCCGAATTTTGGGTGGTTGACGTAATCTAATCCTGAGGATATTATATCAGTTTATCGTAGAAATCAATCTGTAGAGAAGAAATCGCCCATGATCGCCATCATCGACTACCAGGCCGGAAACCAGACCAGCGTCCAGAGGGCTTTCGCCCATCTGGGCATCGAAACCGAAATCAGCGCCGACCCGGCCCGTCTGGCGGCCGCCGACGGCCTGGTCTTCCCCGGGGTGGGGGCCGCCGGTCAGGCCATGGCTCTGCTGACCCGCACCGGGCTGGACAAGGCGGTGCGCGAACTGGCCCGGAGCCGCCCCTTTCTGGGCATCTGCCTGGGCTGCCAGATCATGCTGGAAGACAGCCAGGAGGACGGGGGCGTCAAAACCCTGGGCCTCATCCCGGGTCACAACCTGCGCTTCGACCCGACGATGCGCGAAGAGGACGGCCGCCCCATCCGCATCCCCCACATGGGCTGGAACCGGATTCGCCCGGTCCGGGACAGCCCGCTCTTCGACGGCCTGGGCGGAGAGCGGCAATTTTATTTCGTCCACAGTTACTACCCCCGGCCGGACCCCGCCTATGTTCTGGGGCGGACCGACTACGGCCTGAGCTTCGCCTCGGTCTTCGGCCGCGACGGCCTGTGGGCCGTGCAGTTTCACCCGGAAAAGAGCGGCGAGCCGGGCCTGAGGATTCTGAGCAACTTTTACCGTTACTGCCGGGGGTCCGAATAATGCTATCCAAGCGCATCATACCCTGCCTGGACGTTCGGGACGGACAGCTGACCAAGGGCGTCAAATTCCAGGGCAACATCGACCTGGGCGACCCGGTGGCCGTGGCCCGGCGTTACTATGAGGAAGGGGCCGACGAAATCGTCTTCTACGACATCACCGCTTCGGCCGAAGGGCGCAACGTTTTTCTGGACGTGGTCGAGCGGGTGGCCGAGAGCATCTTCATCCCCTTCAGCGTGGGGGGCGGCATTGATTCCGTGGCCCAGATGCGGGCCGTGCTGCTGGCCGGGGCCGAGAAGGTCTCCCTGAATTCGGCGGCCGTCAAACGGCCGGAACTGATCAGCGAAGGCGCGGCCGCTTTCGGCTCCCAGGCCATTGTGCTGGGCATGGACGCCCGCCGGGCGCCGGTCAGCCCGGACCGGCCCTCAGGCTATGAAATCGTGGTGCGCGGCGGCCGCACCCCCACCGGCCTCGACGCCCTGGCCTGGGCCCAAAAAGCCGAGAAACTGGGGGCCGGGGAAATCTGCCTCAACGCCATCGACACCGACGGCACCAAAGACGGCTATGAACTGACCCTCACCAGAATGATCGCCGAGGCCGTCTCCATCCCGGTCATAGCCTCCGGCGGGGCCGGAGAACCCCGGCATATCCATGAAGCCCTGACAGAAGGCCGGGCTTCGGCCGCTCTAGTGGCCTCCATCGTCCACTTCAACGAATATTCCATCCCTGAGCTCAAACGCTACCTGGCTGAACGCGGCTGCCCGGTGCGGCCGGCCCCGGCCGCAAAAACGCTTTAATTCGGCCGGACTTTCAGGCCAGTTCCCTTTTCAGGGTGCTCAAGATCTTTTCAGCCACGTATTCCAGGGCCTCGTCGCTTATATCCGGATAGATGGGCAGGCAGATCTGGCGTTCGGCCACCATTTCGCTGACCGGCAGCGGTCCTGAGGGGGCGGCCAGGCCTTCGGGGTGTTCGGCCCAGAAGGGCTGCCAGTGAAGGGGGCGGCTGTAGACCTCGCCGGTCAGGCTGATCTGGTGTTCCTCTTTCATCAGGCGTTTGAAGCGATCCCGGTTGAGGCCTTCGGGCAAAAGGGCCATGTATTTGTAATAGGCCGGGCTCTGGCCTGGCGGCGGGATGACCACGGTCAGGTGGCTGTCGGCCAGAAGGCGGTCATAAATCCCGGCCGCCCGGCGGCGGCGGGCCAGGATCCAGCCGGCTTTTTTCATCATGGCCAGACCCAGGAGGGCGTGGATCTCGGAGAGCCGGTAATTGAGGCCGAATTCATGGTGGAGGTTGGAGCCGGGCTTTCTCTGCCCGTGCTGACGCATGGCCGCCAGTTTGTCATGGAGTTCGGAGTCGGCGGTGGTGATCATGCCGCCTTCGGCGCAGGTCAGCACCTTGGTGGGATAAAAGGAAAAGGCCCCGGCCGTGCCCAGGCTGCCGGCCCGCTGGGCTTTGAACTCGGCCCCGTGGGCGTGGGCCGCGTCTTCGATCAGACAGGCCCCGTTGTTTTCGGCAATGGCCTTGATCCGCCGCCAGGCCGGGCTGATAAAGCCGCCCAGATGCACCAGAATCACGGCCCGGGTGTCGGCCCGCATCTTGCGGGCCAGATCTTCCGGGTCCATCTGGAAATATATCGGGTCGACGTCCACCAGGATGATTCGGCCCCCGGCGGCCAGGGGGGCCAGGGCGGTGGCCATGAAGGTGTTGGCCGGCACGGCTACCGAGCCGCCGGCCACCTTGATGGCCCGGCAGATCATTTCCAGGGCCGCCGTGCCGCTGGCGCAGCCCAGGGCCAGGGGCGCGCCGCAGAACCTGGCGAAAGCCTCCTCAAATTCCCGGCAGCGGCCGTCCATGGTCAGGCGGCCGTCGAGCAGCATCCGCCTGAGTTCTCCGCTGATGAAGTCGGCGTCGTCCTCGTCAAAGGGGATTTTCAGAATGGGCACTTTCATGGGACTGCTCCAGAATAGTGATTCGCCATAGCCGTGTAAGATATTAGCACAATAATTCAGCCGGGACAAAAGCCTTGGAGGCTCACAGTTGATAAAAATCCTGGAGGGCGGCCACCTGAAAACTCTTGTCCCACTCTTTCAGGCCCTCGGCCAGGGCCTCCAGGGCGCTCATGGTGGTGATCAGGGGGATGCGGCGCTTCAGGGTCTCGCTGCGAATGACCTGGCCGTCCCGGGCCGAGCCCTGCCCGGCTATGGTGTTGACCGCCAGTTGGATGTGCCCGTCAAAAATGCAGTCGATCAGGTTGGGCCGGGGGTGGCCCATCTTGTTGACCAGCTGACAGTCCAGACCGGCCTGGCGCAGGTGGCGGCAGGTGCCGGCCGTGCCGTATAGCCGGTAACCCAGCTCGGCCAGGATCCGGGCCGGGGCCGGCAGGCGGGCCTTGTCATGGTCGCAGATCGAGAGCAGCACGCCCCCGGAGCGCGGCAGGGTCGGCCCGGAGGCCAGTTGGGACTTGATGAAGGCCTGGCCGTAACTCTCGGCCAGGCCCATGACCTCGCCCGTGGAACGCATCTCGGCCCCCAGGCTGATGCTGGTTCCGGGGAAGCGGTCGAAAGGCAGCACCACCTCTTTGACCGCGTTGTAGAGGCGGCGGGGCCGGGGCGGCGGGGGCAGTTGGCTCAGGGGCGTGCCGGCCATGACCAGGGCGGCCAGGCGGGCCAGGGGCCAGCCGGTGGCCTTGGCCACGAAAGGCACGGTGCGCGAGGCCCGGGGATTGGCTTCCAAAAGATAGACCTCGTCATTCTGCACCGCGTACTGGACGTTGATCAGGCCTTTGGTGTTCAGGGCCAGGGCCAGGTCGCGGGTCTGCTTTCGAATGCGTTCGATCTGGCGGCCGGTCAGGTTGTGGTGAAATATGGAACAGGCCGAGTCTCCGGAATGGATGCCGGCCTGCTCGACATGTTCCATGATGCCGGCCACCAGGACCTCGCGCCCGTCGCAGAGGGCGTCGACGTCCATCTCCACGGCGTCTTCCAGGAAACGGTCGATGAAGACCAGGCCGTCGGAGGAGACTGAGAGGGCCTCGTCCCAATAGCGGCGCAATTCTTCCTCGTCATAGACGATGCGCATGGCCCGGCCGCCGAGAACGAAATCCGGGCGGGCCATGACCGGGTAGCCCAATTCCTGGGCCGTGCGGCAGGCGGCCTCCACATTGGCTGCGGCCCGCCCTTCGGGTTGCCTGATGCCCAGGCCGGCGACCAGTTTATTGAATTCTCCCCGATCCTCGGCCAGGAAAATATCCTCGGGCTGGGTGCCGATGACGGGCGCCCCGGCGGCCTTCAGAGCCCGGGAAAGGTTCAGGGGAGTCTGGCCGCCGCACTGGACTATGAGCCCGTGGGGCTTTTCCTCCTCGCAGATGGCCAGGATATCTTCCACGGTCAGGGGTTCGAAGTAGAGGCGGTCGGCCAGGTCATAGTCGGTGGAGACCGTCTCGGGATTGGAATTGACCATGATGGTTTCCCAGCCGGCCTCGCGCAGGGCCAGGGCCGCCTGAACGCAGCAGTAGTCGAACTCCACCCCCTGGCCGATCCGGTTGGGGCCGCCGCCCAGAATCATTATTTTTTTCCGGCCGCCGGCTGATTCGGGAACTTCGCTCTGGCCCGGCAGCCCCTGATAACTGGAGTAGAAATAGGGGGTGTGGGCCTCAAACTCCCCGGCGCAGGTGTCCACGGCCCGGAAATTGGGGCGGACCCCGGCCAGGAGGCGCCGGCGGCGCACGGCCTCCTCGTCGATGGCCTCGTCGGCCAGATCCCGGCGCAGGATGCCGGCGATCTGTTTATCGGCAAAACCCTGGGCCTTGAAATGCCGCCAGCGCCCGGCCTCGGCCGGGCCGGGTTGGGGGGCCCGGGGGCTGAAGAGGGCCCCCAGGGCCAGGGGCAGTTCTTTTTCCTCTTCATGAATCAGGGCCATCTGGTGGAGGAACCAGGGGTCGATGGCCGTCAGTTCGCCCAGTTGTTCCCGGCTGTAGCCTTTGCGCAGGGCTTCCTTGATGTGGAAAATGCGATAGGGGCCGGCCTGGCGCAGGCGCTGGTCCAGGGGGGGCGGTTTTTCCCCGGGCCGGGCCGGGCGCTCGGTGAAGCCTTCCGTCCCTATTTCCAGACCCCGCAGGGCTTTTTGAAGGGCCTCGCGAAAGTTGCGGCCCAGGGCCATGGTCTCGCCCACGGCTTTCATCTGGAAGCCCAGAACCGCTTCGCTGCCGGGGAATTTCTCGAAATCGAAGCGCGGGGCCTTGACCACGCAGTAGTCCAGAGCCGGCTCAAAGGCCGCGCAGCTCTGGCCGGTGATGCTGTTGGGGATCTCGTCGAGATTGTAGCCCAGGGCCAGCTTGGCGGCCACCCGGGCAATGGGAAAACCCGTGGCCTTGGAGGCCAGGGCCGAAGAGCGGGAGACCCGGGGGTTCATCTCGATGACCATGCGGCGGCCGCTTTGGGGGTCGAGGGCGAACTGGATATTGCAGCCCCCGGTCTCCACCCCCACGGCCCCGACAATGGCGATGGCCTCGTCCCGCAGGGCCTGGTATTCCGCGTCGGACAGGGTCTGGATGGGGGCCACGGTGATGGAGTCGCCGGTGTGGATGCCCATAGGGTCCAGATTTTCGATGCCGCAGATGATGACCGCGTTGCCGGCCCTGTCCCGGACCAGTTCCAGCTCGATCTCCTTCCAGCCCAGAAGGGATTCCTCCACCAGCACCTCGCCGGTCGGGGAAACGCTCAGGGCCCGCTCCATGCCTTTTTTCAGTTCGTAGAGGTTGTAGGCAATGCCGCCCCCGGTTCCGCCCAGAGTGAAGGAGGGCCGCAGCACCACCGGAAAGCGGTGATCCCGGACAAAGTCCTCGGCCTCTTCATAAGTCCGGGCCAGCCGGCTGCCGGCCATGGACAGGCCCAGCCCGGCCATCAGCCGGCCAAAAGCCTCCCGGTCCTCGGCCCGGCGGATGACCTCGGCCCCGGCCCCGATCAGGCGACAGCCGACTTCGGCCAAATGGCCCTGGTCATGGAGTTCCATGGCCAGGTTCAGGGCGGTCTGGCCGCCGAAGGTGGGCAAAAGGGCGTCGGGCCGTTCCTTCCTTAAAATTTCGGCGGTCACTTCCGGGGTCATGGGCTCCACGTAAGTGCGCTCGCTCAGGGTCGGGTCGGTCATGACCGTGGCCGGATTGGAGTTCAGAAGCACTATTTCGCAGCCCTCTTCCCTCAGGGCCCGGCAGGCCTGGGTGCCGGAATAGTCGAATTCGCAGGCCTGGCCGATGATGATAGGGCCGGAGCCCAGAAGCATTATTTTCCTAAGCGTCGGATCTTTGGCCATGCTCAGGCCCCCTGGAAAAGGCGGATAAGTTCGCCAAAGTCGTTGAAAAGCTGGCGGGCGTCATGGGGGCCGGGGCCGGCCTCGGGGTGATACTGCACCGAAAAGGCCTGGCGGGCCGGAACGGCCAGACCCTCGACCGTGCCGTCATTGGCGTTGAGTTGGGTGATTCGGACCCCCTCGGGCAGCCCTTCGGGGTCCACGCAGAAGCCGTGGTTCTGGCTGGTGACCCGGATGCGTCCGCTGGTCAGATCCCGCACCGGGTGGTTGGCGCCCCGGTGGCCGAAGGGCAGCTTGTAGGTGCGTCCGCCGAGGGCCAGGGCCAGGATCTGATGCCCCAGGCAGATGCCGAAGATGGGCCGGCGGCCGAGCAGTTCTTTGACCGTGGCCATGGCCGCCCGGCAGGGCGCCGGGTCGCCCGGCCCGTTGGACAGCAGCACTCCCTCAGCCCCGGAGGCCAGGATTTCCCCGGCCGGGGTCTGGCCGGGCCAGACCCGCACCCCGAAGCCGGCCCGGGCCAACTGCTCCAGGATGGAGCGCTTGACCCCGAAATCCAGCACGGCCACCTGCGGCCCGGAACTTTCGGCGAACTGGTAGGGCTCCCGGCAGCCGGCCATTTCGGCCAGATTCAGGCCGTTCATGTCCGGGAGCGCCCGGGCCTTTTCCAGAAGCGAGGCCGGGTTCAGGTCCAGGGAGCTCAAATAGCCGTTCTGGCTGCCGTGGCGACGCAGATGAAGGGTCAGGGCCCGGCTGTCCACCCCGCTGATGCCGCTGATGCGGTGCTCGGTCAGCCAGGCGGTCAGGCTCTTCTGGGATCGCCAGTGGCCGAAATCAGGGCTCAGTTCATTGACTATCAACCCGGCGACCCGGGGGCCGGGAGCTTCGTTGTCCTCGGCGTTGACCCCGTAATTGCCGATGTGGGGAAAGGTGAAGTTCAGCAACTGACCGCTGTAGGAGGGGTCGGTCAGAATCTCCTGATAACCGCACTGGGCGGTGTTGAAAACCACTTCGCCAAAAGCTTCGCCCCGGGCGCCGATGGCCTGACCAGGGAAGGCCGCGCCGTCGGCCAGCATGAGAAGAGCGGGGGAGGGAGGCATTATCCGTTCCTGTTTAAAAGTATCCCAATGGGCGGCAAAACATTTTACCGCTCTGGATTATAGCAGAATACTACATATTGGTCAATAATTAAGACCGCCTTGGCTGTTCGCCGGTGCAATTCGAATAAACATACCAAAATGTAATAAAAAGTCGGGGCTTGCGGCCCTGGCCTTCAGATGGTGGACAGCAGGATTTCAATATGTTATATTGGCCCATAGCCAATTTTGTCCGAGAGGTATCAGCCCATGCCTGTGCCCGCCTTTAACCGTAAAGATCAGGCCTCGGTCAACACCCTGCGCCTTTTGGCCGCCGATATGGTGGAAGCCGCCCAGTCGGGCCATCCGGGCCTGCCGCTGGGCGCGGCCCCCATGGCCTATGTGCTTCTGAGCCAGTTCCTGCGCCACAACCCGCTGGACCCCCAATGGCCCAACCGGGACCGCTTCATCCTCTCGGCCGGGCACGGCTCGGCCCTCCTCTACGCCTGGCTGCACCTGGCCGGCTATCTGAGTCTGGATGACCTGAAGCAGTTTCGCCAATGGGCTTCCCTGACCCCCGGGCATCCTGAGCATGGGCTCAGCCCCGGGGTGGAGGCCACCACCGGCCCCTTAGGCCACGGCTTTGCCATGGGCGTGGGTCTGGCCATGGCCGAGCGGAAGCTGGCCGAGCGCTACAACAGGCCGAATTTTACTCTCTTCGACCATAACATCTACGCTCTGGTTTCCGACGGCGATCTGATGGAAGGCGTCAGTTCCGAAGCGGCCAGCCTGGCCGGCACCCTGGGGCTGGGGAAGCTGGTCTATCTCTATGACGACAATCAGATCAGCATTGAGGGCTCCACCGACCTGGCCTTCACCGAAGACGTGCGGGCCCGCTTCCTGGCCTACGGCTGGCAGGTCATGGTGGTGGCCAAGGGCGAGGACCTGGGCTCCGTCTATATAGCCATTGAAAACGCCCGGGCCGAATTGGACCGCCCCAGCCTGATCATGGTCAGCACCAGGATCGGGGCCGGCAGCCCCAGGGAAAACAGCCCCAAGGCCCACGGCGAGCCGTTGGGGGCCGAGGCCATCCGGGCCACCCGGGCCCATTTCGGCTTTGACGAGGAAAAAGCTTTCAGCGTGGACCCCAGGGTCTACGACAAGTTCAGGCAGCGGGGCGAAGCCGCCCTGGTCCATTATCAGGCCTGGCAGGAACTCTGCAAAGGCTATGCCCGGGCTTATCCGCAGGAGGCCGCCGAACTTGCGCGCCGCCTAGGCGGCCGGTTGCCCGAGGGCTGGACCAAGGCCCTGCCCGTCTTCCCCAAAGGCGGCCACCTGGCCACCCGCTCGGCTTCCGGAGACGTCTTAAACGCCCTGGCGGCCCTGATGCCCGAGTTGGTCGGCGGCAGCGCCGACCTGGGGCCGTCCAACAAGAGCGAGATTTCGGGCGGGGGCTCTTTCGGTCCGTTGAATCCCGGCGGCCGCAACATCCACTTCGGGGTGCGGGAGGCGGCCATGGGGGCGGCGGCCAACGGTCTGGCCCTCTCCGGGGCCTTCAGACCCTATGCGGCCACCTTTCTGGTCTTTTCCGATTTCGCCCGCCCGGCGCTGCGCCTGGCCGCCCTGATGAAACTGCCGGTGGTCTGGATTTTCACCCACGACAGCATTGGGGTGGGCGAAGACGGGCCCACCCATCAGCCGGTGGAACATCTGGCCGCCCTGCGGGCCATCCCGGGCCTGACGGTCATCCGACCGGCCGACGCCTATGAGACGGCCGCCGCCTGGCGGAGCGCCCTGACCCGGCCCGGCCCCACGGTGCTGGCCCTCTCCCGCCAGAATCTGCCGGTCCTGCATCCTGACGACTATCCCGCGGTGATTGACGGCCCCCTGCGGGGCGGCTACACCCTGGTCGACAGTGACGACGGGCATGAGCCGGAAGCCGTCATTCTGGCCACCGGCTCGGAGGTCGAACCGGCCCTGGCCGCCCGCAGGCTGTTGGCCGAACGCGGCCTCAGGCGGGTGCGGGTGGTGTCGCTGCCCAGTTGGGAAATTTTCGACGATCAGTCTGAGGATTATCAGCGGGAAGTGTTGCCGCCGTCGGTCGCTTGCCGCCTGGCGGTGGAGGCCGGCCGCTCGATGGGCTGGGCCCGCTATCTCGGCGGATCGGGCCGGGCCATATCCATCGAGCATTTCGGGGCTTCGGCCCCGGCCAGGCGCCTGTTTGAGGAATACGGCTTCAGCGCCGGGAACATAGCCCGGCAACTGGAAGAGATGCTGTAACCGTATTGCGTGAAGAAGTGCCGGAATTGAAATTCAAGCTGGCCGCTGCCCGAAAGAACTCTCGAATGTCACGCGGGCGTCCGGTTGCGTCGCGGGATGGCCTGGCTGTAATTCGTCGGCAAGATTGGCCAGCCCGTTGGACAAATAATCACGGGCTTCACGCATCTTATATCCAGCTTACAGATATCTGGTCTGGGAATTCGGAAGATGGTCACCCAGGTGACAGACGACGATTTTCCGGTCTTCCTCCAGAATATCAAAATGGAGCCGGATTTTTACTTTTTTGACCTCGGCTTTCAAGTGGGGAAAAAATGAAAGTTCCCGGCCCTGGTATTCGCAGGTCCGTATATCCTCAAAAGCCTGATCGCGCTTGGTCGCCCGGCCTTCGGTCATGGCCAGGGGGATGCCGGTCTTGTCCTGGAAAGCCTTCGGGTTCAGGCGGCCGTCAGGTCCGGAAAATTTCATGTCATAAAGCTCCAGGGCCAGAGCCTTGAGCATGATCATCGCCTGGGTGGCGCATTTCAGGTTCCTGTTATGAACCCAGCCCTCAAGGCCGGCTTTGACTCTTGGATGGATGATAAGCCTTGAACTATAAAGACGGGCGGCTTCTTCACAGGCTTCCCAGGCGGTCGTCGGGGTATTGTAGGTCCAGGCGGCGGCGGCGTCAGATGCCAGCTCTTTGATTTTCAGATCCTGTTTGCGGTTTTGTTCCTGGCTCTCCCGCAGCTGTTCCCTGGTGGAGCTCAAATCAGCTTCAAGCCGCTCACATTTGGCGGCCAGGACTTTCAGTTCGTTTCTTGCTTTTTTGAATTCGCTTTCCGGGGCCTCGGGAAGCAACGCGAGTTTACGGCCCCTGGCCCCGAGAATGATGGTTTCAGCCTTTTTCAACCGGTCCTCGACCGCCTGGTCGTAGGTTTCACGCCAATAATCACCTACCGGGCCGCG
>JAISFR010000007.1 GCA_031263565.1 Candidatus Adiutrix sp. | reverse complement strand
GGGCGGCCAGGTTTACATATCGTTTATTATAGGCTATTGGTCCGGATTAATAACTAAAAAATTAGTTTTTATCGGGCAACGACCCGCCTCGCGGCGGGTCCGGGGAAAGTCAGAAGTCGGGGATAGCGCAGGGTGGGTAATCGGCCGCAGGGGTCAGGAAGGCGCGGCCGCTATGCAATCAGCTCCAGCCCGCCCAAATAGGGGCGCAGGACCTGGGGGACGGTGATGCTGCCGTCTTCGTTTTGGTAGTTTTCCACAATGGCCACCAGGGTGCGGCCGATGGCCAGGCCGGAGCCGTTGAGGGTGTGGACGAATTCGGTCTTGACGCCTTTTTCCGGGCGGTAACGGATGCCGGCCCGGCGGGCCTGGAAATCAGTGAAGCAGGAGCAGGAGGATATTTCCCGATAAAGGCCCGGGCCGGGCAGCCAGACTTCCAGGTCATAGGTTTTGGCCGAGGAGAAGCCCAGGTCGCCGGTGCAGAGCAGCATCACCCGATAGGGGAGGCCCAGGAGCTGGAGAACTTCTTCGGCATCGGCGGTCAGTTTTTCCAAAGCCTCCCAGGAGTCCCGGGGTCGGGTGAATTGGACCAGCTCCACTTTGTCGAACTGGTGAACCCGGATCATGCCCCGGGTGTCGCGGCCGGCCGCTCCGGCTTCAGCCCGGAAGCAGGGGGTATAGGCGGTGTAGAGGATGGGCAGTTGCTCCAGAATCTCGTCGCGGTGGAGGTTGGTCACCGGCACTTCGGCGGTGGGGGCCAGCCACAGGTCGCGGTTTTCAAGTTTGAAGGAATCCTCGGCGAATTTGGGCAACTGCCCGGTGCCGCGCATGGAGTCGGAGTTGACCAGGCAGGGCGGCCAGACTTCCCGGTAGCCATGCTGGTCCACATGCAGATCCAGCATAAAATTCATCAGGGCCCGGGTCAGGCGGGCGGCGGCCCCGGAGAGCGCCACAAAACGGCTGCCGGATATCTTGCCGGCCCGGGCAAAATCCATCAGGCCCAGGTTTTCACCCAGTTCCCAGTGGTTCCTGGGGGTGAAGGCGAAGTCGCGGGCTTGGCCCCAGCGCCGTATTTCCTTATTGTCGGCTTCGCCCGCGCCCACGGGCACGCTGTCGTCGGGGTGGTTGGGGATGGACATCAGAATGGCCGTCTCCTCTTCCTCCACCCGGCTGACGACCGGGTCGATCTCCTTGATCTGGGACGAGACAGCCTTCATTTCTTCGATCAGGGCTTCGGCCGGCCGCCTGGCTTTCTTCAGGGCCGCGATTTCGTCGTTGACCTGGTTGCGCCGGGCCTTGAGGGCTTCAACTTCGCTTAACAGTTCCCGCCGCCGCTGATCCAGGGCGCTGAAGCGGGACAAAATTTCCCGGACGCTCTCAGTCGCCATCTGCCGGTTTTTCAGCATAGTCGCCACCGCGTCGAGATTGTCCCGCACATACTTGAGATCCAGCACAGACCTTCCTCCCCTGGCGGCTCCGGACCCCGGGGCCGCCAGTCTTTCTAATTTTCAGAGATTCCCTTCAGTTGCGCCGCGGCCGCCCCCGGGATTCCTGATGAAGCCCAACCGGGGCCTCCAGCCTGGGCCGGGGAACCGACTGCCCGGGGCTTGCCGCTCTGGGGGGCCGGACCCGGGGCGGGCTTTCCCGCCGCTGTTCCGGCCGGGCCTCCGGTCGGGGCGGAGCGGGGTTGGGTCTCTGGGAGCGGCGGCCTTCCGGAGGGGCGACTTCAGACCGCCCGGGGCGGACCTGGGGCGGGGGCGCGGCTTTGGCCCGGGGCGGCCCCCCGGGTCCGGGCCGCTGAACCTGGCCCGGCGGCCGCTCAAAAGCCGGCGGCGGGCCCGGCGGCCGCCGGCGCGGCGGGGCCGGCCGGTCATGGCGGCCGCGATAATAATCATGGTAATGATCGCGATAATAATCACTGTAATGATAATAATAGGCGTCGTTATACAAATAATCGCCGCCGGGGCGATAAGGCCGGGCGTAACAGCCGCCGGCCAGAATCACTCCCAGGGCCAGGGCCGGAAGATAAGCAAAAACCGAACGGGTCATCTCCGTCTCCCTCTTTCCGCCGATCGTCTGAATTTTCCCAGGCCGCTATTCCGGGGTGGCGGAATTTTCCGCGGCCGGCTCCGGCGGCTTCAGGGGCGCGACATTGGGCGGCAGCGGGGGCGTGCTTAAATTAGTCCGGACGGCGGGGCGGGTGGCCGGGGCCGGGGCGGGCCGCGGAGCCGGAACGGCGGCGACAGTCCGGGGGGCGATTTCCAGGGTGCCGCTGAGCGACGGCTGGTCCTCGGCCGGCGCGGGCTCGGCCGCCGGGGTTTCGCGCCCGGTGGAACCGGTCCATTCGGGCTGGGCCGGCCGGTCCGGCCGGACCGGGGTTTCAGATTCCTGGCGGCGGGGCGCGGGGCGCTGACCCGGGTCGTCGCCCGGCCAACTGGGAATATAACTGTGAGCCACGACGGTCGGCCGGCCGGGGGTGGCCGCCTTCACCGGCTGGGCCGCGGCCTGAGCTTTGGGCTGTGGCCGGGCGGGTCGGGACGGGGAACGCCGGCTCTCTTCCTGACGGCCAAAGCCGGACCATTCGGCGCAGCCGCCGGCGGCCAGAACAGTTACGGTCAGAAAGACCGCGCTGAAGAGCCCGTGAAAAAACCGCTTCATCTTGTTTTCCTTTCCAGCCATAGACCGCCGGGGCGATGGCCTTTTTCGTTGAAAGTCCCCAGATAGCCGGCTGCTTAAATCCGCCGGGCGGATTTAAGCAGCCCTTTCGTCCGCCCTCAGACCGGCCAGGGGCCCAGGCCCGCGCGCAGCACCTCCGGCTCGTCATCGATCAGGGAGATGATGGTGGACGGCTGCCCGGCCACCGGGCCGCCGTCGATGACGGCCTCCACCTGATTTTTGAAAAGATCGGCCAAAGCCGCCGGATCGGTGGGCGCCGGCTGCCCTTCCAGGACGGCCGAAGTGTTGATGATCGGGCGCCCCAGCCCGCCCACCAGGCTCAGGGCGATGGGGTGGGCCGGCACCCGGATGCCGCACTCGTGCCTTTTGGTCAGCATCAGTTGGGGCACCAGCCTGGTGCCGTTGAGAATAAAGGTATAGGGGCCCGGCAGCAGCCGGCGCATGGTGCGGTAGGCGAAATTGGAGACCTTGGCGTATTGGGCGATGCCGGTCAGGTCGGCGCAGACGAAGCTGAAGGGGCTTTTCTGGCTGCGCTGCTTGAGCCGGTAGACCTTTTCAATGGCTTTCTTGTTGGTCAGATCACAGCCCAGACCGTACTGGGTGTCGGTGGGATAGATGACCAGCCCGCCGTCTCGCAATATATCGGCCACCCGGGCGATGAGCCGCCCCTGGGGATTGTCGGGATTGATGTTGATGATCATGGGTCATACCAAATATATTGACGGGAACGGCGCTTCACTTCCCAAGTCGCCAGTATATCAGAAATAAGCGGCGCTGAACAGGCTTTACGCTTTTTCGGAATTTTCCCCGTTCTTGTCCGGGGCCGGGCTTTCGCCCAGCCACAGGGACAGAAACTTGTCCGGGGAGGCCAGGGTGAAATCTTCCGAGGCCCTCGGCCCCAGAGAGAAAAAGGCCAGGCGGGGGGCGGCGGAAATGATGAAGCCGGCCAGACCACCCAGGGATTCGGTTTCGTCAAACTTGGCGATCACCAGGCCGCTTTCCCGAAAAGTGCGGGCCCGGTTCAGGGCGGCCGCGAGATCAGCCTCTTTCATGGCCGCCGAGAGCACCAGCAGGGCCGAGGCCTGGGCTTCATTGAAATAAACGTTCAGTTCCCGCCGGCCTTCATCTTTCAGGAAGGCCCGGCCGGCGGTATCGATGAGCAACAAATCCTCAGTTTCAAAAATTTCCAGGGCTTCCTTGAATTCCTGATGGTTCTGGCAGACCCGCACCCCCAGCCCCAGGATGCGGGCATACTGGGTCAGTTGTTCGGCCGCGCCCAGGCGTAAAGTGTCCAGGGTGACAGCGGCCACCGAACGGCCGCGCTGGCGGTAGAAGGCGGCCAGATTGACCAGGGCGGTAGTCTTGCCCGAACCGCTGGGCCCCACCAGGGCCAGGCGGCGGGGCGGGGCCAGGGAAAGGTCGACGATGCGCAGCTTGGGGCGCATGGCCCGTCTTAAGTGTTCCTCAAGCTGGCCGCCCCAGGCCTTGGCGCTTTCGGCGGCCGTCTCCATCAGGGCCCGGGCGTGTTCCGGGCGCAGGCCGGTATCCAGAAGACGCCGGTAAAGCCGCACCAGATCGGGGCGGTCCCGCCATTTTTCAGCCAAACTCTGCCGGTGGGCCAGATCCAGGATAAGTTCCTTCAACTGCCCGATTTCCTTGCCCAGAGTTTTTTCCAGGGCCTCCAGATCCCGGGAACTGACCGGGGAGTGTTGGGCGGCCGCCAGGCCGGCCTGGCGGTAGGCGGCCACTCCGGCGGCCGGCCCGGCCCGGGCCCGGGGCGCGGCGGCCGGCGCCGGGAGGCTTTCTTCAGCCGCTTTGGCCGGCGGCAGATCCTCGTCCCGCACCCCGGCGGTGATCTCCACCCCGGGGCCCTCTTCGGGCGGGAGTTCGCGCTGCGACAGTATCAGGGCCGCCAGGCCGAACTCCTCTTTGATCATGTTGGTGGCCGCGGCCAAGTCCCTGGCCGCGAAACGCTTTATTTTCATACAGGCTCCAAGCCCCGCCGGGGCAGGTTCCGGATTACCCAACGCAATATTTTACTATAACATAAGTAACGCTTAAAAGGCGAAACTGTGCTATAATAAATTCCAGCCGCTTTAAAACTTAATCACTCTGGAAAAAATGAAGGGCGATCCTGGCCTCCAGGCGCCCAAGCGCTCGATCGAGGTGCCGGGTTTTGTCGCGTCAAGTGGCCTTGGTTTATAAAGATGACCGGCGTTCCGCCGATCTGGCCCGGGAGGCCGCCGCTATCCTTCAGGATGAAGGCCTGGATATCTGGATGGAATGCTCCTGTTTCGGCTGCCGGCCCGAGCCGCCTGACGGGTTTAATCCCGACCTGGTCATCTCCCTGGGCGGCGACGGCACCCTGCTTTACGCCGCCCGGGCCTGGGGCCTGACCGGCATTCCCCTTTTCGGGGTCAATCTCGGGAGCCTCGGTTTTCTGGCCGAAACCGATCCGGATCAGTTCGCCGGGCTCCTGAGAAGCCTTCTGGCCGGGAACTACCGGGTGGAAAAGCGCATGGCCCTGGAAGTGACCGTGGAGCGCCGGGGCGAGGTGGTGGCCGACACCCTGGCCCTCAATGAAGTGGTCATCAACAAAGGCGCCCTGTCCCGCATCATCACCCTGAACGTGAACGTCGAAAATTTCGGCAACTGGTCCTTCCGGGCCGACGGGGTGATTATCGCCACCCCCACCGGTTCCACGGCCTACAATCTTTCGGCCGGCGGTCCGGTGGTCTTTCCGACCATCCCGGCCATCATCGTCACCCCCATCTGCCCCTTTACCCTGACCAGCCGGCCCCTGATCCTGCCGGCCGCCTTTCCCGTGGAAATGACCGTCGACGGCCGCGATCAGGATATCCACCTCACCGCCGACGGCCAGATCAGCATCCCCCTGAAACCCGGCGACCGCGTCGCCGCCCAAAGCCACAAAGTGGACATCAGCCTGATAGTCAACCCCCGCCGCAACTACATCGACATACTCCGCCAAAAGCTCAACTGGGCTTAGGGATTGCCAATAAACAACCCTTTAAAAGCGCTCAGGTCGCCCTTTGACAATAGAAAATAATAATAATTATTTTCTATAATCAGACGCTCAGGTCGCCACCCGGTTGACAATAAAAAAAATTATTATTTTTTTATTGTCAGACAGTCAGGTCGCCACCCGGCGGGCGCTGTGGTAGGTTTTCTGGTAGTAGGCGGAGTTCAGCGAGGCCGTGGTCACTTTTTTGCCGCTGCCCGGAGCGTGAATGAATTTGCCGTCGCCCACGTAAATGCCGACATGGCTGACCCGGCCTTTTTTGGCGGTGCTGAAGAAGACCAGATCTCCGGGCCTGAGGCGGGATTTTTTGACGGCGCGGCCGACTTTGGCCTGCTTGGCCGAGGTGCGCGGCAACCTGACGCCGTGACGCTGATAGACATAGGCGGTCAGGCCGCTGCAGTCGAAGCCTTTGGGGCTTTGGCCGCCCAGTTCGTAAGGGACGCCGATGTATTTGCGGGCGGTGTAGGCGGCCGACTGGCCGGTGCCGCCCCGGTCGAAGCTGAAGAAGCCGCAGCCGTGGAGGAAGAGGCTGAGGATAAGGACCAACAGGAAAAATTTGACCTTCCGAAGGCCGGGGACCGGGTTTTTCATATGGCACCAAAGTCCCGTGCCCTGATCTCGGATAACCTGTTATTTCAATAGATTGTCAGCGGTCATCTCTTTGGGCACGGCCAGTTCCATCAAGTGAAGCAAAGTAGGTGCCAAATCGCTGAGTTTGCCGCGTTTTTGGTCCAGGCCGGATAGTGGCCTGTCGGCCACATAGATGCATTCCACCGGGCAGGTGCTGTGGCTGGTCTTGACCAGGCCGGTTTCATGGTCGATCATTTCTTCGGCGTTGCCGTGATCGGCGGTCACCAGAACCTGATAGCCCCGGGCCGCCAGGGCCGGGACGAGGCGGGCCAGGCAGTCGTCCACCACTTCCACGGCCCTGACGGCGGCTTCCAGGACCCCGGTGTGGCCGACCATGTCGCAGTTGGCGTAGTTGATGACGATGAAGGGATAGTCCCGGGGCAGGAACTCCGTCAAGAATCTGTCGGTCAGGAGGTAGGCCTCCATCTCCGGGTGGCTGGCAAAGGTGGCCGGGTCGAAGCGGCCCTTGATCTCCACCTGCTCTTCCAGAGGAAAGGGTTTGGTGGATTTGCCGTTGAAAAAGCTGGTGACGTGGCGGAATTTCTGGGTTTCGGCCAGACGCAGCTGTTTGAGATTGCGGGCCGAGACCATCTCCCCCAGAAGATGGGGCAGGCCCTCGTCGCCGCCTAAGGGGCCGAGCAGGTATTCGGTCAGTTCGTCATAATAGCGGGTCAGGCCCAGGTAATGGACCTTGGGGCGACAGCCGGGCTGACCGGGATAATCCGGGTCCACAAAAGCCTGGGTCAACTGGATGGCCCGATCCTGGCGGAAGTTGCTGTGGATGACGCAGTCGCCGTCCTTAATGCCCTGATAGCCTTCGGCCGCCAGGGGCGGAACGTACTCGTCCGTCATGTCGAAATGGTCCGGGGTCCGGTCGTGTTCCCAGGAATATTCCACGGCGGCGACGGCTTCCTTTTCCTGGAAGGGGCGGCCCTCGCCCCGGGTCAGGGTCCGGTAGGCCAGGTCGGTCAGGGCCCAGTCCCGGCTGCGGTCCATGGCATAGTAACGGCCCATCAGAGTTCCGATCCTGACCCCGCCGACCTCGTCCATGACCAGCCGCAGCCTGGCCAGGTACTGGTTGGAGGAGCGGGGCGGGGTGTCGCGGCCGTCCAGAAAGGGGTGGACGACGATGGGCCCGGCCGGGTTTTCCCTGCGGGCCTGACGCATGATTTTAAAGAGATGCTCCTGGTGGGCGTGGACGCCTTCATCCTGCAGGAGGCCCATCAGGTGCAGGGCCCCGCGGGCCCGGCGCCACTGGTTCATCAGTTCCGGCCATTTGGGAATCAGGAAGAAAGAGCCGTCGGAGAGGCCGTCGTCAATACGCTTGAGTTCCTGAATGACGATGCGCCCGGCCCCCATGTTCAGGTGCCCCACTTCGCTGGAGCCCTGATAGCCGGCCGGGAGCCCGACCGGTTCGCCGGAGGCGTCCAGGAGGGTCCAGGGATATTTTTCCAGGAGCGAATCGACATAGGGGGTTCTGGCGGCCAGCACCGCGTTGCCCTCAGGGTTGTCGCTGTGCCCCCAGCCGTCGCGGATAATCAGACAGGCCGGTCTCATGATATGATCCTTCTATAAGGAAAAATTACTCGAAGGGCCGCGGACCGCTTTGCTTTTTGATCAGATCCCTGATGTCCACCAAAAGATAGATCACGCCGAAACAGATGATCAGATAAATAAAACCGATGATGATGGTGAGCAGCCCGGTGACGACACCCTGGGCCCCGCCCGCGGCCATGGCCACCAGGCCGATAATGACCAGCAAGACGGCACAGATCACAAAGAGTATGTCCAAAAGAGAGGAGAAAGCCGTGACGACAAAATTCTTAATCATAATAACCCCCTGGCTTTTCTGTTCGGGCTTCTCGCCGACGAAGTAAGATATCAGGCCCCGGCTGGACGGCGGCGTTCCGGGTAAAACTCATATTTCAGTCGATCTTAGTTGCTTTGGAGATAAATAGCAAGGGCCGGGAATGATTTATTTAGGGGGGGCGGTCAGCCTGATCAGCATTTCCCTGGACTTGGCCAGGCCGACCGGTTCATCAAAGGCCTGTTTGAGAAATTCCATGAAGCGGGGATAGAGCTGGATGGCCCGGTCGATCTCGGCGCTGGCCCCGCGCTGGTAGGCCCCGAGGTTGATCATGTCCTCGTTTTTCTGGTAGGTGGCCAGGGCGTCTTTGAAGCGGCCGGCGGCGGCCAGCTGCTCCTTGTCGGCCAGGTCGGACATCAGACGGCTGATGCTGGAGAGAACGTCAATGGCCGGGTAGTGGTTCTTGGCGGCCAGTTCGCGGCGCAGAACAATATGTCCGTCGAGAATGGAGCGCATGGCGTCGGCCACCGGTTCGTTCATGTCGTCGCCGTCCACCAGAACCGTGTAGAGCCCGGTGATGCTGCCGTGGGGCCAGCGCCCGGCCCGCTCGAGCAGGCCCGGCAACTGGGCGAAGACCGAGGGGGTGTAACCCCGGGTGGCGGCCGGCTCGCCGATGGAGAGGCCCACTTCCCGGGCGGCAAAGGCGTAACGGGTGGCCGAGTCCATCATCAGGATGACGTTTTGGCCCTGATCGCGGAAATATTCGGCAATGGCCGTGCCCACATAGGCCCCGCGCATGCGCACCAGGGCCGGCTGTTCGGAGGTGGCGGCCACCACCACGCTGCGGGCCATGCCTTCCGGCCCCAAATCCTTCTGGATGAATTCCATGACTTCGCGGCCGCGTTCGCCGATCAGGGCGATGACGTTGACGTCGGCCTTCATGTGGCGGGCGATCATGCCCAGAAGGGTGCTCTTGCCCACCCCCGAGCCGGCGAAAATGCCCACCCGCTGGCCCTGGCCGATGGTCAACAGGGCATTGACGGCTTTGACGCCCACATCCATGGGCTCGGTGATGCGATCGCGGCTCAGGGGGTTGCCGGGCCGGGCGTGAACCCGGTAACGCCCGGTGATCTCGATCGGCCCCCGGCCGTCGATGAGGTGGCCCAGGCCGTCCACCACCCGGCCCAGAAGTCCCGGGCCCACGTCCACCATGGCCGGGCTGCCGGTGGACAGAATGCGGCTGCCGGGGGTCAGGCCGCTCATTTCGCCCACCGGCATCAACTGAATGACGCCCTCGCGGAAGCCGACCACTTCGGCCTCGATGGGCGGGCGGCCGTCCGCCGGATAGATGCGGCAAACCTCGCCCACGGCCGCCGCCGGTCCGTCGCCTTCAATGACCAGCCCCACCACCTTGGTCACCCGGCCCTCCAGGGACAAGGGCTGGAGGCCTTTGACCAGATTGAGAAATGGGCTGAAATCCTGGGCTTGGTCGTCAAGCATTAAGTCCGGCCTTCCTCTGCTTTTTCTTCTTCCGGAATCGGGGCCGGTTCAGGCGCTTCGTTTTCAGCCGCGGCCGGTTCCGCCGGAGACTCTTCCGGCGCCCGGGCGGGCGGCGTCAGCCTGGCGGGCGGCAGGCTTTTCCATTCGGCAAAAGCCCGCTTCAAGGCGCCTAAAACCTGTTCGCTGCGGTGTTTGACCGTGGCGTCCAGGCGGCCGACATCCGACTCGACGATCAAATCGCCCGGCCCCAGGCTTTCGTCGGGCTGGAAGGCGACGCCGACCAGGGCCCCCAGGCGCCGGCGCTGCCCGGGCCGGGCCTCCTCCAGGGCGGCGATGTCGCGGGGATTGACCAGGAGCCTGATCTGGCTGGCCTGGGACAGAAAGTCGATGGCCGCCTCAAAGGCCCGGGCGGCCAGGTCGCGCGACTGGTCCAGTTCCTTGTTGAGTATCTGCTCGGCCGCCGCGATGGCCAACTGGATCATCATCGGGCCGTTGGCCGTCCACAGATCGTTATAGACGTTTTCCATTTTGTCCATGACCTGCAGAAGGCCCTGGGTTTTTTCCTGAAAAGCGGCCCGGGCCTCGTTCTCGCCCTGGCGCCGGCCTTCGTTCAGCCCCTGGTCCCAGCCGGCCTGATGCCCGGCGGCCCGGGCTTCATCCAGAAGGGTCTGGCGCCGGGCTTCGAAATCGGCCGCCACGGCGGCGTGGGCCTGTTCCTGTTCCGCCCGCCGTTCAGCCATTTCCTTTTCCAGCCGGGCGCGTTCACCATCCAGGCCGGCAATGCGTTCCCGGGCCGAGGTCAATTGCCTTTCCGCCTCCGCCCGGCTGTTTTCGGCGGCCGCCCGTTCTTCCCGGGCCGCCCGCCGCTCGTCTTCAGCCGCCGCCCGGTCTTCGGCGGCCGCCTCCCTGAGGCTTTGGGTCAGTTCCGCGGCCTGCCGGCGGGCTTCGGCCAAGAGGGCTTCCCTATGGGCCTCGGCTTCGGCCCGGGCGCCCCGCAACTCGGTTTCCGCGGCCTGGCGCAGGCGCGCGGCCTCTTCTTCGGCGGCCTTGATGGTCTCGTCGCGTTTTTCCCGGGCCTGGGCCAGGGTGCGGACCACCCCCGGGTCGCGGGTGTCGAGATCTTCGAAGGTGAAGTCCAGGGGAGGGCCCGGGCGGTAAAGTTCGTTGAATTCCTCGGAGACCGGCTTTTCGCTTTCGAGGTCAAAAGGGTTGAACAGGCCGTCCAGCGAGGGAAGATCGTCCATCAGGGCGGACAGAGGCCGGCGGCGGTCAGACGTGAATTCCTGGAAGGGGTCGGGCGCCGGGGGAAGGGGCGGAGCGTCCCGGTCGAAATTTTCATCGGGGTCGGGGATAGGCTCGACCTTGTCCAGCCGGGTGAAGTTCTCCGGCCGGAATTCCGAGACTTTCAGTTCCGGGGAGCCGACCTTGGGGCTGCGGTGGAAGCGGGGGTCGAACTCAGACAAAAGCATCGCCTCCGTCGCCCTTGCCGATGGCGATCTTGCCCTCGGCCTCCAGTTTTTTGGCCACGCGCAAAATGGCCTGCTGGGCCTTTTCCACGTCCGAAAGCTTGGTGGGGCCCATGGCCTCCAGATCTTCGCGGATCATGTCGGCGGCCCGTTCGGAGAGGTTTCCGAAAATCTTGTTGCGCATGTCCTCGCTGGCGGCCTTCAGGGCCAGGGTCAGTTCGTCGTTGTTGACCTCTTTGAGGATGGTGCGGATGGAGCGGTCGTCCACGCCCAGGAGATCCTCGAAGACGAACATCAGCTTGCGGACTTCGTTGGACAATTCCGGCCGGTCTTCCTCGAGTTTGCTCATAATGACGTTTTCGGTGTTCTGATCCACCTGGTTGAGGATCTCGGCCACGGTGGCCGAGCCGCCGGCGGCCCGGCCGCCGACGGGGCCCTGGGCCTTGATTTCCGCCCGCAGAACGTCTTCCACCTCGTCGAGGATGTTGATGGGCACGTTTTCCAGGTCGGCGATGCGCAGGATGACGTCCTGCTGGAGGGGCTCTGGAAATTCGGAGATGATCTGGGCGCTTTTGCCGGGATCGATGTGGGCCAGAACCAGGGCGATGGTCTGGGGGTGCTCGTTGCGGATGAAGTTGCCCAAGGCCTTGGGGTCGATGTTTTTGATGTTGGAAAAAGGCACCGGGGAGCTGACGTCCTGAAGGAGTCCTTCGGCCCGGTCGCCGGTGAGGGCCTTGCCGATGGTGTTCTTGAAAAAATCGTCGCCTTTGACCCGGATGTCGGCCGGCAGTTCCATGGTTTGCACGAATTCCCACAAAACGTCCTGAACCTGGCCGGGGGTGACGTTGTGAATCTTGCTCATGGCCTTGCCGAGGTTCTTGATCTCGATGTCCTCGAGCTCCTTGAAAATTTCGGTGGTAAATTCCTCGCCCAGGGTCAGAAGAAAAATGGCGGCCTTTTCGGGTCCGGTCAATCCTTCGGGTTGCTTCTCTTCTTTGGCCATTTCTTTACTCTGTCGCTTTATTCCGAAAATTGGAACAGGCTTAGGTTCACAAAGGTTTTTCAGGTCTGGGGCCGCCGGCGGGAGGGGCCGTTCCGGCCGGCGGCGGGGTCTTCAGGCTTACATTTTGGGTTCGCCTTCCTGGGCGGGTTTCTGCTCTATCCAGCCGCGCACCAGGCCCACGGTGCGGTCCAGGTTTTCCCGGGCCAGGGGCAGGATGTTCTCCCGGCTGAGGCTGCCGTAGGCCAGGGCCGCCGGCTGCTCGTCGTCGGCCGGCATATCGCCGTCCTCGTCGTCGTAATTGGGGCCTTCGTCCAGATCGATTTCCCGGCGGTAGTCCCCTTCCGGCGCTTCTTCGGCTTCCAGGGAGGGGGCGGCGGCCAGGGCGCCGGCCTGGGGGGCCACCGGGAGGGGCAGGCTGTCGCCGTAGCTGGGGCCGCCGCCGGGATATTCAGGCAGCACCGGGGCTTCGGCGCCGCTGCCGGCCGGTTCCACTTCCCGTTTCAGCCAGTTCATGATCGGCCGGACCACCAGGAAGAAGAAGAGGACGATAAGTATCAGGTTCAGGAAGGGGCGGTAGAACTCGCGGAAGAGTTCATAGGCAAAAAGAGCCCAGACCGAGATTTCGTCGGGACGGGCAAACTGTACGCTACTGAGGGCCACGATATCACCTCGGGCGGCGTCAAAGCCGATGGCGCCCTTGACGGCGGCTTCCAATTGATTTAAAAGTTCCGGCGACAGCGGAGCGAAAACCGTTTCGCCGGTTTCGTTCTTATTATACACTCCATCCAGGAGAACCGTCACGCTGATTTTTTTCAGGTCGCCGCCCCGGGCCACGGTCCGGCGTTTGATGTTGGTGACTTCGTAGTTGTTGGTCTCCTCGCTGCGGGACTCCAGCTCCTGGTTCGGCCCCTCGCCGGAATTCTGACGGTTGGCCGTGCCCAGTTCGTAAGTGGCGTTGGGAATGCCGGCCATGGCCCGGCCGGGGCCGACTTTTTTTTCCACGATCTTCTGCTCGCTGCGGACGGCCGTGCGCTCGGGATCGTAAATATCCTCCTGGGTGACCACTTCCCGCAGGTCCAGCTCGGCGGTGACCCTGGTTATGGCCTTGTCCGCGCCCACCACCCGCTCCATCATGGCCTGGATGCGGTTGCGGATGCCTTCCTCATACTGGGCCTTCTGCTTGAGCTGGTCGTCGCTGAGGAAGCCGGGCTGGGTACTCTCCCTGGACCAGATGAGGCCGCCGTCAGTGTCGATGACCGAGACGTTGTCCGGGGTCAGGCCGCTGACCGAGGAAGTCATCAGATTGACGATGCCCAGGAGCTGGGGCTTGGAGAGCGCGGCCCCCCGGCGCAGTTTAATGACCACCGAAGCGGCCGGGTCTTTCTGGTCTTCGATGAACAGGGTTTCCTTGGGCACCGAAAGGTGGACCCGGGCCATTTCTATTTCCGGCAGACTGGTCAGGGTGCGTTCCAGTTCGCCGGTGACGGCCCGCATCAGGTTGGTTTTCTGAACCAGGTCGGTGACCCCCAGTTTCTGGCTGTCGAAAATTTCGTAACCGACATTGCTTTTGGCCGGCAAGCCTTTGACGGCCAGATCAATGCGGGTTGAAGAAACCTGGTCGGCCCTGACTTCAATGGCCGTGCCGTCGGCCGCCAGTTTATAGGGGATTTTCTGGGCCTTCAGTTCGGCGGTGATGGCCCCGGCGTCTTCCGGGTTGAGCTGGGAGTACAAAAGACCGTAAGGCTCTTCGCCCCGGTGGAACATGGCGAAGAGCAGCAGCGCGGCGGCGGCGGCCAGCACGGCGCCGCCGACGGCCAGCTTGGAGGGCCCGGCCCCGGCGATGATCTCCCGGCCCCGGTTGAGTCTTTCCTGAAAATTAAAAGCCATGATTTCGCCCCTTTATCTTGCTGATGCGCCGTGGCTTCAAGAGTCACGGCCAGAATTGAAGCAATTTAAGGGCCAATATTTCATAAATTTGAAGCCTTTTATAAAGTTCCCGCCGGCCCGCCCCGCCCTACCGGGCATGAAAAAACCCGCCTTCGCGGGTTTTTTCAATGGAGGAGAGGGCTTTTACAGGGTCAGAGGCCGGCGGCCGGGCTCAAGCCGTCATCCGGCGAAAGCGGCCGGCCCGGCGGAAGGCGCCGGGCGTCTTTGCGGGCCGGATGTTTGTGTTCCCCGGCCCCGGCGGCTTCCATCAGACCGGGCTGGGCCAGGGCGGCGGTCAGGAAGCGGCGGTTGAGATCGTGGCCCGGTTTGCGGAGGACGAACTGGCCTGAAACCGGCGCGCCGGCCATGGCCAGATCGCCGATAAAATCCAGAATCTTATGGCGGACAAATTCGTCGCTGTAGCGCAGCCCGCCGGGGTTGAGAATGCCGTCGTCGCCGACGACCACGGCGTTGTCCAGGGAACCGCCCAGGGCCAGGCCCAACTGCCGCATCATTTCCACGTCCTTCAACCGGCAGAAGGTCCGGGCCCGGCTGATTTCGTCGATAAAAGCCTGGGCCGAATCAACATAATAAAAGCAGTGACGGCCGATGCCGCCTTCGAAATCAATGTGGGCCTCCACCGAAAAACGGCTGGCCGGCCAGACTTCGATGGATTTGTCGCCCAAGCCGTATTTGAAGGGCCGGGTGACCCTCAGAACCTTGCGGGGAACGTTGAGTTCCCGGAGCCCGGCTTCTTTTAGAAGCTGAACCCAGGGTGCGGCCGAACCGTCGAAGACCGGCACTTCCGGCCCGTCGGTTTCCACCAGGATATTGTCCACCGCCAGGGTCGACAGGGCGGCCATCAAGTGCTCGACCGTGCTGACGCGGTTTTCCCCCCGGCCCAGGGTGGTGGCCAGGGTGCTGCTGGTCACGTTGTCGGGGACGGCCGGCAGAACCGGGGCGCCCGGGAGGTCGACCCGCTGAAAGCGAATGCCGCTGCCGGGCAGACCCGGTTTCAAAGTCGCCTGTATGTCGCGGCCGCTGTGGAGCCCCAGGCCCCGGGCCGATATACTTTGTTTGATGGTTTTTTGCATTTTAATTCAGTCTCTCAGAACGGCGTCAAGTCAGGCCCCATCGGCCTCTGTCAATCGGCGCTGGCCGCGCCTTTGACCCGTCCAAGATCAAGCAAGGCCCATGCCATCTTACAACGCGCTTCAACTTTTTTAAAAATAAGTTATTTTCGGCAAGTTAGCCTGAGGATACTTGGCGGCTGCAACTGTCCCCTCTCTCGCTGTGGCCGAAAAGCCACAGGTGATAGCGGCTTGAAGGCCACAGGGGCCATTCTGCCTATCGAATTGAAAGCCGGGGGCGCCTCCCTGGCGGAAGGCGCCCCCTTGGCTTAAGGCCGGCCGGTCAGTTTTCAGGCTGTTTCCGATTTTGGCCGGCCCTTGAGGCCGACGCCCGATTCAGTCCGGTTGGCCAGGGCGGCCAGGGCTTCGCGCAGCATCAGAATCGCCAGAATTATCAGGACGACGGAGAAGACCACCACCACGAAGTTGCTCTGGGCGGCGACCAGTTCTCCGTAGACCAGAAGGCCCAGGGCGGCGATGGTGGTGACCATCATGAACCACATGGGGGCCATCAGGAAGGCGTTGGAACGGGCAAAGGCCTTCTTGACCCAGACGGCGACGGCCAGAAGGGCCAGAGAGGCCACCAACTGGTTGGCGGCGCCGAAGACCGGCCAGATGACGGCCCAGGTGGGGCGGTCGCCGGTCTTGACGAACAGGAAGACGGAGGCGCCGGCCACGGCGATGAAGGTGGCCAGGTATTTATCGATTTTGTAGTTGGACAGCTCCTGAATCTGATAGCGGGTCAGGCGGGTGGCCGTGTCCACGGTGGTCAGGATAAAGGTGTTGACGGCCAGGGCGCCCATGGAGGTTCCCAGGAGGGGGTCGATGCCCACCAGGGAGCCGAACTTGCCGAAGCCCTCGGCAAAGGTGACCACCGGGCCGCCGGAGGCCACATTGCCGGAAATCATGACGGCCCCGATGGCGATGACCGCCACCATGCCTTCCAGGAGCATCGAGCCGTAGCCGATCAAAATGCTGTCTGTTTCCTTGCGCAACTGCTTGGAGGTGGTGCCGCTGCCGACCATGGAATGGAAGCCGCTGATGGCTCCGCAGGCCACGGTGACGAAGAGGATGGGCCAGATGAAGTTGGTGTCGCCCTGGACCAGGCCCTTGAAGGCCGGCAGTTGCACTTCAAAATTGCTGCCTAAGAAGCTGCCGAAGACCATGCCGATGCCGCCGATGACGACCGCGAAATACAGGAAATAAGAGGACAGGTAATCGCGGGGCTGCAAAAGCAGCCAAACCGGCAAAAGAGAAGCCAGGACGACGTAGCCCATCAGGATGAAGCGCCAGGTCTCCATGGACATCCGGAAGGGGTCGGAAAAGACCGGGTAGGCCTGCCCGAACCAGCAGGCGCCGAAGACGAAAGGCAGCATGATCAGGGTGCCGAGTCGGACCGACATCTTGAAGCGATAGATGCAGATGCCGAAAATAAAGGCCAGGACCATGTAGACCGTGGCCGCGAAAGCCACCGCCGGGTCGGCGGCCAGGCTGCCGGCGCCCAGTTGGATGAAGACGGCCACGATCAGAATCAGGGTCAGGACCACGAACCAGGAGAAGAGCAGACGGCCGCGGACGCCGATCCAGACCTTGACCACTTCGCCCACGCTCTTGCCCTGATGGCGGATGGAGGCGATGACCGAGCCGGCGTCATGGGGGCCGCCGAAAAAGGCCGAGCCGAGCAGGCACCAGAGATAGGCCGGCAGCCAGCCGAACCAGGCCGCGGCGGTGATGGGGCCGACAATGGGGCCGGCGCCGGCGATGGAGGAAAAGTGATGACCGATCAGAATGGCCGGGTGAGTCGGGCAGTAGTCGACGCCGTCATACATGGTTTCGGCCGGGGTCTTGTTGGCGTTGTCCAGCTTGAAAACTCTGGCCAGGAAACCGCCGTAAAATTTGTAGCAAATTAAGAAGAAAACCAGCGCGATCAGCAATAAAACCGTCAGCATAACATTTCCTCCGGCGTTTGTATTCCGATTCCGTTTCTGAAGACATTTTCAGCGTAAGGAATCGGAATGGGTTTTCATATTCCGATTTTTTTCAAAAACTGGAATCAGAGGGCGGTCTCAAGGCCAGATCCACCAGCCCGCTCAGATCCGGCGGCAGTTCTTTTTTGTCGGCCGGCCCGTCGGGGGGCCAGTAGGCGAAAAATTCGACATAGCCCCTGAAGCCCAGCCAGAATGATTTAATGCGCCGGCCCGGCCAGGGCTCCGGCAGAACGAAAAGAAAACGCTGGGTCATAATTTCCGGCTGAGGGGTCAGGCGATCCCAAAGGGCTTGCCGGTCCCCGGCCCGGCCGGCTTCCCAGACGATAAAATCCCAGGCGCCATATTCGGCGATGCGGCCTAAAAAACCGTCTTTGACGAAGCGCTGTTTGCGGGCCGCCCCGGCCAGAACGCCGTCGCGCCATGGCTCAAAACCCCAATGCTCCCAAAACTTCAACTGCCCGGATAAGGTCTTTTTTAGCAAAATTTCATTCATAAATCAAGCGCTTTTTGATGTACAGGTTATTTATTGACAGAGCCTCATTCCTCCACGATGATGGTCAGCGCATCGTCGCGGTCGATGAAGATTAAGCTTTCCTCATCAATGTCGGCCAGATAGCCGGCCATGATTTCTTCCACCGGGCCGTAAACCTGGTCGGCCGGACGGGCCAGCAGCCGATAATCATCCCCGCCTTTCTGCAAAAAATCGGTGGTGACGATCCGGTAGCCGGCCTCCGGATCCAGGGGGCGGCCGCCGACCTCCACCAGTTCAGCCCGGTCGCGGCGGATCAGGCTGCCGTCGGGCCCGGTTTCCAGGCTTTCCTGGGCGGTCACGGTCAGCCCGTAAAACTGGGGAAAGGCGCCGCTGCCGGGCTGGCCCAGACCGTGGTTGAGAACCTCCAGAAGCTCGGCCCCGCTGAGGGTGACGGTGACCGCGTAATTGTCGGCGGGCAGCGCCGATAAAAGCCGGCGGCGGGTGATTTCCCCGGTCGGCAGGGAATCGCGGAACGAACCGCTGTTGATGATGGCCGCGTCCGCGCCGCTGGCTTTTTTCAGGGCCGCGCAGACGACCCGGCCCAGGTTGGTGCTGCCCCGCCGGAGGTGCTCCCTTTCGCCGTCAAGGGCGAACGGCAGCCGGGCCAGCACCTGGTTCAACTGTTCGTCGGCTTCCGCCGAAAGAGAGGCCAAAAGGGCCTGGAGCCCGGCCTCCGGAGCCACCGCCCCGAATTCCGCGGCGCCCATGAGGCGCGAGGCCAGGGACAGCCGTCCGCCCGGGCCCGTCCGCACGGCCACCAGCCCCAGATTTTCCAGCCGGGCGCCGCTGGAGACGATCAGGGTGTCGCCTTCCCTGAGGCCGGCCAGTGGGCTGTGGCTGTGGCCGTCGATAATCAGGTCGAGGCCCGGGGCGCCCCGGGCCAGGGCCCGGGCGCCGGGCTGTTCCTGCGGGTCGGTGCCCAGGTGGGTCAGGGCCACCACCATCCGCGCCCCCTCGTCATCGCGGAGCCTGGTCACCATTTGCCGGGCGATTTCAATGGTCGCGTCGGGCGAGGCGAAGATCAGCGATTCCACATTGCCCGGCGAGGTCAGGCGCGGCGTTCCCGGGTGGGCCAGGGCGAAGACGCCGACTTTGAAGACGCCGAAATCCTTGACGATATAAGGCGGTAAAAGGGAGCCCCCGTCTTCCCGCTCGATAATGTTGGCGCCCAGGAAAGCCAGTTGAAAGCGGTCTTTCAGGGCCATCAGGCGGGCCAGGCCATAGTCGAAATCGTGATTGCCGGGGGCCAGGGCGTCGTAATTCATCTTTTCCAGGACCCGGGCGATGAATTCGCCCTGGCTGACCGTGGCCAGGGGCTGGCCGGACAGCACGTCGCCGGCGTCCAGAAGCAGCTTGTTCCGGACCGGAAAAGACTTCACAAAGGATTTGAGGCGGGGATAGCCGATATGGGTCAGCCGGCCCTGATCGTCTTTTTGCTCCGTAGCGTAGCCGTGAACATCGTTGGTGTAAAAGATGACCAGATCGGGGGCCGGTTCCTGGGCGGCCAGGGAGGGGGCCAGGAACAAAACGAGGACCACCAGCGGGGCGAGCGCCCTCCAGAAGGCCCGGACCGGCCCGGGCTGCGGCTGCTGGCCTTTCATGGCCCACCCCCCCGTCAACAGGTCATTAATTTTTCGGAATCGAGAATCAGGACCACCCGTCCGTCGCCCAGCAGCGTCAGGCCGTTGAAGTAGGGCAGCTTGCGAAAGGTCTCCAGTTCGAATTCCTTGATGACGATTTTCTGCTGCCCCAGGATTTCGTCGGCCATGATGGCCTGCCGGGATTCGTTTTTGCCCTGAAGAATGATGAAGGCCCGGCTGTCGCCGGCGGGCCGCCCGTAGTCGCTGCGTCCCAGGCCCAGGATCTCCTTGATGTTGACCACGGCGATGACCATGTCCCGGTGCCGGAAGACGGAATTGTCTTTGTGGTGGTGAATGGCCTCGCTGGGCACGGTGACGATTTCGCTGACATATTCCAGGGGCAGGCAGAAAATGCTGTCGCCGACCCGCAGCAGGATGGCCTCCTTGGTCAGCAGGGTGTTGGTGACGGGCAGCCGCAGCCCCACGGCCAGGCCCTGGCCGGAATGGTTTTTGATGATGACCTCGCCGTTCCATTTCTTAAGGTTGGTCATGACCACATCCATGCCCACCCCCCGCCCGGAAAGGTCGGTGGCTTCATCCTTGGTGGACAGGCCCGAGCGGAAGATGAGCATTTCAGCTTCCGTATCGCTCATGGCGGCGGCCTGCTCGGGGCTGATGGCGCCCCGCTCCACGGCCTTGCTTTTGACCTTTTCCAGATTCAGGCCCCGGCCGTCGTCGGCCACTTCGATATAAATGGAGGCCTCTTCCTGAGTGACGGCAATGTTGACGGTCCCCCGCCGGTTTTTGCCGGCGGCCAGCCGTTCGTCGGGCGTTTCCAGGCCGTGGTCCAAGGCGTTGCGGACGATATGGACCATGGCCTGCTCCACATCGTCCAGAAGGCTCTTGTCGATGGGCACCCTCTCGCCGCTGATGTTGAGTTCGGCCTCTTTGCCGATCTTATGCGAGATGTCGCGGACCAGGCGGGGGAATTTTTTGAGGATGTTGTTGACTTCCACCTGCCGCACTTCCATGATGGAGCGCTGGAGGTTGACGATGTCGTTGGATATGGTCCGGGAGACGGTGACGAAATCGCGCATCAGATTGCTGTTCAGGCCGGCCTGGCGAAAGGAGAACTGCAGGTGATTGAGATTTTCGCTCTTGGTGATGAGTTTGCCGACCGAATCCAGGAACTGGTCGATTTTGGCCTCGTCCACCCGGATGGTTTTGGTCTGGGGCTCCTTGAAGTCCGGGGCGGATTTCGAAGACTTCTGGCGCACCTGGCCGCCGGCCGGGGCCAGCACCTCGACCTGAAATTTTTCTTTCAGGTCATGGAGGACGGCGGTGAAGAATTCCACCGTGATCTGGTCGATCTCCAGTTCCCGCTCTTTGAACATATGCAGGCCGTCGCCGAGTTCGGCGATCAGTTGCTGGGCGTCTTCGGTGGCTACGTCGGCCAGGCTGTTATAGAGATTGCCCACCACCTCGGTCAGGGCCCGGGCCTCTTCCGGCTTCCCCTGCCCGGCTTTGAATTTTTCCAGAAGTTCTTCCAGAGCCCGCACATCGTCGGTCAGGTCCACCCCGTTGTAGTGAAAGCGTATCTGGTGGGAACCCTCTTCCGCCAGGGTGGCCAGGGTCAGGCCGGCGGAGAGCTCGGCCATGGCCTTTTTCAGGTTGTCGGCCTCGTTTTCTTCCAGAGTCGGGACCAGGGTCTCCAGATCGTCCAGAATTTTGCGGGCGGCGTCCACCAGTTCGGAGTCGCGGCGGTTGATCTTGTCGATCTGGGCTTGAATTTCGCCGATGAAGGCCGTGTGGTCCGGGGTCAGGTGGCTGTAGGTGATGTCGTCTTCCAGGCGGGCGATGATGTCCCGGAAAATATCGTTGCCCTTGAAAAGAAGATCGACGATCCTGGGGTGCTTGGACAGGATGGCGTTGTTCTTGTCGATCAGGCTCATCAGGTCTTCCAGGCGATGGGCGATGTGGGCGATGTTGTCCACATTGAACATTTTGGAGGACCCTTTCAGGGAATGCATGTGCCGGAACAGGGAGAAGATGGTCTCGCTGGAGGTGGGATCCTGCTCGATGGCCACCAGTTCATTGTCCAAAGTACCGATGGTCTCGCGGACTTCATCTTTGTACTGTTCAAACAATTCGGCCAGGTTCTCGTCGGTCACGCTCATGAATATCCTCAGATAGAGAAGAACTTTAAGTGTTATGAAGCCCTGGGGCCAAAGCGTGGACGTCAAGAATTTTAAATGTGGCTTGGCCGCATTTCAAATCCTGAGGTCCACTAGAGGTCCAGAGCCTTTTTAACCGCGCTCATGATTTTGGCTTCGTCATAGGGTTTGGCAATGTACTGCCTGGCGCCCATCTTCAGGCAGTGCATCACCGTGCGGGCGTCGGAGACCGAGGAGGCCATGATGATCCTGGCGTCGGGGTATTTGGCCATGATCTGCTCCAGAACCTCTATGCCGCGCATTTTGGGCATGACGATATCCAGGGTGGTCAGGTCGGGCCGCAGTTCTTCGAACCGGGCCACGGCTTCGGCGCCGTCGGCGGCCTCGCCGGCCACAGTGAAGCCCTCGTCGGTGAAGATCTTGACGAGCATCTGGCGCATGATGGGTGAATCGTCGACAATAAGTACGCGCTGGCCGGAACCCAGGGGCATGAATGACCCTCCGCTTTCATGAATCATAAGTCTGAAACCCGTCAGCCCGGTGGGCGGGTGCTGAAATATATCTATATCACAATTGCCGGGGAAACGCCAAATATAAGAGGCTGACAGGCCGTCAAAGTTCTAACCGTGACTGCCGGCTAATCGTCCCAAACGCCGATTCTGGTGGAGAGGGTGACCGCTTTCCTGAGGGCCAGAAACCAGCCCGAACCCACCGGCGAATCGCTGTAGCCGTAAAAAGTGTAATTGATCTTAAAAGCCGCGCTCTCCCGGTCGCCTTCCAGAAAACCGGCTTCCTCGGGGCTCAAAAGGCAGGGCTCAACCAGAAGCAGGGCTTTTTTGATGAAGCTGTTGCCCTTGCCGGTGAAAAGGCCCGAGAGGGAAGAGACCTCCAGCTCGGACTCGACAATGGGCGAGCGGGGGTCGAAACGCAGGGAGGCCTTGTTCAGGAGAAAGGGGCGGCCCTCATGGTAGACCAGCCGCATCAGGGAGATGATGGGGCTGCCTTCCCTGATCTCCAGGGCGGCCGCGGCCCGGGCCTTGGCCTTGACTATGCCGGCCCGCAGGATTTTAATGCTGATGCCGTTTTTATCATGCAACAGTTCCAGGAGCCCTTCCAGGCTGAAGCTGGCCCTGGTCCAGTCCGGCCCGCAGACGTAAGTGCCGCTGCCGTGGACCCGCCTTAAGAGCCCCTGGTCGACCAACTGGCCCACCGCCTGCCGGACGGTCATGGGCGACAGGCCGTATTCCTTGCTGATGGCCGCTTCCGACGGAATTTTGGCCCCCGGCTGGTATTCGCCGCTGGAGATCATCTGCTTGATCCGCCCGGCCAGACGGGCGTAGGCCGGTCCCTCGGGCGAGGCCTCGCGCCTTCGGCCGGAAGCGGCCGCGTTCTTATTTTCCGTCTTGGCAGGCATACAGAAACTTCATTTAGAGGTTCCCTGAAGGTTATCAGCGGGCAATTCAATCCCCAAGCCCCGACTGCAAAGCGCCGGAGGCCCGGTTCGGCGCCCGGCTCCGGTTCGCGTTCAAGCTCATTTTTGATCGGAGTCTTATAGATGATATCAGAGAATCCGGCTTTTGGCAATTGAGCCCGGGGCGGTCTCATCGGGCCGCGGCCGGGCTTGAATCAGGGGGGATACATCCCCGGGTAATACTTGCCCGGGTAGGGGTTGTCGGGCCGGCCCCGGTCGGGCGCCCGTCGGCCGAGATAGCGGCCCGGCCAGTCGTAATTTTTAAAGCCCTGATGCCGGCTGCCCGGGCCCCGCATCGGGAGGCTGCTGAATTTGGCCGGGTCGCCGTAGTAAATTTTCCGGCGGCGGCCGTTGTCCACTCCCACCGGCACGTTCTGGACGCCGTAGTCGTGGATCTTTTCCCAGTAAATGGCCGCCTTGCTCAGGATCAGCCTTTGTTCATCGGTGTTGGGCCGGGCCCGGAGAAAGCCGTCTTTGATGGCCCGGGCCGTGTCCTGATTCCGGGGATAGACCCGGTAAAAATCATAGCCGGTGTTCCAGATGGCGGCTTCGTTGCGGGGCGCGGCGGCCAGGCGGCGCTCCAGTTCGTCGCGGACCAGGGCGCTGGTCAGGCTCGAACCGGGCGGGCTGATGAGATTGCGGCCGGCGGCCGGATATTGCCCCCCGGCCGGGGCCGTCCAGCCCAGCCCCAGCAGAACGGCGAACAGGGCCGCGTGAAGGGCCCGGGCGGGGAGCGGATTGCGAGTCATGCGGCGCCTCCGCGGCTGTCAATAAGTCGTCCGGGAGCTTCAGCCGGACACTATGGTGTTGGTCGGGTTGACCTTGAGCATGGGCCGGGCCTTGACCACCCGGCGGTCGTCCGCGTCGGGCAGGCGGCTTTTGTCCAGGTCGATCGCCAGAGCCGAAAGATCCACCGGGCCGACGAGCAGTTCTTCCTCCGTCTCCATCAGGCTGAGATCCATCCGCTCATCCTCGGGCAAAAGCGGAACGGCGGAGGCTTCCGGCAGCGGTGTTTCCCCGTCGTCATATATTTCCACCATAATGGTGGAATCGGCTGGCGGCGGGCTCTCTTCCGGCGGACGGCCCTCGGCCGGGGCCCCGGCGGGCTTTTCCAGGGCTTCGCGCTCCGCGGTGACCGCCGCCGAAAGGCGGGCCAGGGCCTTTTGGGCGGCAATGCCGATGCCGGCGCCGGGGGGCTTCCGGTCATCTTCGTCGGCTTCCGCCTCGCCCCCGATCAGGCCCTCCCCGGCCGGCGCAATTTCCGGCGGAACTCCGGCCCCGGATTCATCTTCCCCGGGCTCTTCCGTCCCGGCCGGAATCGGCTTGATTTCTTCGGGCGCCGCATAGTCCCGGGGCGGACGCCGGCGTTCGTCGTCGTCCATCCGGGCCAGCAGCTCCTTGGCCTCGGCGGCTTCTTCCTCTTCCACCAGGGCGGCGAATTCGGCGCGGCTGACGCCGGCCAGTACCTCGTCTTCGTCCGGCGCCGGGCTTTCCGGGAGGTCTTTTTCCAGGCGGTCTTCCAGGGACAAGCCGGGCGGGACGATGCGGACTTCAATGAGGCTGGGGCCCGGGTGAATCAAAAGTTCAATGAGTTCACTGCCCGGGCTGACCTTGACTTCAAAATGGCTGTCAGGGGGCGTTACCCGCACCTCGACCAGACTGTCGGGCTGCGGAACTTTGACGGCCACCCTGGCGGCCGGCTGAACAGGCTTGGGGTCGGATGACATAATTCTGGTCCTCACCAAAGATTTTGAGGGACGAGATAAAAGCGGACCGGCAGGCCGCCCGGGTCCGTTACTATCTTTCTCTATTGTTATCGGACCTCCTGATGGAAAACTTGAAAAGGTCCCCTTGGGCCGCCAGGGCTTGAAAGGCGGCCGCCATTCAATCGAACAGGGTCGGCTGGCGCCTGGCCCGGCCGCGGGGCAGGCGGGGCTGAAGATCCCGGCAGAGGCCGGGGGGCAGAAGATCCCAAAAGGGAGAGGGCCGGCCGGGCAGGGGCCGGCCGTAAAGGCGGCGGCCGGCGGCCCGGGTCAGGTAAAGGCGGTCTCTGGCCCGGGTCAGGGCGACGTAGAAGAGCCGTTTTTCCTCGGCGAGGCGCGCGGCCGTCGCTTCTTCGGAGGGCGCGAAATAAGGGCAGAGCCCCTCTTCGGCGCCGACGATGAAGACCAGGCGAAATTCCAGGCCTTTGGCCGCGTGCATGGTCAGGAGGCTGATCTTGTCGGCCGTGAAGTCCAGGTCGTCGGCCGCCGTCAGGGCCTCCTCCCCGCTCATCTGCCAGGCCAGCCCGGCCTGGTCCAGGGCGGCGGCCAGTTCCGCGCCCTGGGAGCGGAGGCGGAAGATCACGGCAATATCACTCAGGGCCAGCCCGGGCATGAACTCGGCGTCCTGACGGGAGGAGGCCTCGCCGCCCAGGGTCAGCACCCCCAGGTGGGCCCTGAGCCTGGCCGTCACGTAAGCCGCTTCCCGGCGGGGGCTGCTCAGGACGGCCCGGGTCAGGCGGGGGCCGGCCTCGTTGCGTCCGGCCAGCCGCCGGGGCCGGCCGGGCGCGGCCATCAGGGCTTCGCCGGCCAGGATCAGGCTCCGGGTGGCCCGATAATTGGCAGTCAGTTCCACTTGGCGGAGACCGGAATAAATTTTCAGCCAGTCGAAAATTTCCCGGCGGGCGCCGCGAAAAGCGTAAATGCTCTGCTCGGGGTCGCCGATGACGGTCAGGGAGGCCGGGGCCGGCCGGGAAGTTTCCGGCGGCCGGAGGCGTTTGAGGAAACTGAACTGGGCCGCGCTGAGATCCTGAAATTCGTCGACCAGGATGGCTTTGAAAGGCGGCGGCCCGTCGGGGTCGGCCTCCAGGATGAGATCGTCGAAATCCCAGCAGCGCCGGACGCTCAGGGCCTGCTGATAATAGCGGCAGGCCGCGCTGAACTTCCCGGCGGTTTTGGCCGCAAGACCGGATTCCCCGGGGCGCAGGGCCGGGCTGTTTTTTTCCAGGCTCAAAAGGGACGAAAAGGCCGGGGGCTTGAGCCCGGCTTTTTGGGCCGCTTTTTTCAATAAATCGGCTAAATAATCTTCCGGGGCCAGTTCCCAGTCGGGCCGCTGTTTTTTTAAAATATCATAGGCCAGGGCGTGCAGAGTGGAGACCCGCACCCGCCCGCTCTCCGGCCTGAAAGGCAGGGCGGCGGCCAGACGCGGGGCCAGCTCTTCGGCCGCTTTGCGGGTAAAGGTGGTCAGGAGCATCTCTTCGGGCCTGACCAGGTTCTCGCGCAGCAGCCAGGCCGCCCGGTGAACCAGCACCCGGGTTTTGCCGCTGCCCGGACCGGCCACCACGCACAGCACCGGATCCCGGCTGGTGACGGCCGCAACCTGGCTCCCGTCCAGCCCGTCGAGCAAAAGGTCTCCCCGGCTCAGGAGCAGCGGGGGCGGGGCCGCGCTGGCCGGCCCGCGGGCCGCTTCCGGCGGCTTTTCTTCCTTCGGGGGCCTGGCCGGGGCCGTCCTGGCGGCCGCTTTGACCGGCCGGGGGGAGACTTCAAAAAGCCGCCCCTGCCCGGAGAACGCGGCCCGGTCTTCCGGCCCGATGGCGGTCACCGTGCCGTATTGGCCGTCAAAGCCGCCCCGGGCCTGAATTTCGCCCCGCCGCATGCGCTCCACGGCCAGGCGGAGGAGCGGCCCGGCGGCGTCCTCGATATCGGCCGGGGAAGATTCCAGGAGAATTTTCAGCTCGCTGCCCAATTCATTGACCAGGCGTTCGAAATTCTGGCCGACCCGTTTGCTTTTCGGCCCCTGGTCGAAAACCTGGCCCAGGAGTTCGGCCAGGGGGATCAGGTGGTGATCCGGCAGCCGCCCGGCCGGGGGGCTCTCCCGGTCGGCCAGTTCGGTCACCCGGTGAAGAACGCCGATGGTCACCGGTTTGCCGCAGGCCGGGCAGAGGCCGCCCAGGCGGCGGGTCTCTTCCGGGCTCAGCGGCGGGCCGCAGCCCAGGTGCCCGTCCAGATGATATTTGCCCTCTTCCGGGAAAAATTCCACCGTGCCCCCCAGGGCCGGGCCGCCCCGCAAAGCCTGGGCCAGACGGTCCCAATTCAGGGGGCCGTTGAGAATGGTGGCCTCCCGGCCCAGCCGGTCGGGGCTGTGGGCGTCGGAAGAGGAAATCAGGGCGTAGGCATCCAGGGCCGAGACCAGGCGGTTCATGGCCGGGTCGCTCGACAGGCCGGTCTCCAGGGCGTGGATGTGGCCGCTTAAATCCCCGAAGCAGTCCTCCAGCCGGTCATAGCCGCTTTGGGCCCCGAAAAGCGAAAACCAGGGGGTCCAGATATGGGCCGGGACCACGATCATCTCCGGGTTGGTCTGGAGGGCTATTTCGAGAATATTCCGGGCGGAGAGGCCCAGAATGGGGCGGCCGTCTGATTCCACGTTGCCCAGGGTCCCCAGGGTTTTGGAAAAGGCGGCCGCCGCCGTGAGGTCGGGAGCGATGACCACCAGATGGATCTTGCGGGTGCGGCCGTCATGCTTATAGATGGCGCTGACTTCGCCGGTGGGCACGAAGCGCAGGCCGTCGGGCTGATCATTGAGGCTGTAGAGGCCGTCGTCGCGCCGGGTCAGGTTTTCCCCCAGTTCCTTCAGCCAGGCCGGATGGGTCAGATCGCCGGTGCCGACCAGGCTCAGGCCTTTCCAGCCGCCCCAGAGGGCCAGGCTGGCCGGGCTCAGGGCCGGGGAAGTGGCCCGGGAAAAGCGGGAGTGGATGTGGAGATCGAGATAGTGCCGCATGTCAGGCCTCCGCCAGGCGCCCCCGAAGACTGGCCGCCCAGCCTTCGGTGATGAGCACCGGCACGGTCCGGCCGATGAGTTCCGGCGGCCCGTCGAAGTGCACCAGCTTGTAGTTGCGGGCCCGGCCGGTGAGCTGCCCCTGGCGGCGTCCGGAGATCCTTTCCACCAGCACTTCCAGGGTCTGGCCCGCGTGGGCCGCGTTTTTAGCCAGGGTGACGGCCTTCTGCCGGGCCTGCAGGAGACTCAGCCGCCGCCCCTTTTCCTCCTCGGGCAGCTTGCCGGGCATATCGGCCGCTTTGGTCCGGGGGCGGTCGCTGTATTTGAAAGAGAACATGGAATCATAGCCCACCAGTTCCACCAGGCTCAGAGTGGCCTCAAAATCAGCCTCGCTTTCGCCGGGAAAGCCGACGATGACGTCGGTGGACAGGGCCAGATCCGGCCGGGCGCGCCTGAGGTCGGCCACCAGCCGCAGGTAAGATTCCCGGTCATAAATCCGCCCCATGGCTTTCAGGATCCGGTCGGAGCCGGACTGCACCGGCAGGTGCAGGCTCTCGCAGAGAGCCGGGAGCGAGCCGAATAGCCCTATCAGTTCCGGCGTGAAATCCTTGGGGTGCGAGGTGGTGAAACGCAGCCGGGGCGCCCCCAGTCCGGCCACCCTGACCAGCAGTTCCGGAAAGGAGGGCGCGCCGGCCAGGCCCCGGCCGTAGGAATTGACGTTCTGGCCCAGGAGGGTCAGATCCGCGACCCCGGCCTCCAGAAGGGCCTTGGCTTCATCCAGGATGTCGTCGGCCGGGCGGCTCATTTCCGGTCCCCGCAGATAGGGCACCACGCAATAGGCGCAGTAATTGTCGCAGCCCTGCATGATGGTCACCGAGGCGGTCAGCCGCCGGGCGGCCCCGGCCGCCGCCGGGGGCCGGGGCAGTTCCGGGCCGCCCAGGGCCGACAGGTTCTCCCGGCTCCAGGCCGGCCGGTGGCCGGCGCCGGTCAGGCTCAGGCCGGCCCGCTCCCCGGCCATCATCCGGTCGAGGATTTCCGGTATTTCCGGCAGATGCTGGGGGCCGGCCACCAGGTCCAGCCAGGGGGCCCTCTCCAGAAGGGTCCGGCCTTCCTGCTCGGCCAGGCAGCCGCCCACGGCGATGATCAGGCCGGGTTTGCCTTTTTTCAGCGGCCGGACCTGCTCCAGATGGTTCAGGACCCGCCGGGCGGCCTTTTCCCGGATGGAACAGGTGTTGAAGAAGATGAAGTCGGCCGCCGCCCGGTCGCTGGTCAGGGTCCAGCCCCGGGCGGACAGGAGTTCCCCCAGGCGGCCGGAATCATATTCGTTCATCTGGCAGCCGAAGGTGATGAGGCAGGCCTGGCGGGCCTCGGTCATGGCAGACGCTCCTAAATTGTTTCGTTATCCCTGGCTGAGGTCCAGTTGGCGGCCGACCAGGACGGTCCGCCAGCCGGGGCGGCGGGCCAGGCGGGTGATCACCCCGCAGACGAGCAGGGCGAAGATAAGCCTCAGCCCCACAATCCACAACAGGGAAGCGCCCAGGGCCCACATCAGAAGGGCGTCTTCGACAATGGAATGGAAGACGGACATCAGCATCACCGCCCCGAAGATGTCCCTGGGCGAGAGCCGGCCGGACCGGCTCTCGGCCACGATCAGGCCGCCGCCATAGCCCAGGCCGATCACGTTGCCGATGACCGTGACCATCAGGGCCCTCTCCCCCACCCCGGCCAGGCGCAGGGGCGGCCCCAGAACTTTGGCCATCAGCCGGGTCAGGCCCAGGTATTTGACCAGTTCCATCATCAGCATCAGCGCTTCGATAAGGATCAGGATAAGCCCTGTCTGCTTAAGGGAGATCAGAGCCCAGTCCAGCCAGGGCGGCGTCGGGTCGCCGTTCATTTCCAACAGGCCGACCATGGCGGCCGGTTCCGTGCCCCAGCCGGTCAGGAGAGTGGTCTGTTTGATGATCAGGCCGAAGGCGACGGCCGACAGCAGCCGAAAAGCGGTCACCCGCCAGAAGGAGAGCCCGGAGGCCTTGCAGACCGAGCCCTCCACCAGGAGTGAATGGCACAAAAGGGCCATGCTGGCGAAGGTGCTTATCTGGCTGACGGTCAGCGGCTCCATGATGGGGATGAAAGATAGGTAGATGGCGATGGCCACATAAAAACTGGCGAACATGGCCGCCACCCAGGCCAGGGCCATTTCCGCCGGCAGACCCACCAGGCCCATGACGGGCCTGAAGACCGCGGCCACATGGGGGATGAGGTCGAACCAGAGCAGGAGCCGGGTCAGGATCAGGGCCGGGATGGTCAGCTTCATGACGTAGAGCCAGGCCGTCAAGCCGTTTTTCAGTATGGCCCGGCTGTGGGGCCAGAGATTGCTCAGCATGCTTTTCTTCATTGACCGATCCGGCGCCGTTGATAACCCGCCGTCGGCCGTCAGGCCGGCCCCGGCGGGCTCAAATTTTTATCATAGCACAGATCGGCCGGCCGCTGCGAAAAAAACATCCGGGCCTCCAATGGTGTTGTCCAGGTTCTCCTGACATTGGAAAAAGGGTTGACTTTATAGCCAATGAAGATAACAATACAGCAAAGAACATTGTTTTCAAAGGACATAAAATGAGAATATTTACAGTCGGTTATGAGGGATTGGCAATTCCATCTTTTTTGTCGTCACTCCAGGAATATTGCATTGAAACGATAGTAGACGTCAGGCTTACGCCCATTTCAAGAAAGCCGGGTTTCTCAAAGAGCAAATTGTATGACCTGTTAAGGGATGTCCATATTGACTATGCTCATTTCCAAGCTTTAGGCTGTCCGAAGGCTATCAGAGATACGTATAGGCACACCGGCGACTGGAAGTTTTACTGCCAGCATTATTTAAAATATCTATCGACGCAAGGTGTAGCTTTAGACATTTTAGCGAATTTGGTTGATGAATCTTCATGCGCCCTACTATGCTTTGAAGCAGACTATAAATATTGCCATCGAAGCTTAATAGCCGAGGCTCTCCAAAAAACAACAGGAAACTCAGTAGATCACATCGTTAACTGAATGAAAAAGACCTTTGCTCGTGAGACCCTTCAGGCTGTAGAGGAGGATAAATCAAGCTTATAATAAGCCATTGATATGGTATTCTCTGCATAGTGCCAATAAATAATGATAGGTCCTTAGTAAAGAACTCATTTTCTAATTTTTCCCTAAAATAGCCTTCCCAGCTTAGCCCCTTTTCCCGCCTTAATCTCCTATATAATTGGCACACTTCCCAGTCAAGTATTTTGTGCCTTTGCTCGACTTCATTTCCCAAATCATCCTGAAGAATATATCGATAATGAAATGCAAATGGAATTTTTTCAAGGCTTGGTTTATTCGGCTCAGAATCACGGAAAAGATCACCTTGAGTATCTGATTTTCTAAGCTTGTTAATTTCATCCTGAGTCCAATTTGGACTGTCTTCAGGTGTAATATCAAGAGCAATCATTTTCTTAGGCCTAATAAGGGCCAGTGTTACACCATGCTCTTGTCGAGCTTTTTCTAACTGACTCATGTTTTTGAAAGAAGGGATGAGGTCAATCCAATTTTTTCGTGCTTGCCAAAATTTATCTGTCGTTATAACATCTTGGCACACAATACTTTCGGAATTGATTATGTGGCTTTCTGCACGGTGATCTTTGGGCGCCTTCTTGACTCTTGCAGAAATCCATTGCCACTTTTTAAATTGTTTTTCGCCGTCAATGAATCGAAACTGAATAGGGAAAAGTCTTCTCATTTGGCCATTATCAGTAATGCCAGCTACACAGGTTGTTTCTTCATATTTAGCGCTTGGCACCGGATATGTTTTGGCTAAAATGAGGATCTTTTCCAGATGCATTCTTTCCATCCTGGTAAAATAAATATAAGTTCCCCAACTAATGAATGATAGGACCCAGTCTCCTTGCCCTTTAAGAAATCGGCAGATTGATGGGGCGCTCCAGGTGCTGACGCAGCCAGGCGCTGTTTTCGGCCAGGGCCTGCCGCCCGAGATAGGCGATGATTTCCGGCTCCGGCCAGCGGCCTTCAGTCATCAGCATCAGGGCCCGGCTGAACAGCAGCCCGCTCTGTTCGTAGCGCCGGGCGTTTTCCGCATGGGCCGACAGCTTCAGATAGGCCACCAGAAAACCGCCCAGGCCCAGCAGGCTGATGCCGGCCACCGAGAGAAACAGGCTCAGGCCCGGCGGCAGCGGCACCAGGGGAAAGACCGCGACGGCCGATAAGAGGCCCGAGCCGGCCAGAATGCCGGCCAGCCATTTCTGGTGATCGCCCGCCTGGCCGGCCAGCCGATAATAGGCCTCCAGGCCGGCGGCCAGCATGATCAGCACCAGAAAGACCATGATTAGAATCCGCCCCTCCGGCTGGTCCACGTCCCGTAAAAACTTACCCAGGATAAACCAGACCGAGCCCAGGGCCAGGGCGATGATGGCCGGCCAGAGGCAGCGCTCCTGCTGGCGTCGGGAGACGGCCACTTTGCGTTTAAAAAAAACGGCCTGGTCTTCCAGCCAGTGCCCGCGCACCTGGCGATGGCGCAAGTCCCGAAGCTCCGGCGGCAGCTCCGGCTCTTCGCGGGCCATCTCGGTATAGGCCAGGGCCAGGCGCAGCCAGCGGGTTTCGCCGTAGTCCTCGACCCTTTCGCCGAGATAGCTTTCGCGGGCCACCGAGTCGCCGATGTCGGCCAGCCGCCAGAAAAAGAGCACCCGCCAGGCCTCGGCCAGGCCGACGGGGAGCTGAGGCTCTTCAACCTGACCGAAGAGCCGGTCAGGCTGAGTCAGGCCAAAGCCAGCCCCGGCTTCCTGACGGCCGACTATCCGGACGGCCGGACCATCCCGGCCCGGGGCGCGGTCAGGCTGCGGGTGACCTGCCGGCCGCCGGCCGAATAGGGCGGGAACCTGGACGGGGCCCTGATCACTCTGGCCGCGGCCCTCCCCGACGAACCGCCCCTGGTGATCGCCGCTCTGGGGCAGTACAATACCGACCGGCCCTTCGAGCCCCTCAGCCGGCCGGGCCAGGCCCTGCTAATTCACCTCGTCGCTTATGACCCGTCCAAAAAGGGCGACGACCCCTTCAACTATTCCACGCTGGCCGTCGGCGGCCGGACTTCGACCTCCGTCTACCCCATGCCTTATTCAATGCGCCGAACTGTTCGCCATGGGAGTAACGGCCAAACGCAAGCCCATGGCCGCTAAAAGGGACTGAAAACTTTTGAGTTCGGGATTGCCGGCCGGAGACAACATCCTGTAAATAGTTTTAGAATTCAACTGGGCCCGGCCGGCCACTTCCTTCAGGCCAAAAGCAGAGGCCAGCCGCCGCAAGGCAAGCATAAGTTCTTCCTGCGAACCATCTTCCAAAACGGCATTGAGGTATTCAGCCGCATATTCAGGGTCTTCCCGCAAACTTTTAATTGTGGCTTCCTCGTGAGAAACATATGGTTTATTCATGCGCCCTCCCCCTTCATCTGCCTGAGGAAATCAGACTTAAAGGCAATTGCTTGAGGTCCGCATCCTGGCTGCGCTTGTCTCCACCGCAAAGCAGGACCACCGTCATCGGCCCGTTAAGAAAGAAATACACAATTAAATATAGTAGCTTATAAGCGAAAAAAGTCAAGGGGATATCCGGTGACAATATACTTAGGGGTTGTCAAGAAATAACCTTTACGTTTTCCCGGCCAGGCGCTCTGGCTTTGGCCGGATTGCCGGCGGCCAAAGCCAGGGCCACTCCGCCAGGGAGATGTATAGGTTGTTTATTGGCAGAGCCTGATCAACTG
>JAISFR010000031.1 GCA_031263565.1 Candidatus Adiutrix sp. | reverse complement strand
CAGACCATCCAGGCCAAAGCCGAGGGCATCGAGCAATTCAGGAAAGGCGACAGTCTGGCCCGCAGCATTGAAGACGTCAGCGGCGAAGCGGCCAACGCCGCCGAAATGAAAGCCGCGGCCACCGGCAATGAACTGATCTTCACCCAGGTCAAGCTGGCCTCGGAGCTCAAGAAACTGGAAGGCCTTTACAACAGCTTTATGCGGAGCCAGCACCAGCTTGAGCGGCGCATCGCCGATCTGGAACAGGCCCCGGAGCGCCTGGACAGAATCGTGGCCGATTATGAGCGGGAAATAGAGCATCGAAACCGAAACAGCACCACTGAGCCATATTTCGCGGTTGCCGGCAAAGTTTACGGCCAAAAAAACCGCAAGGAGCTTCTTTGGGAAGTCGCCCGCGTCATGAAAAAAGTCAGCGATAAGACAGCGGCCTCACTTGCGGTGGGCGAGTATCGGGGGTTCAAGGTTTCGGTCGAGCCGGGCCTGGAAAGCGGCAGCCGCCAGTTTGCCGTCGAAGGCCGCACCGGCCGGCATTCCTCATCGACCTTAGGTTACAGGCCCGGCGATGACTTCAACATCAACGGCTTTCTGCAAAGGCTGGACAATTTTCTGGATAAATTCGAAAGCAAAATCGAGGAGGCCCTGGAGACGAAAAAGAAGAAAGCGGCTGAACTGCAAACGGCCTGTCAAAGCCGGGGCCGGCGGTTTCCCCAAATGGCCCTCCTGGAAGCCTTGAAAGCCGACAACCGCGAGGTCATGGTTGAGCTTCAGAAGATGCGGAAAGCCCCGGCCTATAAATCGGCCTGGGAACCTTCAAGCAGCCGAATGTCAGAGGCCAAAGCCGGAAAGCATAATATTCCGGTCAATGAAAACGCATCTTCCGCGATTGATCAATCTCTGATTATCACTCGCTCACCTGTGTAAGGCGTTACTTCTTGTTTTAGTTTCAGCGCAGTTCGGTATTGCACCGACGAGCAGCTACCACATTCTATTGAGTTGCCCGTAGCTGGCGAAGACTTCATCGCGACTTACCAGCGTCAGGCCTTCATGAACAGCCTGAGCTATCAAAAGCCGGTCAAACGGGTCGCGGTGGTGCCAGGGCAGGTTCTGGGTCGCCAAGGCGTGGTCGGGGGTGATAGTCAAAATTGTCGCGCCGATACCCACATATGCGGCCATTATGGTTCTGATAGGATCAGTCAGGGTCAGTTTGCCGATACCGGACTTTATAGCCATTTCCCATAAACTGGCCACGCTGATGAACAGTTTGTTGCCGGGGGCATCAATAGCCTGATTGGCGGTCTCACTCAAAAGAGGCCAATCCTCATAATGCCAAATCAAGGTATGCGTATCAAGCAGCAGCCGCATTACATATACTCCGCAAAATCGTCCAGCGGAGCGTCGAAATCTTCAGACATCCAGACCTTACCTTTACCCAAGCCCCGTATTTCCGCCGCCCGATTCATTGATTGTACAGCTTCTGGTTTAGGTTTGACGGTCAAGGTGACAATGGCCGCCCCGGTGGGGCAGTCCTTGGGCAGATCAATATTGAGATTTAACTTGTGGTCGTTGGTGATGACTACTTCCATGGTGACAGGATTCATGGCGCCCTCCTTTTCACATGGCCTTTCCTTGAGTTTAATAGGTTTTAATGGAAGGAGCAAGAGATAATTTTTGGTAAGCGTTCATGGGTTTTTATAACGGCTCACTTTTTTTTTGGATAAAAATATTAACAATTAAAGAAGGTCTTCGGCGCTTTCAGCGTCAAAGAGATCGGCGTCATCCAGGGTCGCAATTGTTGCCGCGTTGGGTACGCTCAACATTTCGGTAAATTCCGGTTCGCGGCCGATTTTAACCAGCATCCTCTTCAGACCTTCATTAAGACTTATGCCCAGGTCCAAAAGGCGCTCTTCGGCCAGTTTCGCGTCTTCTTCCGATACTTCAATCAATACGTTTCTGCTCATTTTTGAACCTCGCCAGGGTTGCGCATTCTTTCCATGGCCTTGTTTAGCCCCGGAAGGGTGACGTCCCTCAATCGGGATGAGGCTCACAACCCATATTTCTTTTTTTAGTCTAGCCTGATTTGCTGAAATTGACAAGCTGGCTTTAAATGGCTCATCCGGTATGGCTTGAAGCCGTTTGGAAACGACATTCCACCCTAAATCCTCAAACGCGAGATCGTGTATTTTTAAGGCTGGCATTGCGGTTCAGGTTTCTCATGGTCGGTAAACCAGGAATCCATCCATTCCTCGACATCTTCCCAGGCATAGGTCTTCCCGCCTGATTCCATATCAGCCATTTGGGCCTTGAGGGCCTCTATAATTTCAGGGTCAATATCATGGCTTTCGCATCTGGCCAGGATCATATCCGAAATAGAGGAAATCCACGAAATCATCACCGACGAGTGAAAACGCAAATTGCCAAACGCCTGTTAAGCCCTGAAAACATCTCCGTGAACCTTAAACTACTGAATTGTTCATGTTATTATTGAACTTACCCTAAGAGCCAAAGCTACCCGGATCGGACGTAAAAAAACCGCCTCGGATCACCCATAACCGAGGCTGATCCGAGGCGGTTTTTAAGTGTTTTGAATAACGGCGGTGGGGCTTAAAACTCCAGTTTCAGGCCGACCGTGCCGCCGAGGCCCCGCTGCTGCCCGGCCACCCCGAAGAGACCAAGGTCAATGGAATAGTTCTCGCCCGGAGCCAGGCTCACCCCGGCTTCGGCGAAGGCCGACGAGCCTTTCAGCGAGGGCGGGTTGGTGATTCTGATGTCGTTGACCCGGCCGCCGGCCTCGCCGTCGAATTCATGTTCCCAGGCCGCGCCGACATAGAGTTTGGTGCCGTTGGCGTAGCCATGGGTATAGCGGCCGCCGAGGCGGGTGCGGAGGGAATCGACGGCGTCGAATTCGATTCTATCATTACGGGCACTGTTGCTGACGCTGTCGCTGTCGGTGCGGGTCCAGAAGAGTTTGCCGTAAAGGTCCAGAAGGCCGGCGTCGGTGAGGGCCAACTTGGCGCCCAGGCCGCCATGAGCGCCCCAGTAGGCATTGGTGGTGTCGTAATTCGCGCCGAAAGTTTCCTCAACCTTGTAATCGTTCTTGATCGAGCCGCCCCGGACCGAACCTTCCAGATACAGCCCGTTGCTGAAAGCGTTGTGGGCGAATAGCCCGCCGCCGAAATACCTGGCGTCGCCGTCGCCGAGGAGACGGCCCAGGTTGATAAATTCGTTGTAGGTGTTATAGCTGCCGGTTCCGGCCTCGATGAAAGCGCCGTAGGTGAATTCGCTGATGGACGTCTCTGCTTTATAGGCCAGGCTGAGGCCGGCCCCGAAGGTGTCGGCTTCGACGTGGCTGCCGGTCTTGTTTCTGAAAGAGCCGCCCTCCAGACTGAGATTGACTTTAACCGCCCCCGGCCGGGTATAGGCCACGGCCGGGTATAGGCCACGGCCGAGTAAAGGTTGCGCTCCATAATCCTTTGAGCTTCGACCACGGTCAACACGGCCGCCGCCTCGCCTTCGTAATAAGGCTTGTAGGAATCACCGGACCGGCTGAACGCATTGAGGCCCCGGTAGGTGGCCATTAAGCTGGTCGATTGCAGTTCAACATCAAAATCGTAATAGGCCAGGCCAGTGGTGACGGCTTTTTTCTGCACCACCTGACCGGAATCGAAATCGTCGCTCGAGGTGGTGATGATGCCGCCGCTGCCGTTGATCAGGGTTATCTGCTGGCCGTCGCTGAAGCGGTTTTCCAGCGCGTCAAAAGTGTAGAGGGACAACTGGTCGGCGGTGAAGCCGGTCAGGTCGATGGCGCTGGTGGCGGTGAGCATGGTGTTGCCCGGATTAACGCCGGTCAGGTTGAATTCCAGACCGGCATAGGACAGCAAGTCAGCCGCCTTAAAGTTGGTCACATTCCAGTTGTTGTTGATTCCGCCCACGTCCAGCCAACTGAAATTGAAAGTGTTGGCCGACACGCCGTCCATGGCCCCCCAGGCCAGGCCGGAGACGGCGGTGAAGGCGCTGCCGCCGGACAGGGTCACCCCGCTGACAGTAAAATGATCGGCACTGAAGCCGCTGTGATAAAAATAAATATCCCGGCTGGCGGAGTCCCGGCTTAATTCGAATTCGGCGCCCGACCCCACGGTGATGAACTGGATATCGACGTTCAGCAGGCCATCCTTAGCCGGATCGGAGCTGAGAGATCCGGTATGGCCTTTGCGGAGAACCATCGCGGTATCGTCGTTGACATACATGGTGTCTCCGACTTTAAAGTCGATATTGCCGCCTGAGCCGCCAGCCGCGTCATCAGCCGCGGTTGCCCCGCCCAGGTTACCGCCGGCCCCGCTGAACAGATTGATCTCTCCGCTGTTTTTGGTCAGAGTCAGATTTGAGACTACAAACCAGGCATCGCCGCCCTGGCCGCCCTGGCCGCCGTTGATAGCCCCCGAGCCGCCGCTGTCAGCAGTGTTGGAGCCGCCCAAGCCGCCGTGGCCGGCGACCATGTCCACATCTCCGGTAAGGGTCAAATCGGTGCCGCCATAAGTGATTATATAGCCCTGAAGAAGGCTCCGGCCCCCGCTGCGGCCCTGGCTGCCGATCCCGCCATTAAAGCCGGCGGAACTTGTTCCGGCAGGGCGAAGCGGCTCTCCTTCTTGAGGGCTTTGGTCAGGCAGCTCATGACGGAATCCAGAACTCTTCGGGTATCGACTTTGGTCAGTTCGGTTTCAGCGGCCACCTGGGCGATCAGTTCGGCTTTGGTCACGGCAATCCTCCCGCGGAATAATAATTTTTGAAATCAGGGCCTTTATCGAAGACGGCCTCAATATGAGAAGGCCGCTTAAGGTCACTTGACAGGTCGGCCGCGACTGAAGTGTCAGCGGATTCTTCAGTCTCAGCGGCACTTTCCCAGGATTCCTAAATAAGTCTTTCCGCCCCACTATATCATGGTCGAATAACTTTCTATGGTGTTCATGGGCGCGGCTTCTTTCCAATGGGCGCGATGATTTCCCAATACCCGTCTTTCTTGGAGCCGACGCGCCGAATACTGTTTTTATCTTTTAAGCCATTGAAATATCGTTGCACTGTTCTTCTGGATTTAGAAATGCTCCGCGCCGCTTCATCCCAGGTGATTCCGGGCTTATCTTTTATCAGCGCAAGCAAAGTCTGTTCAACCTCGTTTAATGAGACATTTAATGAGCCATTTATAGAGACATCATTTTCCCCTTTAAGCTGCCCGCCCGTGGTATTGGTATGGTTGACCGGCCGGTAAAATATCACCGAAAAACCGAGTTTCCCGTTCCTGAACTCCACTTTCACATCGGCTTCTTCGCAGGCCTCGGCAATGCGCTGAATGCCGGTTCCAAAGCTCTCAATGTCTTTTGAATAATACATAAGCCGCGCAAGGTTCGGATTCCTCTTGATGGAGGGGCCTCTGCCCGCGATATAGTCCTCCGGGGTCACACCCTCCGGGAACCTGCCGGGGTTGTATATCTCAATACGGTCGCTGTAAAGGGCGACTTCGTTGTTCTGTGAAAGGTTGCGAAAATCCCGGTGACAAAACGAGTTCGTGACGGCTTCACGAATGGCCTCCACAGGCGCGTCCGGGATTTCCTTTCTTTGAACCGACCCATCTAAAACAACGCGCCAGTTCATTTTTTCTTTTACATATTGAACAGCGATTTCTATCAGCGACGCGACGCTGCCCTGCGCCCGGTTGATGTCCAGAAACGTGAGCTTCTTATCGGTAGCGAAAACCGCCATCTGGACGGCAACTAACGGAATGCCGACAAACATCGCGCAAGCGGCGTTAGTAACGGCTTTGCCGTTCGTTACGTCCAGTTTTTTTAAAACCGTTTCGCGGTCGGTGTAGGCAAAGTCAATCCTGCCTGCTTCTCTGGCTTTCGCAAGGTACTCTTTGAGGACTTCTCCATCCACGTCATCAATAGTCTTATCCGACAATTCGCTGTCCCAGGAATCGCGTCCTGAATTCTTCTGGAGGATGAACTTTTCCAACTCTGCGGCGGACATCTGGCGATCTTCGTCCGCAACACGGATATAGGGTCTGCCAAAGGCAAGGTATGGCGCTTTACCGCCGGAAAACGCCACCTGGATGCAGGATTTTCCGTCGATATAGACCTCATTGATTTCCGGGTAGACCCTCGGTTCAAGATGGTTGCCCACCGCTTGGCTCACATCGCGCAGGGTCTTGTCGGAGATGTCCAGGCCGAGGGGAGTGCCGTCGTTGCGGACACCAAAATATAATTCACCGCCGCCATGCTTGTTGAGAATAGCCGCCATTGAGATAATGCCTTCGTTCAGCTCACCGGTCGTCTTCTTGAATTCCAGTGTCTCATTTTCTTTCCCGACATTCACGTTATCCCCTCCCCATCACTTAGGGGGCTTATAGCTAAGTATATCCTCAACCAGAGCGTTAATTTTTTTCAGTATCCTCTGATTTGTAAACCACTCTGTGAAATGCTCCCACCCAAGTTTGGTAAAAGACAGGTTCATTGCTCCATGGCCTTTAAGTATTCAAGGGTTTTATTTACTACCTCTCCATTCCTGGCCTGTTGCATGGAACGCTCAAGCATGGCGATATATTGGGCGTTCCTTCGGGTTTTCGCCATTTCGTTGTATTCATTTTCGGACA
>JAISFR010000116.1 GCA_031263565.1 Candidatus Adiutrix sp. | reverse complement strand
CGATGGTCCCCAAATCGACGAAGCGATGGCGAAAATCCTTGTTGGGACGGGCCTGGAGCAGCTCGCCGACGGTCTGGCGGATCTCCAGAACCACAGTCGAAGCGCCGCCCTTCTGATAGACATACATCTCGTTTTCAGCCAGGGTCACCCGCTCGGCGGCCATCAGGAGGTCCCTCAGGGCGGCCGGGCTGTGCAGCGCGCCGCTCTGGGCCATAAGGCTGGCCGGCCAGGCGGGCATCAGCCATATGAAAAGAAAAATAACCGTGGAATACGGGCGAAACATGCGGCACCTCACTTGGCGACCGATTGGCGGCCGATAGAAGCGTCCGGCGGGTTCCTTTTGAAAGTGACTTTGAAGAAACCGTCGAACTGAAATACAGGCTCGGCGACATTCGCATTCCGAGTCGCGTCCCTCATTCGCCCGATGCCTGTTCCCATCTGCTCAATATAGCCGATACGGAAAAACATGCTGGCGATGACAGGGTTGCGAGTGATGGTGACGGTCCCAAAATTTTCACGGGTTATGCCTTTGCAAACACCGCCCGGACTCACGACCTCAACTCGGTCATCGAACACCTCCACCATGACCCGTGAGCCTTTTTCAAAGTAGTCCCGGTGACAGGCGGCATTGACCACGGCTTCCCGGAGAGCGTCCTGCGGCAATTCGAGTATGTTCTCGCGCTTCAGGCTTTCGATTTTATAGCTGACTCGCAGGTGCTTTTTCAGAAAAACAATCGCATCCTCCACATTGCTGCAAATGTCGCCGTTCAGTTCCTTGGCGTCCAGAATAAGAGCCTTGTCAGTCCCCTTGTACAGGGCGCAGACAATTCCCGAGTGACGGAACAATACGTCTTCATCGTTCACCCGAAAAAACAAGGCGCCGGCATTGGTGAAGCACAGCCTGACGCCGGACGGTCCGGCGCAGTTCAGGTTCTTCAGGATAGTTTCCTTGTCAATCACCTCGCTGATTTTCGCGGTCTTGACGTATCGCCGGAATGCCGCTTCGTCGAACCGCTCATTGATCGGCAAGTCGTCACGAACAATCTCATCGTATCGTACCCGCCCTTCACTCTGAAAGAACTCGACGATGCTGTCTCGATCCAGTTTCTGCGAGTTGGGTCCCGAACGCAGATAGAAACCCGCCGGGCATGAATAGGGCTTGTGTGTTCCTTCCGGAACCGTCAGAACAATGATGTTGTCAAGAACATCAAGGCTCACGTTCAGCCGCGGCTCAATTTTATTGATGCTGTCCTGGATACGCGAGCGGGCGGCGTTGCCCGTATCTGTGCCGACAATGTAGCCTTGGTCATGTATGCCGAGGTACACTTGGCCGCCGGAAGCATTGGCAAACGCACAGACCTCCGAAGGCAGTTCCTTATCCGGGCTTTCCTTAAACTCGACTGTATAGCTTTCTCCCTCGCTGAGGATTACATCCCAATCAATTGCCACTCTGAAATCTCCTTACTTGGGTTTCCATTCATTATAGCGCGACTGGGGCCCGGCCGCAAATCAGCCGGCTTTTCGCCGATGACGGCCCGGGGCGGACAGGCCGATGCGGAACGGAGAAGACAAAAACGGCCGGGGTCCCGAATGTCAGGTACAATTCGGAGATCCCCGGCCGGTCGGCAGCGCCCGCCGCCAACATTCGTTAGGCTGCCGGCTGTTTTATATCATCCGCTCTTGGCGCGGGCCGCTCCCTTACAGCCAGCTCCAGGCCCAGGCCAGGGCCTGGGCCTCAAAAGCGTTCCAGTACTTGGCGATAACTTCTTCATCACCGGTGACCGAGCCGCCCAGATGTTTTTTGTATTCCTCAAAGGGCGTGTAAATCAATGGCTCCCAGTCTCTTTTCTTCTCCGGCGGCGGCAGGGGGATGTGCTTGACGTTTTTGTCATACCAGCCGTATTTCATGACCGCCTCGCACATGGCCCGGATGTTCTCGATCTTGGCGCCGCCGGGAATGCCGCAGGGTCCGTTGATCATGAAGCCGCCGCCCCGGCCGATGGTCTCGCAGAGCCAGTGGACCTTTTCATCCATTTCGGTGGTGGAGGTCAAAATGAAATCCGGGTCGGTCAGGCCGCCGATGATGCAGTGGTAGCCGCCCAGGATCTCTTTGAATTTGACGATGTCGTTCTGCATGTCCAGTTCACAGACCACGCTGCCCTTGGGCAGTTCCAGCAAGCGGTGGATGTGGGGAGTCCAATTGCCTTCCATGACGATGCGGACCCTGACCCCGCAATCCCAGAGAACCAGCAGCATCTCCTTCATCGAAGGCCAGTAGAACTCGTCGAATTCCTTGGGGCTCATGAACATGGGCTTGTGGGTGGTCATATAGGGGGGGAAGCGGCGGGTCGGGTCGCCGCCCACGGCCTTGTTGATTTCAAATGGAATCATTATTCCGCAGGCCCGCTTGACCAGTTCGGGGCGCTTGCGTATGTCGCGCAAAATGCCTTTGAAATCGCGCAGCTTGTCGCTCAGTTCGTCAAAAGCCGCGTGGCAGCCGCCGCCGAAGGCCGGCGGCAGACCCAGCTTTTCGATCATGGCCGCGGTGATGGCCCCCACCTCGGCCCGCATGCGGGCCTGGGCGTAGACGGCTTTCAGAAGGGTCAGAGAATATCGGGGCGACTGGCGGTCGGCCAGGCCGTCGTGGACCCGGGGCATCCAGACTTCCAGCAGAAAGGCGGTGGGGTCGGCGATGAAGGCCTCGTATTCGTCCTCCTTCATGTTGGCCCGTTCATGATATTGGAAATGTATGTCAACCGGGAGATCCCGGCCGGGATATTTGTAGGAATTGTTCTGCACCGCATCGTAGTAGGGGGCGTAGTAGTTGGCCGGAGGACCGAAAGTATCTATTTCTGGAAAATCGGCGTAAAACTTGAGGCAGGATTCCAGAACCTTGTCCGGCCGATAGCTGACGTCGGCATAGTTTATGCCGGTATAAGTCATGGCCGGGGCCGCGGTGCTGATGCCCAGGGGCACCCGGTCGGTGGGCAGGAGCGCCATGGCCGACTGGAAGCGGCCCAGCCGTTCATCGAAAAGAGCTTTGGGGTCGGTCATTTATAATACCTCCAATATATGGCGACCGCCGGGACGGAAAGCCGGGACCGCCGTTTAAAGTTGACGGTTTCGATCCTGATCACGCGGCCTGAGGCTTTTTCAGCGTCAGCAGCAGCAGGACGGCCAAAAGCGGCACCACGCCCAGAATCCACCAGACTACGCTGAAACCGCTGAGGTCGATGGCCAGGCCGCTGATCACGGGCACCAGCATGCCGCCGAACTGCCAGCAGAAGCTGGTGACGCCGCCGGTGGTGGCCGCCCACTGGGGCGGCGAATAGGTGGAAACCACAAAGCTGTAAAGCGGGGTGCAGATGGCGAAGCCCACGCCGGTCACCACGGTCAGGGTCCAGATCATGGTCACGGAACTGGTCTGGCCGAAGAGGATGACGCCCAGACCAACCAGGACGATGCCCATGATCAGCACTTGCAGGCCCTTGCCGGATTTGCCGGCCACAAAGCCGGCCAGCGGCGACAAGGGTATACCGATCATGGAGAGGACGGTGATGACGGCCCCGGCCTCGACGTTGCTGAGGCCGATGACCTGTTTGAGATAGGTGTTGCCCCAGCTCATGAAGCCCACGTAGCACCAGATGTAGGTAAGGCCGCAAAGGCAGAGGGTGCGGATGTTGCGGTCCTGCAAGACGGTCTTCAGACCGGTGAAGAAGCTGGGCCGGGGACCGGTGTTGGCCGGGCCGTCGCTTTTGACTTCCCTGACCAGGGTGAAGACCGCCACCGAGCAGGCCAGGGCGAAGACGCCGATGGCCAGAAAAACCCCTCGCCAACCCCAAAAGCCTTCCAGGCTGGGCACCAGGGCGTTGGTCAGAGCCACCCCCAGAGAAGGCGTGGCCATGAAGATGCCGAAGGCCAGGCCGCGGTGTTCGGGCCGGAACCACTGCACCAGAGCCCGGAAGCAGGCCGCGTAGACGCAGCCGCCGGCCAGGCCGGAGATCATGCGCAGGGCGAAGCCGGGGCCGTAGGAATCGATGATGCCCAGCCCGATGTTGGCCAGGCCCTGCACCACCAGCGTCAGGGCCAGAAGGCCCCGCACTCCGAAGCGGTCGGCCAGCAGGCCGGCCGGCACCTGGGTGATGACGTAGCCGATGTAGAAGGCGGTCATATAGGCCCCGGCCTGGGTCATCTGAATGTTCAGAATGGGCGCCACCACCGGGATCAGCGGCGGCCAGGCGAAACGGGGGATTATGCACATGACGTAAGTCAGAACGGCCATGCCCAGAATCAGCCAGCGATAGGCGGACTCGGTCGGATCGTAAACCTGCTGCTTCGGGATATCACTCATAGTATCATCACTCCTTTTTATTTGCCGTAAGCCCGGTTGGCGAAGGATACGGTATCCATGGCCGTGGGCGCCCAGTAATCGGCCCCGGCGTAGACCTTGACCTCGTCGGTGACCGGCGCGCCGCCGATGACCACTTTGACCTGGCCTCTGAGCCCTTTGGCGGCCAGGGCCTCCACTACGGCCTTCATCTCGGGATAGGTGAAGGACAACAAAGCGCTCATGCCCAGCACCTTGGGCTGGTGTTCGGCCACGGCCTCCACGAACTTGTCGGCGGGCACGTCCACCCCCAGGTCGACCACGTTAAAGCCGCTGCCTTTCAAAAGGGTGCCGACGATGTTCTTGCCGATGTCGTGCACGTCGCCGGCCACCGTGCCGATGACCACCGTGCCGGCCGATTCGGTCCGGCCGCTCCTGACCATGGCCGGCTCCAGGATCTCCATGACCTCGGTCAGAATTTCGGCGGCGAACATGAGCTGGCTGACGAAATATTCGCCCGATTCATACAGCTCGCCGACGCCGACCACGCCCTGATTCAAAGCGGCCACAATGTCCAGGGGCGAATCGCCCTGGTCCAGCCCGCTTTTGACCAGCTCCATAATTTTGTCTTCATCCAGTTCCTTCATGGCCAATGCTAATTCGTTCATCTGTCAACCTCCGGTTGCTGAATTATTGCTGCTTGTTGAAAACACGGTCTCGGGCCATAGGCGCCGTCACCCGAAATTGTCCCGTCCGGACCCACGCTCAGACGACCCATTGCCACCAGAAGTTGTAGGCCAGGGCTTCGAAGCGATTCCAGGGAGCCTCGATGAGGGCTTCGTCGCCGGGCGCCGGGGCCTTGATCAGGGCTTTTTGTCGGGCCCAGGTGCTGATCAGCTTGGGCGCCGGGCGCGGCCCGGCCACTCCCTGGCGGGGCGCGGGCTTGACGCCGGGATCGAATTTGCCGTATTCCTCGACGGCCTCGCAGACCGCGCGGTAATTCTCGGGCTTGGTGTCATAGGGTATGTTGCAGGCCCCGTTCACGATGTAGCCTGCTTTGCGGCCCACGGTCTGGCAAAGATTTTTGACCTTTTCCCGAACCTGGTCGGGAGTCCCGAGGATCAGGAGGGGGTCGTTCAGGCCGCCGGCGAGGCCCTGATGATGCCCGACCGCTTCCGAAGCCCGGTAGATGTCGCCCTGGCCGTCGATGTCCAGCAGCACGGAAGCTCTGGGCAGTTCCAGGAAATGGCGGATGTGCGGGCCCCAGTCGCCTTCCAGGAGCAGGCGGGTCCGGTGGCCGGCGTGGTGCAGAATATCCAGCGTTTTCTTGAGGCTGGGCCAGTAGAAGGCGTCAAACTCCTTGGGGCTGAGAAACATGGCCTTGTGGGTGGGGCAGAAGACCGGGAGGCTCCGGGTCGGATCGGCCGTGTTCAGGGCCAGGTTGGCCATTTCGTCGGCCAGAAGGTCGCAGGCCTTGATGACCTTGTCCGGCCGCCGCCGTATATCGCGCATGATGCCCTTAAAGTCTCTGAGGGTGTCGGACAGGGCGTCGAAAGGGGCCAGGAAAAAGCCGCTCATGGGCTGGGGCATGCCGCAGTCCCGGGCCAGGGTTTGCCCGCGGCGCATCATGAAGGCCCCGAAGGCGGCCTGACAGAGACCGGCTTTGAAAAGGGCGTTGGCGTATTCCAAACTGCCGGGATCGGCCAGCGAGGCCATAAAGCGCGGCCAGGCCCTGGTGACGATGAAGTCGGTGGGATTGGCCAGGAACTCGTCGTATTCCTCAGGCCGCATATACTCCTTCTCAACGAACTGAAACTGGGTGTCGACGTTCAGATCACGGCCGGGCAGCTTATAATTGACGACTCCCAGGGCATCGAAAAGCGGGCCGTAGATACGATTGCTGCGAAGAGTGTCGGTGACCGGAAAATCCTGGCAGAACTTGATTTCACCCTGCAGCCATTTTTCCTGATCGTAGATGGTTTCCTGTTTGTTGTTGCCGCTGTAGACTTCGGCGTAGGTGGAAACGCCGGAGGCCAGCGGGATCCGGTCCACCGGCTCCAAGGCCATGGCCGCCTGATAACGGCCCAGTCGCTCATCATACAGCTTCTTCATGTCGGTCATTGACGATACCTCCTGGAACAATCCAGCCGGTCCTGGCCGGCCGGGCTGGGGTCTGTAAACAGTTCCGCCGACTGCTTGAAGCCGGAAAGAACAGGATACCGGCCGGCGACTGACAGGGCGTAAGTTCATCGCCGGCCGCCGGGGCCGGAAAGCGGATTTTGGTCTGAACCCGCCTGGGAAGCAGATCGCTGAGGCCAGCATATTCTTATAGATGATTATTCGTCATTGGTGAAATAGATTATGACAGTCTTCTAGATTTTTGTCAAGACTTTTCCCGTAAACATCTAGATCTTTTTTCCCGGATCTTGCTTTCAGGCGGGAAATGTGCTATATTTATTTCATATTTCAATGATTTAAAATCATTAGCCAATATAAACCAATGGGGACCACATCATTGCCGAACAAAGCCGCCCCTGATTTCAGCCTTTCCAAAAACTCTCATGAACCTGTATACGCCCAGTTGGCAACTCATCTGCGTCAGCAGATCGCCGAAGGTCTCTATCCGCCGGGCAGCCAGATTCCCCCGGAAATGACCCTCAGCCGCACTCACGGCATCAGCGCCATGACCGTGCGCCAGGCCATCGGTCTCTTGACTGACGAGGGTCTCCTGAAGCGGGTTCAGGGCCGGGGCACTTTCGTCAAATCCATAGAATGGCAGGGCTCGGGCTTCAGCCTCAAGCCCCTGGCCGAACTGGTGGGCCAGGATGGCAACACCCTGGTCAAAGTGCTGAAGATCAACACCATCCGGGCCGGAGAAGATCTGGCCGCGCGGCTCCAGGTCCCCCCGCAGTCCCGGCTGATCAGTATCGTGCGGCTCCTGATCCGCGACGGGCAGCCGATGCTCCTTCAAAAAGGGCATCTGATCTACGACCCCTGTCTCCCGCTTCTGGAAGCCGAGCTGGACGTCATCTCCCTGTCCGGCCTCTTTACCGGGGCGCCCAACCGGTTGATCAAAAAGGGTGAACTGGAGACCCTGCCGGTGGTTCTCGGCGAAGAGGAGGCCGCGCTTCTGGAAAAAGCCCCCGGTTCGGCCGCTTTTGCTCTGGAATACCTTTTTTGGAACTTTCAGGATCAGCCCATCGGCAACGGGTTTTTTCTGGTGCCCCAGGAACGGATGAGCCTTAAGGCCCGCATCGGCCTGTGGCTGGAATGAGCGGATTGAAAATGGAAAGCTATAGAGAAATAGCCCCGAAGGCGGACCGGCTGGTGGAAGTGATCAGCGTGCTGGACGAAGACGAGGCCCTGGTCCTGGCCCGGGAACTGGTCGAGGTCGACTATCCCGGCCATCTTCTGGTGCGGCGCAGCCTGGAAGGTTTGAAAATCGTGGGGCGGAAATACGAGGAAGGGCAGTATTTCGCCGCGGCCCTGGTCATGGCCGGGGAAATTATGCGGCAGATACTGGAGATGATCAACCTCACGCCGGCCGGGGGCGAAAACTCGGCCCAAAACGAAACCCCCGGCACGGTAGTGCTTCTGGGAACCATTGCCGGCGACATTCATGATCTGGGCAAGGACCTGGTGGGGGAAATCCTCAAAAGTCACGGCTATTTGGTCCATGACCTGGGCGTGGACGTGGCCCCGGAGGTTTTTTTGTCGGAAACCATCAGCCGGCGTCCGGATCTGGTGGGCATCTCCATTCTCATCAGTTCCAGCTACCCCCGGCTGCTGAAAGCCGTGGATCTGGTCCGGACCATGCTGCCCCCGGGCTATCGCCGGCCAGGGGTCATCATCGGCGGCGGGGCGGTCAATGAAATGGTCTTCAGGCACTGTCAGGCCGACCTGTGGTGTCCGGACATCCTTAAACTGCCGGAAGTCTGCCGTCATTGGCTCAACCAGGCCTGGCCCGACCCCGCCCCCCGCAGTTTTTCTCTGTGAGGGGCTGGTCCTCAGTGCCCGGTCAAAATTTCAAGTGCCATTGAAGCGCTAGTAGTTGCGCCAGACTCCGTCGGCGTCTTGAAAGATGCCCGAGCCGGGGGAGATGCTTTCCGGGTTGGCCAGACCCCGGCCGTCGCCTTCACCTTCCAGGCGGGTTTTGATTTCCTCTTCCCGCTCTATCCGGCCTAAGTCGGCCCCTTCATACCGGCCGTGTATGGTCCGGTGGTCATAGCGGCTCTGCTCGGCCCGGCAGTCTTCCATCTGACGCTCATATTCCTTCTGGACCCGCTCCTTTAAACGCTCGCACCGGTCCTCACCCAAATCGCGCAGCCAGCCCTGAAAACGCCGGGCATAATCCACGGCAATGGAACAGTGCCGCCGCTCATGCTCATCCAGCCGCTGATAAAAGCGATCGAACTTTTCCCGCAGGCTCTGATCCCCGCCTTCCAGCCGGGGCATGATCAGGTGGCAACTGCATTCGACCTCAAAACTCTCTAGTCGGCAGACCCCGATGCGGGGCTGGGAAACAGAGCTGTTGTAGACGATCTTCCACCTGGTCTGGCCGCCGAACTTGCTGCGTTCGTGAACAATGGGGGTTTCCTCGAAAAGACGGCTGTTGAGAGACCGGCCCTCCTGAGGCGTGACGCTGTAATATTCATAAGTGATTTTCGGGCTGACCTGAGCTTCGGCCAAGGCGGAAAAACAGAGCCCGAGAGCCAGCCAGACCACCGGCAGGATAAGCGCCGGGCGCCGCATAGGCGCCTGATGCAGCTCTCGCCGGCGGCATTTAAGATCCAGGCTCATGATCGGCCCTCCCCAGATATTTTCCAAAATTATAAACCAGCCGCCCCTGGAATACAACGCCGCGATCAAGAGCCTTAAGGCCTCGGCCACCGCGCCACATCTCGACTCTACCGCTTTATATCCGGCGAGTTGCTTTCTTTTGGGAAAAGACGTATCTTATGGAGCGGGAAGGCCTTGATTTCAATGAAAACCTGAAAGGGGCCCCGCCAGGGAGGCACTATGTCTCGGCCGTTAAGATTCCTGTGCTTGATGCTGCTTCCGCTGATGTTTCTTATGCCTCCGCCGCCGGCTTCCGGGCAACTGCCCCTGGAACTGAGCCGGCCCCGTGACGACGGTTCGGACATCGACCCCCGGAGCTATCAGGGACCCCTGGCCGACCGGGCCCTGGCCCGCACTTTCAAGGGGCTCTTCAGTTCGGCCCTGGTGGGCCGCTATCTGGACTTGGAACCGGCCCGGCGCCGGGCGGCTTTTTTCAGGTCCCGGGGCCTGACCTCCTTTGTCCTGACCAAGCGGGTGGAAGAGGCCCGGACTTTCGGCAGTTCCAGCGTCGGCGTTTTTTATGTGGTCATGGTCGGCCTCTTCGGCGAGCCTGAGGCGGCCGACCATCTGGGCCAGCGGCTGAGAGCCGAAGGCCTGGTTCAGGATTACCGCATTCTGCCGGTGGATGATCCGGGGGAGCTGTCGTCCGCCGATTCCCAGAACCAGGAACTCTACCGGCAATCAGCCCTGGGGACTAAGAGTTCCGCCGACCGGGGCTCCCGCCCGCTGGACCCGCAAAAGAGCCCGGCGGCCAGCGGCCGGGCTTTTCGCCAACACGTCTACGGCCGCTATCTGGGCAGCTATCGCGATCCGCTGGCGGCCCGGGATGAGGCCGGGAAGATGACCCGGAGCGGCTGGCCGGCCTCGGTGGAGAAAGACGGCCAATGGTACCGGGTCTACCTGGCGCCCGGCGAGGACCATCGCGACTTCAAGGCCGACGGGGACGCCCTCAAGGCCGCCCGGAGCTCGGCGGCCAGCCAGCCCGGTTTCTTTATCCTGGCCGATATGTCGGGCCTGAAAGGCACGGTCAGGCCCATCACCCCCAACGCGTCCCGCACGGACGCCTCGGCCTGCGCCGGCTTTTCCGAAGCCGGCCGCCTGGGCGCCGGCCTTAGCCGGACCATCGTCTATGTGCCGGACAGTTCCTTCACCGCCGCCCTGACCCCCGTCTATCCCCAGCCGGTGGGCAGTTGGAAAGAAATTCCCCAGCGGGTCAAAGCCTGGTGGGCGGATGAAAAGAGCCGGCCCGAAAAGAAATCTCTCTTCGGGCCGGCCATCTTCAACCGGCCGGAAATGGAAAAGGCGGTCGGCCGCCTGGCGGCCGACCCCGGCGAAGCCTCGCTGGCCATCGGGCTGACCGAAATCAGCGGCCAACTGGCCTCGGTGCCCGGCCGCAAAATTCTATTGGTTTTTTCTGAATTCAGGGGGCCGGACCAGCCCCAGGATGTGGCCGGGGCCCTCAGCCGCCTCACGGCCGACTTGGGCCCGGCCCTGGAAGTGAACTTCATCTACGGCGACAGCAACGCCGCCGGCTATGCCCTGGCCAGTGACCTGGCCCGGCAGGCCGGCGGCCGGGCTTGGGACGGCTGCCGCCTTCTGGGCGACAACGCCTACTTCGAGCAGTACATAAAATCCATTTTCAAATAAGCCGGGCAGGGCCAGGGGCCGACTCCGATATTTGCAAAGAAGCTGAAATTATTTGGGGCCCAGCACCATGATCATGTTGCGGCCTTCCAGTTTCGGCATCTGCTCGGACTGCCCGGCCTCGCCGATATCCCGAAGAACCCTCTCAAGCAAAGCCTGGCCCAGATCGGCGTGGGCGATCTCCCGGCCCCGGAAAATCAGAGAGACTTTGACCTTGTTCTTTTCGGCCAGAAATTTATGAATGTTGCGAAGCTTGAACTGATAGTCGTGCTCGCCGGTTTTGGGGCGAAACTTGACTTCCTTGACCTCGATCACCGTCGACTTCTTGCGGCTTTCGGCGCTCTTTTTGCTCTGCTGATACTTGTAGCGGCCGAAGTCCATGATCCGGCAGACCGGGGGATCGGCCTCGGGAGCCACTTCCACCAGGTCCAGCCCGGCCTCCTGGGCGGCCGCCAGAGCCCCGTCCAGGGGTAGAATGCCCAGTTGATCGCCGTCATCGCCGATAACCCGAACTTCACGGGCCCGGATGTGCTCGTTGATGTTGACCCGTTTGTTGTCGGATTCTTTGAAACGCTTGCCGTTAATCTCAACACCTCTCAAGGTTGATCAGTTTGAAGTCTGGCGGTCGGGCTCCGAAGGCCGACCGGATTATGAAACAGCCGTTCAGATTCGGCCCGGATGATGAACCGCCAATGGCCGCCCGGTTCGGGCGGCGCTTAAAAATCCCAAGTGGGCTTGGCGGTCCCGGCCAGGGCCAGGGCGATGAAATCGTCCAGGCTCATGACGCCCAGATCCTGGCCGCCGCGCTGGCGGACGGCCACGGTTCCGCTTTCCACTTCCTTGTCGCCCACGACCAGCATAAAGGGCAGCTTTTGCATCTGGGCCTCGCGGATCTTGTAGCCCAGCTTTTCATTGCGCAGATCGGCCTCGGCCCGCAGGCCCAGTTGGCGCAGTCGGCCGCGGCACTGGAGAGCGAATTCGTCGCCCCGGGAGGTGACCGTCAGAAGGCGGATCTGTTCCGGGCTGAGCCAGGCCGGAAAGGCGCCGGCAAAGTGTTCGGTCAGAATGCCCACAAAACGCTCGAGGGAGCCGAAAATGGTGCGGTGCAGCATGACCGGGCGCTTTTTATGGCCGTCGTGATCCACATAGGTCAGGTCAAAACGTTCCGGCAGGGTGAAGTCGCACTGGATGGTGGAGCACTGCCAGCGGCGGCCGAGGGCGTCTTTGAGTTTGACGTCGATCTTGGGGCCGTAGAAGGCGCCGTCCCCGGCGTTGATTTCATAGGGCACGCCCTTGTCCAGAAGGGCCTTTTCCAGGGCGCCGGTGGCCATGGCCCAGGCTTCGTCGCTGCCGATGCTCTTGGCCGGCCGGGTGGAAAGCTCGATTTCGTATTCAAAGCCGAAAGCGCCCATCAGGTCGGTGACGAAATCCAGAATGCCCTTGATTTCCGCGTCCAGGGTCTCGGGGGTGCAGAAGAGATGGGCATCGTCCTGGGTGAACTGGCGCACCCGGGTCAGGCCGTGGAGCACCCCGCTCTTTTCATGGCGCTGCACCGTGCCCAGTTCAAAAAAGCGCAACGGCAGATCGCGGAAGGAACGCAGCTGGGAGCGGTAGATGTACATGTGGGCCAGGCAGTTCATGGGTTTGATGCCGTAACTCTGCCCGTCGATTTCCGTGAAATACATGTTGTCGCGGTAATTGTCCCAATGGCCGCTGCGCTTCCACAGTTCGGTGCGCAGAATCTGGGGGCCCATGACGAGGTCATAGCCGCGCCGCAGATGTTCCTGGCGCTCGAATTCCTCCAGGGTCACCCTTAAGAGGGCCCCCTTGGGGTGCCAGATGATCAGGCCCCCGCCGACCTCGTCGGAAACGGAAAAAAGATCCAGCTCCCGGCCCAGACGGCGGTGATCCCGGCGCTTGGCTTCCTCCAGAAGGTGCAGGTGCCGCTCCAGATCCTTTTTATTGAAGAAGGCCGTGCCGTAGATGCGCTGGAGCATGGGCCGGTGTTCGTCCCCTCGCCAGTAGGCGCCGGCCACGCTCAAGAGCTTGAAAGCCCCGCCCCAGCCGGTGTCGGGCACATGCGGGCCCCGGCAGAGATCCACAAAAGAGCCGACCGTGTAGGTTGAAACCCGCGTGACGTTTTCATCCCGGGCCAGATCCTCGATGATCTCCACCTTGTAGTCCTCGCCCAGGGATTTGAAGAACTCCACGGCCTGGAGGGTGCTCATCTCCCGGCGCTGGAAGGGCTGGACGGCCTTGACGATCTGCTTCATCCGCTCTTCGATGCGGCCCAGGTCGTCGGGGGTGAAGGGTTCGGGCTTGTCAAAGTCGTAATAAAAGCCGTTCTCGATGGACGGACCTATGGTCACCTTGACTTCGGGAAAGAGTTCCTTGACGGCTTCGGCCATGATGTGAGCCACCGAATGGCGCAAAACAGCCAGGGCCGCCGGGTGGGACTGGTCCACCGGCTCGAGGACGGCGCCCTCTTTAATCGGGGCCGACAGATCCATCAGGCGGCCGTGGTAACGGACCGCCAAAGGTTTTTGCGGCCCCTTGGCCGGCACTTCGGCCGCCAGCAGGGCCCCGGCCGCCCGGCTGCCTTCAGGGACATCGTATTCCCGACCGTTGACATTCACTTTTATGTTCGGCATATGAAGAACCTATACAAAAAACCCGCCGGAGCGGGCGGGTTTCGGGTCAGAATGCGTCATGTATTTTCCGGTTGCCCCGGTCCACGGCCTCCCTTGCCCTGCCTTTAACCCCCAAAGGGGCGATGCGCCGCCCAGGCGGCCTGATGTGATGCCGACGGCCGGCCGCCTGGGGCTTAAGTTTACCATTAGCCGCTAGGAAGCGGAAGGCCGCCTGAACTAAAAAGGCGCCCGGTGGTCCGGGAGCCCGGAAAATGGTAGGCGTGAAGAGATTTGAACTCTTGACCACTACCGTGTCAAGGTAGTGCTCTCCCCCTGAGCTACACGCCTTCGGAAATCGGCCGCCTGTGTTTCGCGCGAGAGGGGCTCGCGCCAGATATCTTAATCCCCGTCAGGCGTATC
>JAISFR010000017.1 GCA_031263565.1 Candidatus Adiutrix sp. | reverse complement strand
ACCCAGGTAATAGGGCTCGGTCTGCACCTGGGCCGAAGCCGGGACTGAGCTGGAGACCAGGACGCCCGCCAGCGCCAGGCCCAGAATTTTGCTGCTGAACTTCATTAATCTTTCTCCTTTCGCCCTTAAGCCGGGCCGAGACTGCTAAGCGCCAGTATTCAAGAATTGCCGAAACGATCAAAAACCTGAAAAACGCAGGCCGACGCTGAACTCGTGGGCCGTATAATCGAGCTTGGGACTGCCGGAATAGGTGGCGGTGCTGACCGAGCCGGGCTCGGCGCTGCCCAGATCGACATAGCGGTAGCCAAAATCCAGGGCCGCCCGGTCGGTGACCTCGTAAGACACCCCGGCGGCCAGGTTCCAGGCAAAGTTCCAGTCATTTTTGGAAGAGGCCACGGTGATGGTAGGGTCATTATTCAGGCGGCTGCTGCTGCCGTAGCTGCTTTTCAGATAGGCCAGACCCAGGCCGGCGCCGATATAGGGCGTGAGCGGCAGCTCAGCGGGAAAATCGTAAAAGACATTGCCCATCAAACTGTGGGCCTTGACTCTGAAGCTTTGGGAAGCCGCATAGACGTCGCCGTTCTGGGCGAAGACACTGGGGCCTTTGCCGAATTCGCCTTCGCCGCGGTAGACGTATTCCAGCTCCACCCGCAGCGGCCAGTCGGTGGAATAACTGAAGTCATTGCCCAGGGACAGGCCGAAGCCGAAATTGTTGTCCGTTTCCTCGCCGCCCAGGACCCCGGCGCTGAAAACACCGTCACGCCAATAGGCCGGGGACATATCGCCAACCTGGTGGCTGTAGATCAGCCGGGGGGTCACATATAAGGAATTGAGTTCCTGGGCCGGAGCGCCGGCCGCCGGCAGGGCCAGGGTCAGGGCCAGGGCGGCCAGTCCGTTTTTAATCATTTTTTGCTTTTTCATCTGATCTCTCCTAGAGGCCGAAGGGGCGGCTCCGCCGAACATAGTGATCGGCATTTCTTATAATCGATTACAAAATATTATTAATAATTATTTTTGTCAAGCAAGTATATCTTAATTTTATATTATTTTAATAAATTATACTCAATAGTTAGGCCGTTTTGAGGGCGCTTTTCCACCAGATCTGGCCGGGCTTTTATCTACTTCCACAAAATATTGTAAAAGTAAAAAAATTTAGATCCGGACTGAAAATCAAGGCCCAGACGGACTGTTTAGGGTGATTTTCAGCCCCTGACTGACGGGCCAAGGCTGGCCGGCAATTCGCCAAAGGCCCTGAATGCTGATTTTTGATGAAAATCAAGTTGACATTCGCCGGCGTTAATGCTAAGGTCGGCTATTCAAATAAAGAAACAAGCGCTTTGATTGTCATTGTCATTATAATTGTGACCGGTGTCGGGCTGGGATTTGGGCCGGGGCGGAGCCGCCGGCCTCTTCCGGTCCGGGCCGGTCCTGGCGAATGAACGGCTGACCGCCGTTCCATTTTTTAAACTATCCGGCCGCGTTCTTTTATATTTCCGGAGCGGTTTCAGGCCGGCTTGACCGCGGGTCGCGAACCCGCCGGGGGAGAGGTATGCAAGATCAATTGACTGAAAGCCAGGTATTGAAAATTATGGAGAAGTACGACCGTGACGCCCAACAGCTCATTGCCGTGCTTCTCGATATTCAGGCTGAAAGCGGCGCCAATTATGTCGATGAAAAATGGTCGGCCCTCTGCGCCCGGGTGCTGAATGTGCCCCTTTCGAAGATTTACGATATCCTTACCTTTTACGCCATGTTCAGTTCCGTGCCCCGGGGCGAATACGTCATTGAGATCTGCAAGAGCACCCCCTGCTGTTTCACCGGCAGCCGGGAGGTGGAGGGCTGGTTCGAGCAGGTTCTGGGCATTAAAATGGGTGAAACCAGTCCGGACCGGAAATTCACCCTGTCCAACACCTGCTGCGTGGGCGCCTGCGATGTGGGGCCGGTGGCCAAGATCGGCGACGAGGTTTACGGTGATTTGACTTTGGAAAAGGTGAACACCCTGCTCAGAAGCTACCGGGAAGGTTTGCCGACTCATAGGGAGGCCCTGGCATGTCAAAATTAAAAAGCATTGTTTCGGAAGGCGCCGGACATATCAACCCCGTCGACGTCGCGGATTACCTGCGCATCGGCGGCTATGACGGCCTGAAGAAGGCCGTCGCCATGAAACCCCTGGAAGTCATCGAAGAGGTCAAGAAGGCCACTTTGCTGGGGCGGGGCGGGGCGGCCTATCCCTCGGGCAGGAAGTGGGAACATCTTTTCCACATCCCCGAGACCCCCAAATACATCGTCTGCAACGCCGACGAAGGCGAGCCGGGCACCTTCAAAGACCGTCTTTTGATGTCCAAGCTGCCCCTGAGGCTGATCGAGGGCATCACCATCGCCGGTTGTGTTTTCGGCGCCAAGGCCGGCTACATCTATGTGCGCGGCGAATACCGCAAGATTCAGCGCCGGCTTCTGGAAGCCATCTCGCGGGCCAAGGACGCGGGTTTTCTGGGGAAAAACATTCTCGGCAAATTCGATTTCGATATTCACATCATCTCCGGCGCCGGGGCCTATGTCTGCGGCGAAAACTCGGCCCTTCTGAACTCCACCGAAGGCCGGGTGGGCCGGCCCCGCATCAAGCCCCCGCACCTGGCCGAAGTGGGGCTCTTTCTTCAGCCCACCCTGGTCAACAACGTCGAATCTCTCTGCAGCATCCCCTATATAGTCACCGCCGGCGGGGAAGCCTTCTGTAAGCTGGGCCGGCCGGATTCCGGCGGCACCAAGCTGGTCTGCCTCTCCGGCCACGTCAGGCGGCGGCAGGTCTATGAAGTGCCCCTGGGCGGGGTCACCCTCCGGGAACTGATCTACGACCCGGAAATCGGCGGCGGCCTCCCTGACGGCCAGCGTTTGAAATTCTTCCATCTGGGCGGCCAGAGCGGCCCCATCGGTTCCCCTGAGCAACTGGACACCGTCTACAGCCACCGGGAACTCGGCAAGGCCGGGCTCTCGGTCGGTTCCGGGGCCGTGGTGGTCATGAACGAAGATGTGGGCCTCATCGACTACCTGACGGGGGTCACCGAGTTCTTCCTCCACGAATCCTGCGGCAAGTGCGTCCCCTGCCGGGAGGGCAACAAGCAGATCTACAAGATTCTGAAAAAACTGGCCAAGCCCGGGGAGGCCACCGCGGCCGACCTGGCCCTCCTGCGCCGTCTGGTGACCACCATGATTTCGGCCTCCTTCTGCGGCCTGGGCCAGACCGCGGCCGTGGCCCTGAATACCGCCTGGAAGCATTTCAAGGGCGAATTCGAGGCCAATGTCGACCAATCCAAACCCGCCGCTGCGGCCTGATGCGAGGTGAACCCTTATGAGCCATCATAAACCCGATCCGAATAAAAGCGTGAATCTGACCGTTGACGGCCTCCCCGTCACCGTCCCCGAGGGCACCACCATTCTGGAAGCGGCCAAAAAGGTGGGGATCGACATCCCGGTGCTCTGCCATCACCCCGATCTCCAGGTCCGGGCCGTCTGCCGCCTCTGCGTGGTGGAATGCGACGGGGCCGGCAAGCTCAAGGCCGCCTGCGCCAATGATGTTTGGGAAGGCCTCAGCGTGGTCACCGACAACGCGCGGATCCGGGGCATCCGCAAGATGATTCTGGAACTGATCCTGGCCGAGCACCCCCAGGACTGCCTGGCCTGCATCCGCAACCAGAGCTGCGAACTGCAGGCCCTGGCCCAGCAGTTCGGCCTCTATCAGCCCGCTTTGCCGGTGGAGGCCCGCCGGTTCCCCCGCAGCGTGGACACCAACACCCTGGTCAGGGATATGGCCAAGTGCGTCAAGTGCGGCCGCTGCGTCGCGGTCTGCCAGGAAACCCAGACCGTCCGGGCCATCAACACCTCGCGCCGCAGCGTCCACTACGAAATAACCACCCCCTATGAAAAACCCCTCATCGACACCCTCTGCGTCTACTGCGGGCAGTGCGCGGCGGTCTGTCCGGTGGGGGCCATTTATGAAAACGACCAGACCGGGCAAGTCTTCGCCGCCCTCGACGACCCCGAGCGCCATGTGGTGGTCCAGACCGCCCCGGCCGTGAGGGTGGCCATCGGCGACGCCTTCGGCCTGCCGCCGGGGGCCGTCACCACCGGCAAAATGGTCACGGCCTTGAAGCGCCTGGGCTTCGACAAGGTTTTTGACACCGATTTTTCGGCCGACGTGACCATCATGGAAGAGGGCCACGAGCTTCTGCACCGCCTTCAGAGCGGCGGCCGGCTGCCGATGATCACCAGTTGTTCCCCGGGCTGGATCAATTTTGTCGAGGTTTTCTATCCCGACCTGATCCCCCACCTGTCGACCTGCAAGAGCCCCCAGCAGATGTTCGGCGCCCTGGCCAAGACTTATTACCCCGGCGTCGGCGGGGTTGACCCGGCCAGGGTGACCTCTGTTTCCATCATGCCCTGCACGGCCAAAAAATTCGAAAGCCAACGGCCGGAGATGAATTCCAGCGGCTACCGCGACGTGGATGTGGTCCTGACCACCCGGGAACTGGCCCGGATGATCAAGATGGCCGGTATCAACTTTGAAAAGCTGCCGGAGAGCGATTATGACAGCCTCATGGGCGACTCCACCGGCGCGGCGGCCATTTTCGGCACTTCCGGCGGCGTCATGGAAGCCGCTCTGCGCACGGTCTATGAGGTGGTCACCGGCGAAAACCTGGAAAACCTTGATTTTGAAGACGTCCGGGGCCATCAGGGCCTCAAGAGGGTCTCGGTCAATCTCAAGGGCACCGAAGTCAAGATCATGGTGGCCAACGGCCTGCGGAACGCCCGCACGGTCATGAACGCCATTCGCCGCGGCGAATGCGACGCCCACTTCATTGAAGTGATGTGCTGCCCCGGCGGCTGCGTGGGCGGCGGCGGCCAGCCTTTCGCCACCAGCCGGCAGAAACTGATGCGCATGGACGGCCTCTACAGCCTCGACCAGAGCATGCCCGTCCGCCAGTCCCACAAGAATCCCGAAGTTCTGACTCTCTATGAGAAATACCTGGGGCAGCCCCTGGGCGAGAAGTCGCACCATCTGCTGCACACCCACTACAGCACCCAGGGCAAAAACCACTGGGCCCAGGCCGGCCACGACCAGGGAAAATAAAGCCTCCGCGAGCTTCAGCGGCCCAACGGCCCGCCGGTTTTTCCGGCGGGCCGTTTGACTTTTGGGGCCTGACGGAATTAAAATTGAAAAGCAGCCTTTCCGGCTGATATTTCACAGGTTTTAAGACCTGGCTTCAAACGGGAGACCTTATGGGGAAAATACTGGCGGCGCTGCTGGCGGCCGGCCTGATGTACGGCGGGATTGTGAAGGCTCAGGACGGGATGCCGGGGGCGGCCGCGCCCGCCGCCCCGGCCGAGGCGGAATTCCGCCGCTATCTGGCCCTGGCCGAGGCCGGTCATCCGGAAGCCCAGTTCAATGTGGGTCTGGCTTATTATTTGGGGCAGGGCGTGGAACGGGATATGGACCAGGCCCTGGGCTGGTTTCAAAAAGCCGCCGGGCAGGGCCTGGCCCAGGCCCAGATGAATCTGGCCGTCATTTATAACGAGGGCGACGGCCTGCCTCGCGACCCGGCCCAGGCCGCCCACTGGTTTCGCCAGCTGGCGGAATCCGGCGACGAGGACGCCCAATATCATCTGGCCTATATCTACTATACCGGCGACGGGCTGGAACGCGATTACGGCCGGGCCGCGGCCTGGTTTCAGGTGACGGCCGAAAAAGGGCGGGCCGAGGCCCAAAATTACCTGGGCTCCATGTATCTGAAAGGGGAGGGCCTGCCCCAAGATCCAGCCCGGGCCTTCCACTGGTTCAGCCTGGCCGCTGAACAGGGCCTGGCCGAAGCCCAATACAATTTGGGCCTGATGTATCTGGACGAGGAAGGCGGGCCGCGCCGCGACCCGGCCCGGGCCGCCCTCTGGCTGACCCGGGCCGCCGGGCAGGGCCAGCCCGCCGCCCAGTATCTTTTGGGTCTCCTGTACCGCGAGGGGCTGGGGCTGGAAAAGGATGAACAGGCCGCCGGGCAATGGATACAAAAAGCGCTGGCGGCCGGCTTCCAGCCTGAAGAGCCGCAAGCCCCGTAAAACAGCCGGCCGGCGAATCAGGGGTGCAGCAGAGAGGCCACCTGGTCGCCGACGGCCTGGACCGGATCCCGGCCGCCAAGCTCAAAAGGCCGCCCCGGGCTCTGCAGGTAATTCAGAACCGCCCGTTCCACCGCCCAGGCGGCCTCTTCCCGGCCCAGATGGCGCAGCATCAGGGCCGAGGAAAGAATGGCGGCCAGGGGGTTGGCCCGGCCGGTGCCGGCCAGGCCCGGGGCCGAGCCGTGAACCGGTTCGAACATGGACAGGCCGTCGCCTATATTGCCGGAGGCGGCCAGCCCCAGCCCCCCGGCCAGAGCCGACAGCAGGTCGCTGACAATGTCGCCGAAAAGGTTGGGGCAGAGAATGACTCCGTAGTCCAGGGGCTGGCGGGGCAGAAGATAACAAAGGGCATCGACGTTGATCCGGGCGGCTTCCAGGTCCGGGAATTCCCGGCTCAAGGTCTGGCTGCTCACTTCGTCCCAGAAACCGTAAAGATGGGGCACGGCGTTGGCCTTGCTGGCCACGGTGATTTTCTTCTCGCCCCGCGCGCGGGCTATGGCCCCGGCTTTGCGGGCGATGCGGGCCACGGCCGGGCGGCTCATCAGGCCCAGGGAAAAAGCGGCCTCTTCCCCGGGCTTAAGCTCGAGGTTCAGCCGGCCGCTGAGTTCATAAAGGCCCCGCCTGGTCTCCAGGGGCTGGTCCAGGCGGCCGGCGCCCCGGCCGCCGAGACCCATGTAAAAATCTTCGGTGTTCTCCCGCACCACCACCGCGTCCAGCCGGTAGCCGTCAGGCAGGGCCACCGGAGTGGGCACCCCGGGAAAGCTCAAAGCCGGGCGCAGATTGAGATACTGATCGAAATGGAAACGCAGGGCCAGCAAAAGGCCCTGTTCCAGGGGACCGGGGGGCACCCGGGGGTCGCCCACCGCCCCCAGCAGCATGGCCTCGCCCTCGGCCAGATCGTCCAGGGCGGCCGGCGGCAAAACCAGGCCGTGTTCCAGATAATAGCCGGCCCCAAAGGGAAATTCCAGCCATTTCAATTGAAAACCAAAAATCCGGGCCGCGGCGTCGGCCACTTTGCGGGCCTCGCCCACCACTTCCGGCCCGATGCCGTCCCCGGGCAGCACGGTGATCAGATGCTGGGTCATGCCCAAATCTCCTATTTCTTGTCTTCCTTTTTCATATCGCTCAGGAATTTGATCTCCCGGGCGGCAATGGCCCGGTACCGCCCGCCGTCGGGCTGCTTTTCCACTTCCTGGTAATGGAAGATGGCCTTGTCAAGGTTGCCGACGTCGTTGAAATAGCGGGCCATATAATAGTGTCCCCGGCCCATTTGCCCGATTTTGCCGAAAAAACGGCCGGCCAGTTCCAGGGCTTCCGGGTACGGCGTCTGATCCATGTCCACCGCCCGTTCGTAGAGGCCGGCCGCCCGTTGGTTGTCGCCCAGCAGTTCCGAAGCCCGGGCCAGCCCCAGGACCGACTGGCGGTTGTCCGGCCCGGCTTTTTCGAAATATTTTCTGGCGTCGTCGGCTTTGCGCCTCCTGAGGGCCAGATCGCCGAGATCAGCCAGATATTCCCGGTTGTCGGGATCCAGGGCCAGGGCCTGGGTCATGCGCCTGTCGGCTTCCGTCAGGTTTTGCTGGCGGGCTAATAAGAGCCCCAGGCCGTGCAGGGCGGAATGGTCGTTTTTATTGCCGTTTATTCTTTTGGTGAAAATATTTCTCACGCGGTCCGCTTGCCCGGTCAGGGCCAGGATCCGGTCGCGGAAAGCCAGATAGCGCTGATCCTGAGGGGCGGGCGGGGCGTTTTCGTAATCCTTGAAGGTGGTGGCCAGGCGGCTGGTCAGGGCCGGGTGGGTGGTCAGGTAGTTGGCGGACTGGGGGGAAACCTGGAAAGTGCGGTCGGCCATGATTTTGAAGGCCCCGTACATATCCCGGGCCTGGTAGCCGGCCTTGGTCAGGTACTGGCGGCCTTTGGCGTCGGCTTCGGCTTCGTCTTCCCGGGAATTGGCCAGCATGGCCGAAATCGTGGCCCCGGTGCCGCCCATGATCACGGCCTGCCCCAAGGGGCCGGCGTTCCCCCCCCGGGAGGCGATAAAAACCCCGAGCAGCATGGAGGCGATATAGCCGGCGCTCAGGGCTGAGGAAGCCTCCATCCGGCGGGCGTAATGCCGGGAAGTGATATGGGCCGCCTCGTGTCCCAGGATGGAGGCCAGCTGCCCTTCATTCTCCAGGCTGATGATGGTCTCGGTGTGCATATAGATGTAGCCGCCGGGCACGGCAAAGGCGTTGATGCCGTCGGAATTGATGATATAGAAATGGTATTGCCCGGCTTTGAGCCCGGCGCCTTTCATGATGCGGTCGGTGACCCGTCTGTAATACTGGTTGGCGATGGGGTCGTCCACGATGGCGCCGGTGGCGGCCATCTTCATATGGAAGCGTTCCCCGATCTCCCGCTCTTTACCGGGCGTGACGCTTTCAGCCCGGAGCAGAGCCGGCCAGGGCAGGGCCAGGCTGAAACACAAAGAAAATACCAATAAGTTCCGGACTACCCTAGCGCGCATACTTCTACTACCATCACTTCATTTCTTCGAGGTCCCGCCGGGGGGCATCGGTCCACAGCCCGTCGAGATCATAAAGTTTCCGGCCTTCCAGGTTGAAGAGGTGAACCACCACCTCGCCCATATCCAAAAGTACCCAGCGCTCGTCAGGGCGGCCCTGGCCTTCCCGGCCCAGGGGACGGAAGCCGTTTTCACGGGCCCGCCGGACTATTTTATCGGCAATGGCCGCCATCTGGCGCGGATTTTCAGCGCTGGCGATGAAGAACCAGTCAGCCACCGAAGACAGGCCCCGCAAGTCCAGCAAGACCGGGTTCAGCGGTTGATGCTCGGCCGCGGCCGCGGCCACCACCTCGGCCAGATCCCGGGCCGGAGTTTTTTTAGCGGCGGGTTTGGCCCTGACGGCGGGTTTGGCCCGGGCGGCGGTCTTGGCTTGGGGGCCGATTTTGGCCCGGGCGGCGGGCCTGGCTGGGGTCCCGGTTTTATTGGGGGTCGGGGTTTTTGTCTTGGTTCGGCTCTTGTCGTCGCTCATTGTACCTCGTGGGGGTCAAAGCCGGGGATGCGTATAAACCGTGAGTTTCAATGAAGATGCGCACCGGTTCGGGCACCAGGTAGCGGACTGAAGCCCCGCTTTCCAGTCGCTGGCGGAGGTCGGTGGAAGATATTTCCAGACGCCCTCCGGGCTGGTAATAAATCGGCTTCAGCCCCGGGGCGCGGAAACATTCGTTTTTGGCGAGCCACCTTATGTCAGGGTCCACCCCGGCCTTCAGCATCCGGCGCAGGGTTTCGAAAGGTTCGGGGATGCCGGCCCTGGCGAAAACCACAAAGGGCGTCTCGGCCAGGAGTTCCCGGCCCCGGTGCCACTGGGAAATAGTCAGAAAAGAATCCAGGCCCACCAGAAAGAAAATCACGCTGCGGGCGCTCCAGGCCTTCTTGAAGGCCAGGACGGTGTTGATGGTGTAACTGGGCGTGGGCAGATGATACTCCAGATCCGAGACCCAGAAGCCGGGGCGGTCGGAGACGGCCAGCTTCAGCATTTCCAGCCGCTGCCAGTAGGTGGCCAGCGGGAGGGTCGATTTGTGGGGCGGCCGGGCCGCGGGCATGAAATAGACCTGATCGAGGTCAAAGCGTTCGGCGATTTCCTCGGCCGCCCGCAGATGCCCCAGGTGAATGGGATTGAAGGCGCCCCCCATCAGGCCGATGCGGCTGCCCCGGGCCACGGGCCGGCCTTACTCTTCCGTGTCCGGAAGGTCGCCCAGGCCAAAGGCCTCATGAAGCGCCCGGACGGCCAGTTCGGTATATTTCTTCTCGATGACGCAGCTGATTTTGATCTCCGAGGTGGAGATCAGGCTGATGTTGATGCCTTCCCTGGCCAGGGTCTGGAACATCTGGGTGGCCACCCCGGCGTGATTGCGCATGCCCACGCCCACCAGGGAGATTTTGGCGATGTTGTCGGTGCCGATGATCCGTTCGGCCCCGATTTCTCCGGCCGTGCCCTCCATCAGTTCCATGGCCTTGGCGTAGTCGCTCAGGGGCACGGTGAAGGAAAAATCGGTGTGGGCCCGGCCGCTGGCCGGATCCACTTCGGCCGACTGGTTCTGGATGATCATGTCCACCACGATGCCCGAGGCCGAGACGATGCCCAGGATTTTCGCGGCCATGCCCGGCCGGTCGGCCACCTTCAGGAGAGTGATGCGGGCTTCGTTCTTGGAACAGGCCACCCCGGTAACCGGTTTTTTCTCCATTTCAATATCCTCTTCGCAGATCAGCGTGCCGCGGCCCGCCTGGTGGGCGTGCCGCACGTGTATGTTCACATTATAGTTCATGGCGAATTCCACCGAACGGATCTCCATGACCTTGGCGCCCAGGGAAGACAGCTCCAGCATTTCCTCAAAGCTTATTCTGTCCATTTTGCGGGCTTTTTCGCAGATATGGGGATCGGTGGTATAAATGCCGTCCACGTCGGTATATATCTCGCAGGTGTCGGCCCCCAGGGCCACGGCCAGGGCCACGGCCGTGGTGTCCGAGCCGCCCCGGCCGAGGGTGCTGATGTCCCGCCCCGGGGTCAGGCCCTGAAAGCCGGCCACGGCCACCACCCGGCCCTTGGCCAGTTCAGTTTTAATCCGGCCGGGCTCAATGGCCGTGATGCGGGCCTTCTGGTGGGTTTCGTCAGTCTGGATGCCGGCCTGAAAACCGGTGAAGCTCTTGGCCTTTTCTCCGAAAGCCTGGCAGGCCAGAGCGAAGAGGGCAACGGCGACCTGCTCGCCCGTGGCGATCAACTGGTCCACTTCCCGGGCTTCCGGGCCGGCCGCCATCTCCGCGGCCATGGCCAGAAGCCGGTCGGTCTCGCCCTTCATGGCCGACAGAACCACCACCACCTGATGCCCCTGATTTTTGGTTTCGATAGCCCGTTTGGCCACCTGGCGGATCAGTTCCAGGCTGGCCACGGAACTGCCGCCATATTTCTGTATGATCAAGGCCATGCGTTTCCCTCAGCGAAAATGGAAAATGTCGTCCGAAACAAGCTCCGGCTCCGGATTATCGAAGTGAACAGACTAGCATTTTTCAGATAAAAGAGCAACCTGAGGCCCATAAAGAAAAACCGGGAAGGCCCCGGTTTCAATGTTTGGCGGTCACATCCAGAATAAAGCGGTGGAGAGATTTGATCATTTCCCCCGGAGAGTGGGCAATGGGCCGCCCCATCACCTCCTGCACCTTAAGTTCAATGGCGACCAGGACGCTGTTCATAAGAAAAGCGGCCACGGTCCAGGTGTCGAAACTGCGCACCAGGCCCTGTTCAACGCAGCGGTCAAACCAACCCTTGATAAAATTGATGCTGTATTCCAGGAAAGTGCCGTTAAAGACGGCGCCGGCCCGTTCGTCCCGGAACTGCTCGGCCTGGATCAGGCCAAAGGCCAGGCAGGAAAAAATGTTGGTAAAAGTTTCCGGTTCCTGAAACATGATGTCCAGAACCTGTTCAAAAGTCCGGGCTTTGGACAGGGTTTCGCCCAGGCGCTTGAAATAAAGGCGGTATAAATCGACGGCGTGATCCACAACCGCTTCCCACAGGGCTTCCTTGCTGCTGAAATGATTGTAGAGCGAGGCCGGTTTGATGCCGGTTACTTCGGCCAGATCCCGCATGGAAACCGAGGCATAGCCTTTTTGGGCGAAGAGAATGGTCCCTTTCATCAGGATATGCTCTTTGGTCCGGCTGCCGCCTCCGCCCAGAGGCAGGGGGTAGTGGTAGCCTAAAATATCAAAATCGCCATAATTTTTTGGATCTCTGGTCACTTTAATCTCCATAGATTTTTAAACATTATAAGAGGCCGCATTAGAGGTTTCCGGAGCCTGGCAAATGAGCTATAATAGAAACCTGGCGCCTGGCCGCCAATTTTGGGGAAGCTCTAAAAGCGGTCAGGCCTGCGTTCCCTCCCGACCGGAAAGGGGCTGATTTAGAGCCGCCCTTTGCTCCGAGGGCTCCAAGTGTCCGGAATCAAGCTTATATTACCCTTTTTAAAAAAGAATTTCCACCTGGTTTTAACTGGTTTTCTAGCTTTGGTCATCTGCGATCTGTCCCAGTTGGCCATACCCACGATTCTGGGGCGGGGCATCGATCTTCTGAGCCGTGAGGACGCGGTTCCGGCCGACCTGCTGAATCCGGTGCTGTCCATACTCTCCCTGGCCGCCGTGATCGCCGGCGCCCGTTTCGCGTGGCGGATCCTGATCATCGGCTTTTCCCGCCGGGTGGAAAAAGGCCTGCGCGACCGGCTCTATCAAAAAATGGTGCGCCTGTCGCCCCGCTGGCACCTGGAAAACGCCAGCGGCGATCTGATGGCCATGGCCACCAACGATATGGACAGCATCCGCCTGGCCATCGCCGCCGGCCTGATCAGCGTGGTCGATACCCTGGTCATGGGTTGCGCCGCTCTGGGCTTCATGATCGCCATCAGCCCGACCATGACCCTCTGGGCCCTTTTGCCCATGCCGGCCATCACCCTGGTCACCCATTTTCTGGGCCGCCGCCTTTATCAGTTGACCCTGGAAGTGCAGGACGTTTTCGGCCAGCTCAGCGAAAGCGTCCGGGAAAAGCTCTCCGGTTTCCGGGTCATCCGGGCCATGGGCCTGTCCGCTCTGGCGCTTGGGGAGACCGGGGCCGCCGGTCGGCGCTACCTCCTCAGCAACCTGCGCCAGGCTAAACTGGCCGGCACCTTTTTTCCCTTTCTCCATTTCATGAGCAACCTGGCGGTGACCCTGGTCCTCTACTTCGGCGGCCGGGAGACGGTCTTCGGCCACGTCTCCACCGGGGATTTCGTGGCTTTCATCAATTATCTGGCCATGCTGACCTGGCCGCTGATGGCCCTCGGCATGATCGTCGGCTTCATTCAGCAGGGTCTGGCTTCCCTGAACCGCTTGAACCGGGTCTTCTACGCTGAGGAAGAAGGCTCGGGGGCGGCCCGCCAGGCTCATCTGCGGGCCCCGGCCGACCGCCGGGCGGATATCGAACTGCGGGGGCTGACTTTTCAGTATGCCGGCCGACGGCAGCCGGCCCTGGCGGATCTCAGCTTCACCCTGGCCCACGACCAGATCACGGCCCTGGTCGGCCCCATGGGTTCGGGCAAAAGCACCCTGGCCGCGCTCCTGCCGGCCCTCCACAGCGCCCCGCCGGGAACGCTGCGGGTGGCCGGGCAGGCCGTCGAAGACTGGCCGCTGGATGATCTGCGGGCTCTTTTCGGCTATGTGCCGCAGGACGGTTTTTTATTCAGCGGCACCATCTACGAAAACCTGGCCTTTGGCCGGCCTGAAGCCCGGCCGGAGGAAATCCTGGCCGCCGCGGACCTGGCCGGGCTGAGCCGGGATCTGGCCTCTTTCCCTGACGGTCTGGAGACCGTGGTCGGGGAGCGGGGCATCACCCTGTCCGGCGGTCAGCGCCAGCGTCTGGCCCTGGCCCGGGCCCTGGTCCCGGACCCGCCGTATCTGATCCTGGATGATACCCTGTCGGCCGTGGACGCCGGGGTGGAGGCCGAGATCATGTCCCGCTTATTGCCGGTCCGGCGCGGTAAAGGCGGCTTGATCATCAGTCACCGCCTCTCCAGCCTGATGGAGGTGGATCGGATCCTGGTGCTGGAAAACGGGCGGCTGAGCGACCAGGGCAGCCCCAGAGAACTGATGAGCCGGGAGACCTATTTCAAAAGGGTGCTGGAGCTGAACCAGTTCGAGGAAAGGGAAGGGGGCGGCCCGTGGTCGAAGACGAAGTAAGGCGCCCCCTTAAAGGCGGGGATTTGAAGCTGCTGCGGCGCCTGTGGCCGCTGATCAGGCCGCTGCGCTTCATCATTACGCTGGGCGCCGGCTTGACGCTCCTGGCCGCCCTGGCTTCGGTGCTGCTGCCCTACGCCACCAAACTGGCTATTGACCGTTATATCGTGCCGGTGGGGCCCCGGGTCACCCTGCCGGCCGGCCGGCCGGTTCCCGAAGCCCTTCAGAAAATTCTGGCCTCAGGCCATTACACGGCCAGCGGACGAAACGGAGTCTTCTTCCTGAAACCCGAAGCCGTAAGCCTTCTGGACCGGCGGGAGGAAAGCCAACTGATCGGGGCCGGCCTCCTCAGCCGGGAGCGGTTTTATGCCCGAACGCTGGGCAACGGGGCGGGGGAGCGTGAGATTCTGGCCCTGGCCGGGGCCCGGCCCGAGATCCTGATCCGCTATCCGGCCGCCCTGGCCGTGGAAGAGAAGAATCTGGCCCAAATTCCCCAGGCCGTCACCAGCTTCTGGCGCGCGGCCGACCTCGACGGCCTGGCCCGCCTGGCCCTCATCTTCGGCACGATCATGTTCCTGGGCTATATCTTCGAATTCGCCCAGCGGGTGATCCTGGAACTGGCCGCCCAGCGCCTGAGCCTGACTTTGCGCCAACAGGTTCTGGAGCACCTTTTCGGCCTCAGCCAGAGTTTTTTCGACCGTCAGCAATCGGCCCGCCTGACCTCCAGGCTGACCAACGACGTCAACAACCTGGCCAATCTGACCAAAACCAGCGTGGCCGCCGTGGGCGGCGACCTGGTCTCCCTGATCCTGATCCTGGGCATCATGTTCTCCCTGAGCCCTCAACTGGCCCTGATCACCGCGGCCTTCACGCCCCTGATGGCGCTCATGTCCTCTTATTTCGGCCGCCTGTCCCGGACCGTGCAGCGCGACCTCCGGGCCCGCCTGGCCATCATCAATCAGAACTTCGCCGAAAGCATAGGGGGCCTGAAGATCATCCAGGCCTTCCGGCAGGAGAAGCGCAGTTCGGACCTTTTTCAGGAACTGAATCAGGCCACCTATCTGGCCGGCTTGCGCCAGCTGCGAATCCAGGCCGTCTTCGTGCCCCTGATCGACCTCTTCGCCTCGGCCATCCTGGCCCTGGTCATCTGGTACGGCGGCGGCTCGGTGCTGGCCGGCGCCCTGAGCCTGGGGGTGGTGGCCGCCTTCATCGGCTATGCCCGGCGTTTCTTTATGCCCCTTCAGGATCTGGCCGAAAAGCTGAATATTTTCCAGTCGGCCCTGGCCTCCCTGGAACGCCTGACCGAACTTCTGGACGAGGACGAACGCATTGAGGAGGCGGAGCGCCCCCTTCAGCCCGTCCGCCCCGGAGGAGGGCTGGAATTCCGCCAGGTCAATTTCCGCTACCTCCCCGAAGGCCCGCTGGTGCTCAAGGATCTCAGCTTCAAGATCGCGCCCGGAGAATCCGTGGCCCTGGTGGGGCAGACCGGCAGCGGCAAGAGTTCGATCATCAACCTGATTCAGCGCAGCTACGACCCGGAGTCCGGGGAAATCCTTTTCGACGGGCAGCCGCTGAAAGAGCTGGACCTGGCCGCCCACCGGGCCCGCCTGGGCCTGGTCGCCCAGGACGTCTATCTCTACTCCGGCACGGTCATGGAAAATTTGCGCCTGGGCCGGGATCTGAAAGATGCCGACCTCTTCGCGGCGGTCAGGGCGGTCGGGGCCGACCAGTTCATTCAGCGTCTGCCCCGGGGCTATGACGAACCTTTAGGGCCTGGCGGAAGGCATCTGTCGGCCGGCGAAAGGCAGCTTCTGGCCTGTGCCCGGGCCCTGATCGAGGCCCCGGAAATCATCATTCTGGACGAAGCCACGGCCGCCGTGGATTCCGAAAGCGAAGCCCTGATCGAAAGGGCCCTCCACACTTTGTTCACCGGCCGCACCTCCATCACCATCGCCCATCGCCTGGCCACCATCCGCCGGGTGGACCGGATTTATGTGCTGCACCAGGGGCGCCTGATAGAAAGCGGCCCCCATGACGAGCTCGTGGCCGCCAAAGGGGCTTATTACCGTCTGGCCTTGCTTCAGGGCCTGACTTGAGCGCCAGGGCCAAAACGCGCCCGGCCCCCCGAAGGTGAGGGGCCGGGCGCGAAAAGCCGGCCGTCTTTTTTTACCTGCTCAGGCTGCGGGCCAGTTCCACCGCGGCCGGGGCGTCGGCGGAAAAGCCGTCCGCCCCGATCTTTTCGGCGAAATCCTGGGTCACCGGAGCGCCGCCGATCATTACTTTGACCTGCTCCAGACCGGCCGCCTTGAGGGCCTTGACCGTTTCCTCCATGACCGGCATGGTGGTCGTCAGGAGGGCGGACAGCCCCAGAATGGCCGGCTGGTATTTTTTGACTCCCTCCACAAAAGACTCGGGGCTGACGTCGATGCCCAGGTCATGCACTTCGAAGCCGCCGCCCTCCAGCATCATGCCCACCAGATTCTTGCCGATATCGTGAAGGTCGCCTTTGACCGTGCCAATGACGATCACGCCCCGGCTTTGGGCGTCTTTGTCGCCCAGTCTGGGGTTCAGCACATCGAGTCCCAGTTTCATGGTCTGGGCGGCCATCAGCATTTCAGGCACGAAAATTTCCCCTTCGGAAAAGGCTTTGCCGACCGCGTCCATGGCGGCGATCAGACCTTCCTGGAGCAGTTGATTGGGCTCAACCCCTTCGGTCAGTTCTTTTTCAATGAGGTCGGCGATCCTGTC
>JAISFR010000013.1 GCA_031263565.1 Candidatus Adiutrix sp. | reverse complement strand
CGGACAGGCGCCGGCGGGGCGGCCCCTTTACTCCAGGCCGGCCCGCAGGCAGCCGTGAATGCGCACCAGACCCAGGGGCCTGAGCTGCGCGTCGACCACAAAAACCGAAGTGATGCTCTTCTTCTGCATCAGGTCCAGAACCTGGGCGGCGGAAATCCCCGCCAGATAACGTAAACGCCGTATTTCAAACACCCGTCACCCTTTCCCCGCCCTGCAACGGGACTTTTTTTAGGCCGCTTTTTATTTTTTGTATATTTTATTGTTGACAAAAAATATAAAATAACCTATACTGCTTTTAAAGGATGGGGGTTGTCATGAACGGCAAAGTGATCGTGAAAAAACTGGAGGCGGCGGGCTGGATATCCCAGGGGAAGCGCGGCAGCCACGAAAAGCTGATCAACCCCGACCATCCTGAACTCGGGGCGGTGATCGTGCCGATTCACGGGGCCAAGGATGTCCCCATAGGCACTTTGAAAAGCATTGAAAGACAGGCTAAGATAAAATTCTAAGCGGCGATGGCCGCTGCTTGGGGATGGTGATTATGAAAGCGTATTGGGCCAGATTTTTTGAAGAAGCCGACGGATCTTATTCGGTGGATGTTCCGGATATGCCTGGCTGTCTGACTTACGGAGACAGTTTTGAGGACGCCTACCGCTATTTGGTGGATGAAGCCATGCCCTTATGGCTGGAAGGCCGGGACAATCCCCCGGCCAGCGGTCCCGGGGCGGTATTGGCCGCCCCCGCTTATGACGGCGCGCCCCGGCCGTTGTTGGTGCGGGTGGCTGGGGGTGAAGCCCCCGAGGCTTTAGCCCAGGCTTTGGCCCAGGCGGCCCAAAGCGACCTGCTGTCCAAGGCCGCCCGCGAATACCTGGCCCGGCACCAGAACCATGACTGAAAAAAAGGAAGGGGCGCTCGGCCGCAAGCCCGGCAAAGGCCGCCCCAAAGCTAAAAACCCTCTGACTTACGTGGTCAATATCCGCTTGACCGCGACCGACGGCCGGCGCTTGGACAATCTGGCCGAGGCCCTTAACCGTGACCGGGCCGATCTGGCCCGGTCGATTTTGTTGGCGGGAGTCGAAAGATTGGAATTAGATACGCTAATTTCACATTAAATCGTTCTATTTCTGAAAATCGGAACAGGCGCCGGCGGGGCGGCCCCTTTACTCCAGGCCGGCCCGCAGGCAGTCGTGAATGTGCACCAGGCCCAGGGGCCTGAGTTGCTCGTCGACCACAAAAACCGAAGTGATGCTCTTCTTCTGCATCAGGCCCAGGACCTGGGCGGCCAGGGTGTCGGGGCCGACGGTCACCGGATTGGCGGTCATGATCTGACGGGCGCTGAGCTTGAGGAAGTCGGCGGCCATGTGCCGCCGCAGATCGCCGTCGGTTACGATGCCGATCAGGGTTCCGTCCGGGCCGAGCACCCCGCTGCAGCCCAGGCTTTTGCCGGTGATGGTGTAGAGCACTTCGGGCATGGGCTGGTCAGGGTGGAGGATGGGTATCTCGTCGCCCACGTGCATGATGTCCCGCACCGCCAAAAGCTTGCGGCCCAGGCTGCCGCCGGGATGATACTGATGAAAGTCCTCAGGGGTGAAACCCTTGGCCTCCAACAGGCAGAGAGCCAAAGCATCGCCTAGGGCCATCATCATGGTGGTGCTGGTGGTCGGGGCGCTGCCGAAGGGGCAGGCCTCCGGAAGATCCGGCAGTTCCAGCACCAGCCGCGACTGGCGGCCCAAGAGACTGGCCGGGTTTTTAGTCACCCCGATGACCGGAATCTGGCGCCGGGCGCAGAAAATCAGTATGCTCTCCAACTCCAGGGTTTCCCCGGAATTGGAAAAAGCCAGCAGAGCGTCCCTGGGGGCCAGCATGCCCAGATCCCCGTGGCTGGCCTCGGCCGGATGGATGAAATAGGCCGGGGCGCCGGTGGAGGCCAGGGTGGCGGCCACCTTGCGGGCCACGTGCCCGCTCTTGCCCATGCCGCAGACGGCCACCCGGCCTTCCAGTTTCAAAAGCAGATCCACGGCGTCGGTGAAATCCCCGTTCAGGGACTCGGCCAGAACCTTCAGACTCCGGGCTTCGTTATTGAGAACCCGCACCGCTTCGGCCAGAATCTGGTCTTGATCTTTTCGGCTGTCCATCCTAATCCATCCTGATATAGGTTTCGATCGTCCCGTTTACGGTTCCAGGACCGGGCGCAGGGCCTCTTCCCAAACCCGGTAACCCTTAGGCGTCAGGTGGAGGCCGTCGCTGGTGTAGTCCAGGCGCAGTTGGTAGTCCTCGTCAGCAAAAAGGGGGAAGAGATTGATGAAATCCAGCCCGCTCTGTTCGGCTTTTTCAGCCAGGGCCAGGTTGATGTAAATGATGTCCAGGTTGGGCGGCAGCCCGGGCAGGGCTTCTTCCAGATAGGGCAACAGGGAGATGACGTAAAGCCGGGTTTCCGGTGATTTTTTGCCCAGATCCCGCCAGATGCGGCGGTGGCCGGCCACGATCTCGTCGGGCGGCGCGCCCCGCAACAGATCGTTGATGCCGATCTGCAGAAAGACTTTGGCCGGCTGAAGAATGGCCACCTCGTTCAGGCGGTTCCAAAGCCCGGCCCAGGTATCGCCGTCGACTCCCATGTTTCTGATGGCCAGACCGGGGAAAGCCCGGTTCCAGGCGTTGCCGGCGCTCAGGCTGTCGCCCAGCATGACGACCAGGTCGCTCATGGCCTGGCCTCTTTAAGATAAGGGTTGATGGTCACGGCCCAGACCCGGTAGCCTTCGGCGCTGAAATGCAGGCCGTCGTAAGTATATTCCGGCCTTAAGGCGCCCTCTTCATCGGCCAGGGGGCTGTAGAGATCAATGAAAGAGAGGCCCATTTTTCGGGCCTCGCCTTCCAGCTGCCGGTTCACCGCTCTTATCCGCCGGTTCAGCCCGGGATATTTCCGCTCGCTGACCGGCGTCAGAGAAATCACCTGGAGACGGGCTTGGGGCAGCTTCCGGGCCAGTTCCCGCCAGATGGCCAGGTGATTGGCCACTATCCGCTCCTCCCCCCGGGCGACATAGAAATCATTGACGCCGGCCAGCAGAAAGATCAGGTCCGGCCGGGCCTCAGCTACGCTGTCCAGCCGCGTAAGTATCTGGCCGCTGGTCTGGCCGCTCAGGCCCTGATTGATGATTTCCACCCCGGGCAGCAGGGCCGGCCAGTCGCCGCCGGCGGTCAGGCTGTCGCCCAGCATAAGCGCCCTCAGGCCACCTGAGGCCTGGCCGCGTTCGGCCGCCAGGGAAAGCAGGGCTGAAAAAATCAGAAAAAAGCTCAGAGTTACAGGCAATTTAAAGGTCATGGTCTTCCTTGGGGGCTGATCAGCGGCGGCCTTCTTCGGCGTCTTCCAGGATGGCCGCTTCATAGTCCAGTTCGGAAACTTCGGCCGAGGCGGCGGCCGCCTTTTCCATGGCCGCCCCGGCTTCCGCCTGGTCCGGCTCCCGGATCAGGCCCCGCTTGGGTTTCGGGCTGCAGCCGACGATGAGCTGACGGTAGATATAGACCGAAATGGGCACGCCCAGGAGCATGCCCCACAGGCCGATGAAGCTGTGGGCGATGTAGAGGATGATCAGGGTCAGCACCGGGTTGATGTGCATGACCCGGGAGACGATGCGGGGATTGAGGACATAGGCTTCGATCAGGTGAATGAAGATGATCATGAGCGCGGCCCAGAGCCCCAGGGAAATGCCTCCGCTGTTGACGGCCATCAGGACGATGGGCACCGAGGAGATGAAAACCCCCAGCACCGGGATCAGCCCGCAGAAAAAAACCAGGGTGCACAAAAGCACCGCCCCGCCCACGCCCAGAATCTGCAGGCCGATGGCCGTCAGGGTGGTGTTCACGGCCGAAACCATGATCTGAGCCCGAAAATTCTCGCCCACCACCTTGGCGAAAAGAATGATGCTGTTGGCGGTTTCCTCATAAACCGAAGCCAGGCGGGTGAAGCGCAGTTCCCGCACGCTGCGGGTCAGGCGCGGCAGGTCCAGCATGATCAGAAAACTGAACAAGAGAGCCAGGAAAAACCAACTGGCGTAGTGAAAGCTCCGCTCCAGGGCGCCCCGCCCCATGGCCCAACCTTTGACGATCATCTGTTCCGGGGTCAGAAAGGTCTTGATGCGGTCGGAGATCGGGGCCAGGGTTTCGTTTTCGGCTAAATTGCTGTCCACCCAGGCTTCGATGGTCACCAGGGTGCGGGGCAGTTGCTCGGTGAAATTTTTAGCCTCGTTGACCAGCCGGGGGGTCAGGAAAAAGATGAAGCAGGAGATCAGGGCCAGAAAGAGCAGATAGATGCAGACCACCATAAAGCGGCGGCGCGCCCCGGCCGAGCGGTGCAGCCAGTGGGTCAGGCCGTTGGTGATGAAGCACATGATATAGGTGATGAAGACCAGCCCGAACATGTCCCTCAGAAGGTAAATCAGGAAGCCGAAGGCCGTCCAGATGAGGATGACCTTGTTGGTGCGGGCGAAACTGGCGATATCGAAACTCATGGGCTGGCCTCAATATTAGGGGTTGTCAGGCGCTGGTCGGCCGATTTTTTCACTCGTCGTCCCGTTCGGCCTGGTAGATCATTTCCAGGGTCAGGTCGGTCTTGATGGCCTCCAGGTAGCCGATAAGTTCCGGAATGTTTTCAGCGTTGGTCATAAAAGAGAAGCGAGCGCCGCTCTTCCTCCGGCCGATGACCAGGGCTTCCTCCAGCGGGTCTTCGGCCGGCCTGGTCAGGGCCGACAAAACCTCATCCAGAACCGAATAACGCTTAAACTGCAATACCTTCATACCCCAGACCCCCGGACGGCGATTTGGCATATCATGCCACCACAGACGCAAAGCTGTCAATCTGAATTTGCGGGGCTTTACGGTCTGCCAATATCTTATGCCGCCGTATTTCGCCGCTCAGGGTTTGGGGCCTGCTGACAGCCGTGCGGAAGAAACAAGCTTTATCAGGTCTCTGATTTTCCCGCGGGCCGTCAGGCCTCAGGGCCCAGGCCTGACCGGCCTGAAAAGATCTCAGCCCCCTGAAAATTTTTTTGCCGGCCGGCGTTTTTGGCGTATAATCAAGGCTGCGGATTTAAGGTTTAAACCGTGAATTGAAATGCCGATGGCTAAGCAATCAACCTGAAAGCGCAGACATCAAGGATTTGAAATTGGGGCTGGGCCGCATTTCAAATCCTGGCTGTCGGCCGACCGCCTGAGAGAGTTACCGGTTATGCCCTGGATTTGGACAGCCCTGATGCCGCACCCGCCCGTCATGATCGCCGCTGTGGGCCGGGGCCGGGAAAACGAAGCCGCCCTTACCCTGGCCGGGGCCGCCCGGATACAGAGCCGGCTGGGGCTTCTGCCCCGGGGCGGGCAGCCGGATCTGCTCCTGGTTCTCTCCCCTCATCAACCCTATGCGCCCGGGGTTTTTTTTCTCAACGACGCTGGGCAAATGTCCGGCGGACTGGAAGGTTTCGGCGCGCCCCAGGTCCATTTCGAGCTGAAAAGCCCTTCAGCCGCGCGGCGGGACTTGCGGGCCCACCTTAAGCGGCGGGGGCTGCCGCTGATCAGCACGCCGGTGGCCAGACTCGGCCCGGACCACGGGACCCTGGTGCCGCTCCACTTTCTGGCCGAAATTTTTGAAAATCAGCCGCCGGTCATCCTGGCCAATCCGGTCGGCCTGTCGCCGGCTGAGGCCCTTGAGCTGGGGCGGGCCCTGGCTGATTTTAAACCGGCCGGCCGCTGGGCCTTGCTGGCCAGCGGCGACCTGTCCCACCGGCTGCGCCTCGAAGGGCCGGGCGGCTTTCATCCCAGCGGCGAAAAGTTCGACCGGGAACTGGTCGCGGCGGTGGCCGACGGTCAGGTCAACAGCCTGCTGGAAAACTGGCCGGCCCGGCGGCTTCAGGAGGCCGGGGAATGCGGCTTTCGTTCGGCCCTGACCATGCTGGGTCTGATGAGCGGCCTGGGCCACGACCACGGCGCGGAACTGCTGTCTTATGAGGGGCCTTTCGGCGTGGGCTATGCCAATGCCTTTAAACTGCTTGGCGATCCGGAGCTTTAAATTTCGCTATGGAGGCCAATTATGGAGGCCATTCATCCCTTCCCCCGTCTGGCCCGGCTGACTCTGGAAAAACATCTGGCCGGCCGGCCGGTCGACGACAGCCTTTTAAAGGAAATCGAGGCGCCGGCCGATCTGTGGCGGCCCCGTCGGGCCTGCTTTGTTTCCATCAAGACCCTGGGCGGCGGTCTCCGCGGCTGCGTGGGCACCGTTTTTCCAGTTCAGGGAGACCTGGCCCGGGAGATCATGGCCAATGCCATATCCGCCGCCACCCGGGACCCTCGCTTTCCGCCCCTGAGGCCCCGGGAAATGGGGGAGGTCAGCTTCTCGGTGGATGTTCTGTCGCCCCCGGAGCCGGTGGACAGCCCGGCCGAACTGAACCCGGCCTGCTGGGGGGTCATCGTCAGCCGGGGTGAACAGAGAGGCCTGTTGCTGCCCGATCTGGAGGGCGTGGAGACCGTTGATCAGCAGTTGGCCATTGCCGCCCGCAAAGCCGGCCTCAGCAGTCTCAAGGGGGTCAGTCTCCAGCGCTTCAGCGTCGACCGCTATCGGGAGGACGGCCCGGCGTGACCGGGATCAGGCCCCGCTTCTGGACCCGGGAGCCCGGGGAACCGGCCGGGCCGGGCCGTTACCGCTGCGGGCTCTGCTTTCGCCGCTGCCTGATCCCGGTCGGGGGCCGGGGTTACTGCGGGGTGCGGGGGGCCGAAGCCGGGGCTTTGGTCTCCCCTTACCTGGGCCTCTTCAGCAGCCGGGCGGTGGACCCCGTTGAAAAAAAGCCTCTGCGTCACTGGCGGCCCGGCAGCCGGATTTTTTCCCTGGGCGGTCTGGGCTGCACCATGGGCTGCCCTTTCTGCCAGAATCACGCCCTTGCCCGGCCCCGGGGCCGGCCGCCGCTATTGGCCGTCAGCCCCGAAGAACTGCGGGACCAGGTCAGGGAACTGCGCCTGAACTCGGTGGCCTATACCTATAACGAGCCCACGGTCATGGCCGAATACATCCTGGCGGCCGCGCCTGTTTTGAAAGAGGCCGGCATCGCCACGGTGCTGGTCAGCAACGGCCAGTTTTCGGCCGAACTGCTGAACGAGTTGCTGCCCTGGACCGCGGCGGCCAACATTGACCTCAAGACCTTTGATCCCGCAAACTACGCCGCCCTGGGCGGTTCCCTGGAAACCGCCAGGGCCAATATCCAAAAAATGCTGGCCGCCGGCATTCATCTGGAACTGACCACCCTGGTGGTGCCCGGCCTCAGCGACGACCCCGACCAGTTCGCCGCCCTGGTCGACTGGGTGGCCGCCCAATCCCCGGATCTGCCGCTGCACATTTCCCGTTACTTCCCGGCCTTCCGCTACCAGGCCCCGCCCACCGATCTGGAACTGCTCAGGCGCTTCGGCCGACTGGCCCGGACCCGCCTCCGCCAGGTCCACCTGGGCAACTGCTGACGCCAGCAGATTTATGAGCGGGGAAAGCGCGCTCTGTTTAAGGCCATCCAAGGCCGTCAGGGCGCGGTGCTTCTCGCGGGAACAAACAGCCGGGACAGATCAACGCCCTCCAGTTCGAGCAATTTAATTTTTCTGCCGAGGCCGCCGGCGTAACCCGTCAAGCTGCCGTTTGCCCCCACCACCCTGTGGCAAGGGATTATGATCGATATGGGGTTATGGCCGACCGCTCCGCCCACCGCCTGGGCGGACATGTTGGCTTTGTTCATTCTGGCCGCTGTTTTTTTGGCGATGTCGCCGTAGGTGACGACTTCACCATATGGTATCTCGCCTAAAATGCGCCAGACCGTTTGACGAAATTCGCCGCCGACAGGCTGGAGCGGCAATTCTGAAATACAGGGCCTCTCCCCCGCGAAATATCTGTCCAGCCATTTTCTTGCGGCCCTGAATATCGGCAGGTCATTTTTTTCCGTCATCTCTTCATGTCTGGTGCCGCCATAATACTTTTGGCCTTCCAGCCACGCGCCGACAAGATTGTCGCCGTCGCCTGCGAGAGTGATGGTGTTTAACGGCGACGGATACATCGTAAAATAATGCATTTTGGCGCTCCTTACAGCCGCCGCTGTCGCTTGTCAACCCTGTTCCCGATTCAGGGGCGGCGAAATAATAACAGTTACAAGTTATAAGGTCCTTAAGGTAATATGGTATAGTTCCAATCTCCGTGAAATTCATTGCGTAGCAGATTGATTTCTTTCATTTCGGCATTTGTTGTTTGCCGCCCGGCCGGGTACTGTCTGAGATCCAATTGGCATTTGACCGTTAAGCCGTTGCGCGTGGTCGCGTTGCCGATTAATTTGACCACTGTCTCATAGTCCGACAGCGGCTCTCCGCGCCAATTTGAACTGATGAAAGAAAACAGGCGGTGCCCGACTTTATTCCACTTGCTTGTCGCCGGAGGAAAGTGGCTGACGATAACGGGAATACGCAAGTCCCGGGCCAGTTCTTGCAGTTCCCATTTCCATAGAGGCAGTCGAGAGCCGTTGGAACCGCCGCCATCGGCGGTAATCAAAAGACGCCGGGCGCCTGGGTATTGACCCCTGCCTTCCGACTGCCACCACTCCCGAATGGATTGCACCGCGAAGGCCGCCGTATCGTGATGCAGACCCACGTTCACAAAACCCTGATTGCGGGTCAGATCATAGCGCCCGTAAGGAAAAGCGCGCGGCGCGGGCGGATATGGAAAGGCCGGCCCGCCGACCTTGGGGGGGCGGCCTTTTTCCCGCCGTTGGCGCCCGTTATTGGCGTCATTGCCGATGAGTTCCTTTTTCTTCGTATCCACGGATATTACCGGCTGCTTCTCGGCCATGGCCGCCGCTACGGAAGCGTTTATGTATTCCAATTGAGCCTCGCGGTCAGGGTGCTGATTCCCCTCCAGCGTTTTGTGGTTGCCCTGTAAGCTGTAATCAAGTTCGTGGAGAAGCTTGGACACGGAACGGTCGCTGATCGGCCACCCTGCATTCCGCATTTCTTCCGCGAGAAGACGAGTGCTTTTGCAGGTCCATCGCAGCGGAGAGTCCGGGTCGCCGCGCGTTAAAGGCTCCACCAGTGACTCCAGCTTCTCCTTGATGCCGGGGTGCTTGTCCCGAAGCCTTTTGGGGCCGCCGCCGGGCTTCCTGACTCGCTTAAGTGACAGAGGCGCTTCCTCATTCAATTCCTTTAGGCCCTTGGTGATGGCTCGCCGGGATATGCCGGTCGCCTTGGCCACCTGGCTGACGCCGCCATAGCCCAGGGCCTGAGCCTCCGATGCGGCCCAAAGACGACGCGTACGCTCATTGAAATGAGCGGAAATCAAGTGGTAGCGCACTTGAATATCGCTGACAATTACCATGAAGCATGAGTAACACATTTCAAGCAAAATTGCAATACTTATTATTTCGTGCGTTTAATGCTTGCAAAATGGCCGAAACAGGTGTATTATGAATATAATCAGAGAGCCGATTTAGAGGCGGGGATATTTCGGCGAAGATGATCTTATGGGTGGTGGCCGCTTGAATCGGGCTGCTTTTGCGGGACAGTCGGGCTTTTGACTTTGTGAGGGAGGCTCTCCAGCCGGCCCTGAGATGTTTTTTTGCCGCTTTTGGCGAACTAACGTTCATACGTCAAAAACGAACGTTCATACGGCAACATAAGAATTGGAACGAGAACAAAATCGGCCCTCAGCTTCGGCCGTCCGGCCCGGCCCAGGGCTCAGGAGGCCTTAAAACCAGCGGAATTTTCCGGTCTGAAGCCGGAACCTGACGAACGACGCCAACGGCGGCAGGAATGGAGGTAGTTTAGAGTTATGATGAAAGCGAACACCGGATCCAGCGTCAACGTTAACGCCCGCACGGCCGGCCTGGAAGCCGCCGGTCGGGCTGGCCAGGGGCTGGACCAGATCAACCTGGCCTTTATCTACGCCAGCAGCGATTATGAGTTGGATGAAATGCTCCAGGGCGCCCGGGAAGCCCTGCCGGGCGTGCCTTTTATCGGCGGCACCTCGTACCGGGGCCTCATTCTGCCGGAAGGCCTGATCAGCGGGCGACGCTTTGTCGGGGTTCTGGCCCTGTCGGATCCGGATCTGACCGTGGGCGTGGCCGCCGCCCACAACCGCGAAAACGACGACACCGTGGCCGTGGGGCGGGAAGCGGCTTTGGCGGCCATGAAAAAAGCCGGCCGGACCGATCCGCCCGACTACTTTCACCTGGCCTCTTCAGCCAGCCTGGAAGAGGACTATCTATTGGGCATCAGTGAAGCCATCGGCCGAAAACCGGTCTTTGGGGCCAGCGCGGCCGACAACGAAATCATGGGGGACTGGCGGGTCTTCACCGACCAGGAACTGGTCGGCGACGGTCTGGCCGTGGCCGTCTTCTACAGCGACCGCCCTCTGGTCAATCATTTCAGCAGCGAGCCCTACCGCGAACTGGAAGAGCGCTGCGTCATCAAAAAAATGATCGGCCAACGCAAACTGGTGGAAGTGGAAGGCAGCAAGTCCCTTTTGCAGCGCATCATCGAGCGCGACAACCTGGACCCCGATTTTCTCGCGGCGGCCGATCTTCAAATGTCCGTCATTCTGGACCCGGTGGGCGTCAAAGACCGTCTGGGCCGGCTGACTTCCCTGGCCTTCCCCATGTATCTGAACCCCGACGGCTCCATTGATTTCGGCAGCAACCTGTCGGAAGGCGACATGGCCATCCATATGCAGGCCAGGCTGGAAGACCTGCCTACGGCCGGCGGGCAGGAGTTGGAAGTTCTGAAGAAAAAAATGAACGGCCAGGCGGCCGCCTACCATCTGGCCATGGGTTTTGGCCGGGCCATGATCATGCGGGCCGATGAGATTATGGGGCAGGCCGCCGACCTGATTTGCCGGGCCGCCGACGGGGTGCCTTTCATCATGGCCTTCACCCTGACCGAGTGCGGCTTTGTGGCCGACGGGGCCAACACCTGCGCCAATCTGATGCTGTCTTACAGCGGCTTTCCAAGGTAAGTCGGCGCCCCTGATTTTTTTGCTCTTGCCGCCAAAAGCCCGGAGGCCAGAGGCAACCGGGCTTTGAGAGTGGAACATGGCCGACCTGGAATTATTTTGAGTAAAATTCCACGATCAGGCGCTCGTTGGCGTCGATGGGGATTTCGTCGCGTTCGGGCAGACGGATGAGTTTTCCGCTGAACTGATCCATCTGCTTTTCAATATAAGGCACGTTGAAGCTGGCCAGTTCCTGGAAATTCCGCACGATCATCTCGTTTTTACGGGATTTTTCGCGAAGAGTAACGGCGTCGCCGACCTTGACCCCGAAAGAGGGGATGTCGACTCTCCGGCCGTTGACCAGAAGGTGGCCGTGGGTGACCATCTGGCGGGCCTGACGGATGGACCGGGCGAAACCGATGCGGTAGGTCAGGTTGTCGAGCCGGCACTCCAGGCTCTTTAAGAGGTGATAGCCGGTCATCTCCGAAGATTTCTGGCTGGCCTTGACATAACGGAGGAACTGGCGTTCCATGATGCCGTAATAGGCCTTGACCTTCTGTTTTTCCATCAGTTGCAGACCGTATTCCGAAACTTTACGGCCGCCCCTTTGCATCTTGCCTTCTCCCCTCTTGAGAGCCTTGGGGTGGCCGTAAAGATTGATCCCCAAGCGGCGGCAGAGTTTAAAACGGGGTTCCCTGTGGGTCGCCATAGACTTAAACGCTCCTTTTAAATTTAAAAAATTTCCGGGACCGGCCCGGGATGTCCCGCAGACGGGTAAATAAGTATTATAGCCGGACCGGCTGAAAATTCAAGTCTATTTTTACATTATTTCCCATCACAAATTTCCGGGAAAAGGCGCGGCTTTCATCAGTGATCACCGATCCCCGGCTGAAAAATCAGCGCCGCCTCAATCGGCGGTCTTCGGCGCCGCGCCCAGTTCCAGGGCCAGATTCTCCAGCACCATCCGCGGCGGAACGGCGGTGGTCAGTAAAGTGCGGTAGGCGTCTTCCAGAGCCTTAAGAGCGTTTTTCAGTTCCGCCCAGGACCATTGAGCGGCCTGGGGCTGGGTCTTTTCCAGCACAAAGGGGTGGAGCCCCAGATTGACGGCCTCGTCACGCCCCAGGCGCCTGACCCCCAGAACGCTCATCCGGGTCTTGATGCTGAGCATGAGGCGAAAATGGCGCACCATCATGGCCAGAACGGGCAGGTGATGCTCGGTGGCCAGAAGATCCAGAAGGGTGGCCACGGCGCTTTTCAGGTCGCGTCGGCCCAGGGCCTCGCCCAGTTCGAAGACATTGGCGTTGGGAGCCAGGCTGACCAGCCGGCGCACCAGCTCTTCGCTCAGAAGGCCGCCCTCCCCCAGATAAAGGCTCAGTTTCTCGGCCTCGCCCATCAGAACGCCCAAATCCCCGCCGGCCCTCTCGATGATCCGGCCGCAGACACGCGGCTCGGCGCGCACCCCCCGGGCCTTGAATTCATCGGCCAGCCATTTGCTCAAGGCCGCGCCTTTGGGGGGCGAACAGTCGACTTCCATATCGGCGGCTTTAATTTTCCTGGCGAACTTGAGGCGGGCATCAAGCTTGTCGAGGGTCAGGACAATGGTGGAACTGGGGTTGGGGTCGTCGAGGTAATCAGCCAGAAGATTCCAGTCCTCGCCGCTGAAAGGCGGGTTTTTGGCCACCAGCACCCTGGGCGGGCTGAAAAAAGGCATAGTGGCCGCTTCGGCCGTCAGGTGGCCGGCCTGGCCGGCTTCCAGGTCCAGAACCTGGAAGTTGAAATCCCTGAACCCGGCCTCAACCGCCTCCTCGGCCGCCGCCAGGCAGCGTCTCAGGGCCGAAGGCTCGCCGCCGGTCAGCAGGTAAAGAACTTTGCGGGCTTCGCTCTTGACTTCTTTCAAAAAGGCCGCCGGAGTCATGGCCGCGCCGCCGAAAGCCCCCGACCGGGGAGAAATTTTTCAGGTGAAACAGTCAAAAGGCCGCCCATCTCAGCCCTGTTCCAGGGCTTTGGGATTGATGTTGAATTTCTTAAGCTTATACTGCATCAGGTTTTTCTTGATGCTCAGGGCCTCGGCGGCCTGGCTCTGCACCCCGCCGCTGGCCTCCAGGGCGCCGCGCAAAAGGGCTTCCTCCAGGGTTTCCAGGGCCTCCACCAGGCCCAGGCCCGGGGGCACCTCGGCGGCCAGGTCGCGGGCCAGCACCGTGGGCTGGCTCTGGGCGTATTTATCCCATTTGTATTTGAAAACGGTCTTTTTCAGGCCCAGATCCTGGGCCGCGTGACTCTGCACCCCGCCCCGGGCGTCGAGAGCGGCCCGCACCAGGCCCTCCTCCAGGGCCGAAATCGAATCGTCCAGGGACAGACCCGGCGGGAGGACGTTGATGAGTTCGACCACCCAGGACCGGCTATCGCCGGCCGCCGGCCGGAGCGGCGCCTCGGCCTGGAAAGGCCCGGGCCGGCCCCCGCTGACCTGCCGGAGGGGCCCGGCCGCCGGCCGGCCGGCGGGTTCGCCGCCGGCCGGAACGGGCTGGCGGATATCGTCGGGCAGGTCTTCAGGCTGAATTTCGCTGCCCGAAGACAGCACCACGCCCCGCTCGATAACGTTGCCCAGTTCCCGGATATTGCCGGGCCAGCCGTAGCCGTACATCAAACGCAGGGCTTCCCGGCTCATGGTCTTGGGCCCCAACCCGCTGTCTTCGCCGTACAGCTTCAAAAAATGTTCGGTCAGCAGGGGCAGATCGTCCAGCCGCGCCCTTAAGGGCGGCAGTTCCAGATGCACCACGTTGAGGCGGTAGAAAAGGTCTTCGCGGAAATTGCCCAAAGCCACTTCTTTTTTCAAATCACGGTTGGTGGCCGCTATCAGGCGGACGTCCATCAGAATGGAGCGGCTGCCGCCGACCCGCTCGAAGCGGCGCTCCTGAAGCACCCGCAGCAGCTTGACCTGGAGGCCGTGATCCATTTCCCCCACCTCGTCCAGAAAAAGGGAGCCGCCGCCGGCCATTTCAAAGCGCCCGGCCCGGCTGGCCCGGGCGTCGGTGAAGGACCCTTTTTCATGGCCGAAGAGCTCGCTCTCCAAAAGCGTGGGCGAGAGGGCCGAACAGTTGACGGCCACAAAAGGGCCTTCGGCCCGGGGGCCGCTGTAATGGAGGGCCTGGGCCACCAGTTCCTTGCCGGTGCCGCTTTCGCCGGTGATCAGGACGTTGGCCTTGGTGGGGGCCACTTTTTCCAAAACCTGATAGAGTTCCAACATGGCCTTGGATTTGCCGATAAGACTGCCGAAACTGTAACGCTGGGTGAGCTGAGAGCGCAGTTCCCGGTTTTGCCGTTCCAGTCGCCCCACTTCCAGGGCCTTGGCCACGGTGCGCAGCATTTCGTCATTGGGGCAGGGTTTGGTCAGGTAGTCGAAAGCGCCCCGTTTCATGGCCTCCACAGCCAGTTCCACAGTCCCGAAGGCCGTCAGCATAACCACCGGAATTTCCGGCCTGGAGGCTTTGATGCGGCCCAAAAGCTCCAGGCCGTCGCCGTCGGGCATGGTCATGTCGCTTAAGACCAGATCCACGTCCCTTTCGGACAGAACGGTCCAGGCCTCGTTGCCGCTGTAGGCGCTGACGGTTTCAAAGCCTTCGTGCCGAAGAAGGCTGGTCAGGGGCAGGTGGTAATTCTTTTCATCGTCAACTAGTAATATGGTTTCCATATTTCAAATCTTGGCTGTCTGCCAGGCGGGGTTCTCGCTGAACTTTTTTATTTTCTTCAATAATCAGACCCTCGGGCCTGATTTTCAAGCGGATGGTGGCCGTCAGACCCGGCCCCCCATCGTCGGGCGAGGCCGGGGGCGGGCCGTTTTTGAGGCTTATGTCGCCCTGATGGCCTTCGATTATGTTGCGGACAATGACCAGACCCAGGCCGGTGCCCTTGGCCTTGGTGGTGTAAAAGGGCGAAAAGAGCTTTTTGGCGGCCTCTTCATTCAGGCCGGGCCCGGTGTCGGAAATGCTCACCACCAGGCAGGCCCCTTTTTGGGGATCGTCGGCCAGACTGGTGGCCACCGTGATCAGCCCCCCGTCGTCCATGGCCTGGACGGCGTTCATCAAGAGGTTCAGAAAGGCCCGGTGCAGCATGGGCCCGTCGCCCGGAATGGGGCCGGGCTCGGGGCGCAGTTCGGTCCGCACCTCCACCCCGGCCCGGGCCAGGGTCACTTCCAGAAGGGCCAGTATCTCCTCTAAAATCTCCTCCACCACGACGGGCGCCAGGCGGGGGGTGGGCGGCCGGGCGAAGTCCAGAAACTCGGTGACCACGTCCGAGAGACGGTTGGCCTCTTCGACAATGGCCTGGGCCAGGCGGGCCCGGTCGGGCTCACCGGCCAGAAAGCGGTTGAGCACATCGGCCGTGGAATGGATGATGCCCAAGGGGTTTCTTATTTCGTGGGCCACGGTGGCCACCATGCTGCCCAGGCCGGCCAGGCGCTCGGCCTGTTCCAGTTGTTCCCGTAAAGCCTGCCGCTCCAGGTTGCGCTTGGTGATGATGTCCTCCCCCCGGCTGACCACCCAGCGCAGGCCGATGGTCAGCGCCAGGGCCAGAAAGGCGGCCACCGAGAGGGCGAAATATTGAAGCCGGGCGATCTGCTGGTATTCGGGGGTCAGATCTCGGTCGATTTCCAGAACGCCGGAGATGCCGTTGCTCTGATAATCCTGCATGACCTTGTAGCTGCGGAGAACAAAGTTGCCCCGGGGAAACATTTTGAAGAGCAGGTGGCCGCCGCCTTCGTAACGAAAAATCGTCTGAGCCCTCACCCGGTCCAGGTAGTCGTCGTCGTCGATGAAGACGCGCCGGCGCTCACCCTGATCGTCTTCGGCCAGGTCCCGCCTGTTCAAGTCCGCTTCGCGGCTGATCAGATCGGGGTATTTGTATTCCGGAGATTCAGTCGGGGAGAGGTCGGGACGGTCCTCGGGCTTCAGGCCGGGGGGCTCGAACAAGGGAGCATTGTAGGGCGGCCAGTGACCGGGGCGGGACGGAAAAAAGTAATTCGGCTGACGCAGAAGCATCTCCAGCCCCAGATACCAGGTCGGCCCGACCCCCAGCCCCCGGCGCAGGGGCAGGGGAGCATAAAGATCAATGGCCGCCTTGATAGCCCGGGCATCGTCGGCCTGGGAGCGGGGCTCGGTTTCGTCGGTGGCGTAGACCACCCGGGTCTCTTCATCGTAAATCAAAACCCGTCTCAGGTCGAAGCCCTCAATGGTGTTGGTGATGACCTCCTCCAGGCGCTGCTGCTGTTCGGCCTCTTTCAGGCTGGTCTTGCCGTATTGCTGATACATGGGCTGAAGAAATTGAACGAACATCTGGAAGTTCAAATTCTGAATCAGCTTGAGGGTGTCGTCCTCCACCCTCTTGGTGATGATGACCTCGGCCTGACGGGAGACCGCCGCCGCCAGAATCATGACCGCGGCGAAAATCATGACGATGGCCACCAGGGAAAAGCTCTTGGCCAGGCGGAAAGGCTTTTCGTCGACGGCCGCCTCCCGCTCCTGGACACGGGCGTCGGCGGCCGTTTTCAAGCGCCCCGGCCGGATGTGTTCGGAAAACTGGCTCAAATGAAGCTCACGACAGGATATACCTGGGGTCGTCCCGCAGAGAATCGTCATAGGCGGCCTTGAAATCCTCAAAGCCGTCCCGGCCCATCAGGCCGTAGGCGTATTTCTTGCCCAGTTCCACCCCCGGCTGATCCAGGGGGTCGACCTTGTAGAGGCAGCCGGAAACCACGGTGGCCACTTCCAGCATGTGCATCAGGTAACCCAGGGCGGCCGGGGTGACCTGGGGCATGGTCATGGTGAAATTGGGCCGTCCGGCGGCGGCCAGGGCCCGGGCCGTGCCCCGCTGTTCATAGTTCAGCAGTTCGCCCAGGGAGTGGCCGCCGAGGTAGGCCAGTTCGGGGTGTTCGTCGAAAAGACGGGGAATATTGAGGTTCTGCCGGAAGGTTTCGGTGCGCAGAAAGCAGATGGTCTTATCCTTGGGGCCTTCCATATAGAGCTGAAGCTGGCTGTGCTGGTCGGTGGCCCCCAGGGCCTTGATGGCCGTCTGCCCGGCGTTGGCGTCTTTGCCGTTTAAGAGCCTGCCTTTGCCCAAAGACTCGTTCCAGAGCTGGCCGAACCAGTCGGCCACCTGGCCGAGGCTGTCGGCGTAAGGCATCATGACCAGAGAAGCGCGCTTTTTGCGGGTGGTCAGGAACCAGTTGAGCCCGGCGAAAAGATAAGCCATGTTTTTCATGGGTTCGGCCGTGCTCTCCTGCTGGGCGGCCGCCGCCCCGGCCAGAAAGTCGGCGATATTGACCCCGGCCGCGGCCAGGGGGGCCAGACCCACGGCGGTCATGACGGAAAAACGGCCGCCGATCCCCGGGGGCACGGGCAGAGACATCAGAGCCTGGCGGTCGACTATTTTGCGCAGCACCCCGCTCTGGGGGTCGGTGGTGATGATGAGGTGGTCCTTCAGACTGGTCTTGCCCAAGTCGCGCTTCAAGCGGTCATAAACTACGAGGAACTGGCTCATGGTCTCGGCCGTGGCCCCGCTCTTGGAGATGACGTTGAAAACAGTCTTGCGGATGTCCAAGTTCTCCAACAGGGCGCCGAAACCTTCGGGGTCCACGTTGTCGGCCACGAAAAGACGGGGATAAGCCCGTTTGGAAGCCGGGAGGCTGTTGTGGTTCAGGGGGCGCAAGGCATTAAAGACCGCCTTGGCGCCCAAAGCGCTGCCGCCGATGCCCAGAACCACCACATTGTCGAATTTGCGCAGATTTTCGGCCAGGGACTGATATTTTTTGACTTCCTCGGATTGAAAAGGCAAATCCATGAAGGGCAACAGACCTTTTTTATACTGCCCTTCCACATTTTTCCGGGCACTGTTCAAAGCCTCGCCGATGGCGCCCAGATCCGCCTCGCTCAGACCGGCCTCGTCGACCGCCGGGGACATCAGGTTATTGTAATCCAGACTCAGAAGCCCTCCCGGCCGGCCGCTCAACTTCTGCTCGTCGGTTTTTTTCATATCCAGGAACCTTTCCGGGAGGGGGAAATCCAGATATCCCCCCGATTGTCTGCCAAGCGATCGAAGCAACCGCTGCTCTCAACCTCCCGCCGGGCTGAAAAAACGCCCGGGCCCCGCAGAGGATGGTTGACATTATTACCGTATAATTATAACATTTTTTTGTGCAATGTTCCAGCTAAAGGGAAGCTCTAAAATTCGCCAATTCTTAAGTCGGGAGAGAGCGGAGGCCGGTTCAAGCCCCTGATGATTGAAGATCTGCTGCAAAAAATAGCCCGCCAGATCATGGCCCTGAATGAAGAAACCCTGACCGCTCTTCTGCCCAGATACAAAGAGCGGATGATGGCTTTCGCCCCCACCCAGGAATGGGAGGAAGCGGTGGTCATTTATTTCCTCATCAACGGCCTGCGCATCAAAAATTCCCAGTTCAACGACAAGATCCGGGACTATATGGTCACCGGTGAGGACGGGGAAAAGATGGGCCCCCACCTGCGGCCCCGTCTGCGCCTGGTCAAGGCCGGCCTGGCCGCCCGGAAAGAACTGGCCGCCAAGTTTGGAAAAAGCGTTTCCCCCGGGGACGACGCCGAGAATAAGGACCTGGAGGATTAAGGAAAAACAAATGCCTCTGATCAACGAGGGCCGGCGGGCGGCCGGCCTCCTGCTCCACCCCAGTTCTCTTTATTCGCCTTACGGCATCGGCGATCTGGGGCCGGCGGCCCGAGACCTGATTAAATTCATGAAAAAAGCGGGGCTGCACTATTGGCAGGTCCTGCCCCTGGTCCCCGGCAGCCCCGGCCTGGGCAACTCGCCCTACTCGGCCTTCTCGGCCTTTGCCGGCAACCCCCTTCTGATCAGCCCGGATTTGATGGTCCGCGACGGCTGGCTGAAGGGGCCTGAACCGCGGGCGGCCGAAAGCCCGGCCACGGACCGGGTCGATTACGAAAGCGCGACCGCCGCCAAAAACGGCCTGATCGACCTGGCCTTTGAACGGGCCGCCGACCGGCTGGAACATCATGGGGCCTTCCAGGATTTTGCCTGGCACAACGGCACCTGGATGAACGATTTCGCCATTTTCATGGCCGCCAAAAAGCACTTCGGCGGCCGCCCCTGGCTCACCTGGCCGGAACCCCTGCGCCGCCGCGATGAAGGGGCCCTCCGGGAATACGGGTCGGCCCTGGCCCGCCCCATTCTCCGGGAAAAATTCGCCCAGTTCCTTTTTTTCAGCCAGTTGGCCGAACTTACGGCTCTCCTGCACGAAGAGGGCCTGGGGCTCATCGGCGACGCCGCCATTTACGTCAACCACGATTCCAGCGACGTCTGGGCCCAGCCTCACCTTTTTCATCTGGACGCCGAGGGCCGGCCCCTGGAAGTGGCCGGGGTGCCCCCGGACTACTATTCCCGGACCGGGCAACTCTGGGGCCACCCGCTCTTCAACTGGCAGGTCCAGCGGGACAGCGGTTTTGACTGGTGGAAAAACCGGCTCTGGTATTCGCTGAAGCTCTATGACTGGCTGCGGCTGGATCATTTCCGGGCCTTTGCCGCCTACTGGGCGGTGCCGGCCGCCGCCCCCACGGCGGCCGACGGCGCCTGGCGGCCCGGGCCGGGGGCCGATCTTTTTCAGGCCGCCGAAAGCCGGGGCCCCCTGAAGATCATTGCCGAAGACCTGGGCCTCATCACCCCGGACGTGACCGCCCTGAGGCGTCAGTTCGGCTTTCCGGGCATGCGGGTCCTTCAGTTCGCCTTCGGGCCGGATCTGCCCTACAGCCTCCACGCCCCCTATCGTATCGAAACGGACAATGCGGTCTACTCGGCCACCCACGACAACAACACCAGCCGGGGCTGGCATCGCCGGGAAAGCAGCGCCCTGATCCGCCGGCAACTGTCGGAACTCTCCGGCCGGCGGATCAATGAAGAAGAGGCGGCCTGGGCTCTCATCCGTCTGGCCTGGCTTTCGCCCGGCGCCCTGGCCCTGGCCCCGGTCCAGGATATGCTGAATCTCGACGAAAGCGCCCGCCTGAACCTGCCCGGCACGGCCCTGGGCAACTGGGCCTGGAAAATGACCGGGCCGGAACAGTTCAGCCCGGCCCTGGCCGAACGGCTGGCCGATTTGGGCGCTCTGGCCGGCCGCGACAATTTCGACCACCCCAACATCCTGACCTATTGAAGAGGTATAATCATGAACACTTTTGCGGAGATACAGATCAGGACCCAAAACCTCCTGGCCGGGCTGGACGGCGACCTGTGGCGAAACATGATGAGCGAGGTCAAGCCGCCCCGGACCCTGCCCGAGGAGCAGGGCCTTTTGGACATGGTTTTCCGCGACGCCAAAGCCTTTGGCGGCTATATTCCGGACATGATGGCCGTCATGCGCAAAAACGTGCCGGCCGAACTGGCGGCCGGGGAACTTCAGGCCCTCAAAGGGCTGTTGGGCGGGGTGCAGCTTTTCACCCGCATTTTGCTGATGATCCTTCTGATCCCCCGTTACCACGACCATGAGGATCTGATCACCACCTTCAACGGTTACCGCCAGACCGTCGTTTTTCTGGAAGACTATCTGGCGCAGGCGGCCCAATAGCTTAAATGAACAATCTACCTTTCAACAATCAGGACCAGCCGTCGGAAGCCCCGGCCCGGGGCGGAGCCAAAAATCCGGTGCCTTTCGCCGAGATCGCCCGTTTTTCCGCCCGCTTACTGCTGGATAACCTGAATCTCTTTCTACCTTTTGTGCTGGTCTGCCTCTTTTTGTTCTGGGCGCCCTATGTCCTGGCCCTGCTATTTTTTTCCGGCGGCGGTTTGAGCCTGGCCACTCTGGCTTCCGGCCTGTTCAGCTTTTTTTTCATCGGGCCGGTGATCCTCCTGGCCCAGTGCCGCCTGGCGCTGAGAGTCTGGGATGGGGAAAGCCTGGCTCTGCCGGTCTTTCAATGGGCCTTCTCGCGCTATTTAGACGGCCTGATCATCGTGCTCTGCGGTTTTTTCTACAATCTGGGGCTGAGCCTCCTCCTGGCCTTCATTTTCTTTCCGTCTCTTTTCGTCTTTGAGATGCTGCGCCTGAGCCTGGGCGGCGGGCCGGGCGCGGCGGCGGCCTTTCTGGCCTCGGCCGCCCTGGCCGTCTTTCTGATCAAATCAATCGCCTGGCAGCCGGCCCGCCGCATCCTGACCATGCTGGCGCCCGTCAACGGCTTTGTCTGCGCCGATGGTTTCCGGGACGACTGGTGGAAGGCCTTCAGCCGCACCTATCGCAACCTGAACGCGCCCCGGCTGGCCCCCTTTCTGAATCAATTCCTGGCCGCCATCCTGATCCTGGAGGCCTTTCGGCTCTGTTTCTATATTTTTCTGGGTCTGGGCGATGACTATTCCTGGCTGCATATCAGCCTGAACCTGATCCTGGATATAATCATGGTGCTGACCGGGCTCTGGCTGCGCCTGGTGGCGGCCGGCTTTTACCGTTTCAACTACCGGCTCGAGCCGGACCCGGAAAGTCCGGATTCCATTTAATTCCAATTTTTTCCCAAAATTAATTTATTCAAACAATGTCTCATGGCCCAAAACATCAACTGCCGCTACTGCCGGCACTACTACATCACCTGGGACCCCAGAACCCCCAACGGCTGCCGGCTGATGGGCTTTAAATCCCAATTAATGCCCTCGGTTCACGTGCTGCGCGATTCGGGTCTGCCGTGCCAGTCTTATTCGCCCAAAAACCGCCCCTCGGGGAAGAGGTGACATGCCGGATCTCAAACACTATCTGGCTCTGGATGTCGGCGGCACCAACGTCATAGCCGGCCTGGTCGACCAGGAAGGCCGCATCCTGGCCCGGCGCCGTTTCCCGACCAATTCCGGCCGGCCGCCGGAGGAAGTCATCGCCGACATGGTCGTCAATCTCAAGGCCCTGTCCGGCCAAAAGCCGGGCGGCTGCCGTCCGGAAGCTTTGGCCGTGGGTCTGCCCGGCTGGCTCAACCAGGCCGCCGGCCTGCTCATCCAGGCCCCCAACATGCCCGGCTGGGTCAATGTGCCCCTGGCCGAGATCATGAGCCAGGCCCTTGATCTTCCGGTGCATCTGGAAAACGACGGCAACCTCTATGCTTTGGGCGAATGGCTTTACGGCGTCGGCCGGGGCCTGGACAACCTCATGGTCATCACTCTGGGCACCGGCGTGGGCGGCGGCCTGATTCTGGAAAGGCGCCTGTGGAACGGCTCTTTCGCCAGCGCGGTGGAAATCGGCCATATGCCCCTCGGCCTTTCCGGCGGCGCTCTCTGCGGCTGCGGCCGGCGCGGCTGCCTGGAGACCGTGGCCTCAGCCACCGGCATGAGCCGACTGGGCCGCGAGTGGCTCCGCTCCGGCCGACCCAGCGCCTACCGGGGGCGGCCGGAGGATCTCAGCCCCCGGATCATGTCCGAACTGGCCCTGATCGGCGACCCCATGGCCCTTCACGTCTTCCGGGAAGCCGGGCTGGCCCTGGGCCAGATTCTGTCCGGAATCTTCAATCTTCTGGGTCTGGAGGCCCTGGTCATCGGCGGCGGCGCGGCCGGGGCCTTTGATTTTATTCGCCCCAGCCTCTGGGAGGTTTTTTCCGAACGTCTGATCGTCACCGAGCCTTCCCGCGTCAAGCTTTTCAAGGGGGGCCTGGGCGAAGACGCCCCTCTGGCCGGAGCGGCCGCCTTGCTGCGCAAACATTATTAAAAATTTTACATCGTCCCGAGGAGGATTATTATGGCGCATCCCCTGGCGGGCCAGGCGGCCCAGGCCGATCAACTGGTCAATCTGCCCCGGCTCCTGGCCGATTATTACACCGCCGAAATCAAAGCCCCGGTGGCCTTCGGCACTTCCGGGCACCGGGGTTCGGCTTCCAAAGGCTCTTTTAACGATCTGCATGTGGCCGCCGTCACCCAGGCCGTGCTGGAATACCGCCGGGCCCAGGGCCACGGCGGCCCGCTCTTTCTGGGCTATGACACCCACGGCCTGAGCGAAGCGGCCTTCCGCAGCGCCCTGGAAGTGCTGGCCGCCGGGGAAGTGCCGACCGTCATTCACCAAAACGGGGAATATACCCCGACCCCGGTCGTCTCCTGGCTCATTATTGATCACAATCTCCGCCACCCGGGCGCCCTGGCCGACGGCCTGATCATCACCCCCAGCCACAACCCGCCGGCCGACGGCGGACTCAAATACAATCCCCCTCACGGCGGCCCGGCCGATGTGGAGGTCACCGGCTGGATTGAAAAGCGGGCCGGTCAGTTGATGGCCGAGCCCGGGCTGATCAAGCGCCGGCCCTATTACCGGGCCGCCAAGGCCCCCGGCCTCCAGACCAGGGACTTTATCCGCCCCTTTGCCAAGGCTTTGGGTGAGGTGGTGGACCTGCCGGCCATAAAAGCCGCCGGCCTGAAACTGGCCGCCGACCCCTTGGGCGGCTCCGGCGTCCATTTCTGGGGCCCCATTGCCGAGGAATGGGGCCTGAACCTGACGGTGGTCAACAAGGTGGTGGACGCCTCTTTTTCCTTCATGGCCCTCGACAGCGACGGGATCATCCGCATGGACTGCTCCTCGCCCTACGCCATGGCCAAGCTCATTAAAATCGGGGGCGACTTTGACCTGGCCTTCGGCAATGACCCTGATTTCGACCGCCACGGCATTGTTTCCGGCGGCGAGCTGATGAACCCCAACCATTACCTGGCCGTGGCCGTCGATTATCTGCTGAATCACCGCCCTGACTGGCCGGGCGCGGCCAGGGCCGGCAAAACCCTGGTCTCCTCCTCCATCATCGATCGGGTAGTGCGGGCCGCCGGGCGGGAAGTCTATGAGACTCCGGTGGGTTTTAAATGGTTTGTGGAGGGTCTGTCAAACGGCGGGCTGCTTTTCGGCGGCGAAGAAAGCGCCGGGGCCAGTTTCCTTAAACGGAACGGCACGGTCTGGACCACCGACAAGGACGGCTTCTGCATGGCCCTTCTGGCTGCGGAAATCATGGCCGTCACCGGCCGTTCACCCCATGAGCGCTACGAGGAACTGAGCGCCCGGCACGGCCGGAGCGACTACGGCCGCCTGGACACCGACATCAGCGACCGTGAAAAAGAGATTTTAAAAAAAATCGATCCGGCCCGCTTTGTCGGCGCCGCCTGCGCCGGGCAGAAAATCACCGGGGCCTTCACCAGGGCCCCCGGCAACAATGAGGCCATCGGCGGCTTGAAGGTCGTGCTGGAAGACGGCTCCTGGTTCGCCCTCAGGCCCAGCGGCACCGAGCCGAAGCTGAAGCTCTATGCCGAAAGCTTCAGCGGGCCGGCAACCTGGAAAAAAATGACCGAGCAAGCCCCGGCCCTGGTCTTTGGCCCAAAGTCCCCAGAGCTGTAAGCGCTATTATTTACTTTCATTTTCAACTTGATTGGCTTATAATAACCATAAAATGAGTTGAATATTTCAGCCCGCTACCCCATCCCCCGCCATCCCAGTGAGGAGGTCGTTATGTTCAAGCTGAAAGCCGTCGTCTGCGCCACGGATCTCTCGGAAGGCTCCAACAAGGCTCTGCCCCTTGCCGCTCAGATGGCCCGCCGTCATGGCGCCAAACTGATCGTGGCCCACATCATAGATCTCCCGGCCGTCACCCCCTACGGGGAAACCATGGTCGACCCCCAGGAACTCCGCGGCCGGGTGGAGCAGTCGGCCCGGGGCCAGGTCACCGACATTCTCTCCACCTGTGAGGAAGTTGAGTGGGAACTGAATATCGCCATCGGCTACCCGGCCAAGGAAATTCTGTCCATGGTCGAGGAAGTGGGGGCCGACCTGGTGGTGGCCGCCACCCACACCCGCAGCGGCCTTGAGCGCCTGCTCCTGGGGTCGGTCAGCCGCAAGCTCATGCACACCCTGACTGTGCCGCTGATGATCGTGCCCGGCGACATTTCCCAGGAACAGCTGCACCGGCCCTTGGAATCGGTGCTGATCGCCTGCGACTTTTCGCCCGACTCGGGCAACGCCATCCGCTGGGGCATCGACTTTGCCCAGGCTTTCGGGGCCCGGATGACCATGGCCACCGTCATTGAAAACACCCAGTTGTCCCAACTGCTGAAGCTGGATCCCCAGAAGGAGCACGGCATGGCCGACAAGCTCCAGGCCGACCTCCACCGGAAGCTCAAAGACAGCGTGCCTGAGGAGTGCCGGGGCGGCCTTATGCCGAAAACTGTGGTTCTGGCCGGCCAGCCCCATGAGGAACTCAACAAATACGCCATCCTCAACCACATCGACCTGATCGTCATGGGCGTCCACGGCCGGGGCCTGATCGAAAATCTCCTGGTGGGCTCCACCACCGACCGCCTGGTGCGCCTGGGGCAGTTTCCGGTCATGGCCGTGCGGGCCGGCATTCCCGAGCAGCAGGCCTGACGCTTCACTCCAATTTTATTTACGCTGAACCGGGGTTGAAATTGGAATTGCCCGGCCGGCCAAGGCCGCGGGCCGCAAAACCGACCAGGATGGATTGCTTTGAAGACGATTATCGACGAATTGACGGGTCTCCTTGCCAAGGCCTTTGAAGAGTGCGGCTATGACCCCGCTTTAGGCCAGGTGATCACCGCCAACCGGCCCGACCTCTGCGACTATCAGTGCGACGGGGCGCTTAAAGGCGCCAGGAAGCACAGGGCGGCCCCCATGCTCGTCGCCGGGAGCGTGGTCAGGCGGCTGGCGGACAATTCTTTTTTTGCGGAAATTTCGGTGGCCGCTCCGGGCTTCATCAATCTGACCCTGTCTGATTCCAAAATAATCGACCGGGCCAATGAAATGGCCCGGCGGGCCCAGGCCGGGGCGCCCCGGGCCGAAAAACCGGAGACCATTATTGTCGATTACGGCGGGCCCAATATCGCCAAGCCCCTTCATATCGGCCATCTGCGGGCGGCCATCATCGGGGAATCGATCAAAAGGCTGATGAAGCTTTTGGGCCACAAGGTCATCGGCGACATTCACCTGGGCGATTGGGGTTTGCAGATCGGCCTGGTCATCGCCGAATTGGCCGAAAGATTTCCATCGCAATCCTGTTTTGGCGACGGCTACCGGGACGGCGACCAGTTGCCGCCGCTGACGGCCGACGACCTCAACGAGATTTATCCCCTGGCCAGCCAAAAAAGCAAGGAGGATCAGGATTTCAGCGGCCGGGCCCATCAATACACCTTTGATCTTCAGCGGGGCCGGCCGGGAGTGCTGGCCCTGTGGCGGCGGATCTGGGAAATATCGGTCGGCGACCTGAAAAAGAATTATGAAAAGCTGAACGTCGACTTCGACTTGTGGTACGGCGAAAGCGACGCCGATAAATATGTGGAGCGGGTCATTTCCATTTTCAATGAAAAAGGCCTCCTTGAGAACAGCGGCGGAGCCCGGGTCGTCTACGTCCAGCAAGAGGACGACCGCTCCCCCGTCCCCCCGGTCATCATCATCAAGTCCGACGGGGCGGTCAACTATGAAACCACGGACATCGCCGCCCTTTATCAGCGGGAAAAGGATTTTTCGCCCGACCGGATCTGGTATGTGGTCGACAAACGGCAGGCCCTGCATTTTACGCAGGTTTTCCGGGCCTCGAAAAAAGCGGACATCGCCGCCGGGAAAACCGAACTGTTGCACCTGGGCTTCGGCACCATGAACGGCCTGGACGGCAAGCCCTACAAGACCAGGGACGGCGGCATCATGCGCCTGAGCGACATGATCGAGACGGTGACCTCGGCCGCCCTGGACAAAATGAAGGCCTCGGATTTCGTGGCGGCCGACCTCAGAGAGGACGTGGCCCGGAAAATCGGCGTGGCGGCCATCAAGTTCGGCGACCTCAGCAATCACCGTTTAAAGGACTATGTTTTCGACCTCGATCGCTTTTTGTCTTTCGACGGCAAAACCGGAACCTACCTGCTCTATACCGTCACCCGCATCAATTCCATCTTGAAAAAAGCGGGGCGCGGCGCGCCGGAGGCCGCCCCCGGCCGGCTCAAAGGCCTTTATTCCCCGGCCGAGCGTCAGCTCTTGCTGAAAATCATCGGCGCGGCCGACCTCTTTTGGCTGGCGGCCAGGGAAAAAGCGCCGAATTTCATCTGTGAAAGCGCCTATCAGATTGCGGCCGCCTTTTCTCTTTTTTACCGCGACAATCACATTCTCAGCGAAAATGACCCGGACAAGAAAGAATCGTGGCTGAATCTCTGCGCTCTGACGCAGGTTTGGCTGAAGCTGCATCTGGATGTTCTGGGGATCGAGGCGGTTGATTTCATGTAGCCTGGCTCCGGCCGGCCGGCCGGAACTGAACCTCCTAAAAAAATACTTGACATGGAGTTGACTCCAGATGATACAATTCATCCGGAGTCTGTAACTGTTTGTAATAATTGAAGTTGATTTTATGGCGAGCCATAAATATCAGGAGGTGTCTATGTCCGTCAAAAAAATTTTCCAGTCATCAGGGCTTGAGGGCCACCTGAAAAAGATCATTATGCGGGGCCTGGTGGTTTTTGCCTTGCTATGCTGCCCAAGCGTTCCGGCATTCGGGCAAAGCGCGGAGCAGGGTAATTTGGGTAAAGTGCTGGTATTGTACTATTCCTACTCAGAAGATGCCAATACCGAGAAGGTCGCTGGAATAATACAGGGGCTGACCAACGCTGAGCTCGTCAAGGTAGAACCGGAGACACCGTTTCCCGAAATGGAGTATCGCCGATTTACCAGATGGGCGAAAGAACAGCAGCAGCAAGGGGCTTATCCGCCAATAAGAGATTTGAAGGTCGATATGGCCGCCTATGATTTTATCTTTGTCGGGACGCCGGTGTGGTGGGGTTTGCCGTCCTTGCCGATAACGACCTTACTCCGCCAGACAGATTTTGGAGGAAAGCCCCTGGCGGCGTTTTCGACGGCCAAGGGCGGCCCGGGTACCGCCGTAAGCGATATTGGGAAACAGGCCAAAAACGCGCTTGTCAGGAGCGGCGCCAATTTTAATAACGTTGTCTCTGACAGGCAAATAAGCGAAAAAGTAGGCGCCTGGGTAAAAAGTTTACAGAGATAAAATAACTGGCCGGCTGGTCTGAAACAATTTTTTGGAGGGGAAACAGTGACCATAGCCGAAGTGAGCAGGCACTATGAATTATCGATAGACACCTTGCGCTACTATGAACGCGTTGGCCTGATTCCGCCGGTAAGACGTGGCAAGGGCGGTATGAGGGATTACAGCGATAAGGACATGGAATGGGTCGGATTTATCAAATGTATGCGGATAGCGAATATTCCCATCGAGGTTTTGATTGACTATGTGAAGCTTGTGAAAGAAGGGCAGGGTACGCAGGAAAGCCGAAAAACGCTCCTGAAGGAACAGCGGGACCGATTGGCGGAACGGATAGCAAATTTGCAAGAAATACTGGAAAAACTTGATTACAAGATAGCCAACTATGGCACCGCGGTTTTAACGGTGGAGAAGAAATTGCTTTGGTGAGGAGAAAGCAAGGGGCTTATTATGACTGGGAAATGGAAGTTATCCCTGGCGGTATGTGCGGCAATATCATTCGCGATATTGCTGTTCGCGGCGGGCAGCGGCAGGCGGCCTCGACAGAGCGAGGCCGGTCAAAATATCACCGCGAAGACCGCCGAACTCGATTCAGGCGGCGCATTAACGCGGGCCGCCGATAAAGCCGTCGTCGGAATCGGACGGGGCGTTGACCACGCCGCTGTCGTGGCGCAGGCGATCGCCAACGCCGGCGGACTTGAAAGCATCGTCAGCAAAGGCGATACGGTTATCATTAAACCGAACCTTTCTTCATCCCGGGGAACTCTGACCTATCCGGGCAACACTGATTACCGCGTCGCGGCGGAGGTAGTCCGGCAGGTGCGGGCCTTGGGGGCCGGACGTATCATTGTCGCCGAAGGCGCGGGCACCGGCCAGCCCCTGTCCGACCCCATCATTGGCTTAATCAGATTTAACAGCATAGAGGGCGTCGAATTTCTGGACCTCAACACAGTTCCCCTTGAGGACTGCTATTACCTAAGTTCTCCCAAAAAACTGACCGGGGAACCGATTTATATGCCGAAAATCTATGTGGACGCGGAGGTGGTAATAAGCGTGCCAAAATTAAAAACAAACTATGCCGTAGGCGCTTCCCTTGGCCTGAAAAACGCTTTCGGGGTGCCCCCCAAACCGCTCGTGAATGACGGCAGCGCGTGGAAATTGGGGCTGCACAGTCGCGGCATACCAAACTCGATAGTCGAAATACACCTCTTGCGCAAACCAGATTTCGTCGTGGTTGACGGAATTGTGGCCGGAGAAGGAAACGGCCCGACCAGCAACGATCCTGTTGACGCGCGGATTGTGTTGGCCGGCGCGGATGTCATGGCCGTCGATACCATAGCGTCTTATTTTATGGGCTTTACCCCGCAAAAACTTCCGCATCTCAAACTTGCCGCGGAAAACGGCCTTGGCGAATACAGGATGGACCATATCCAGGTAGTCGGCGCAGACATACATGAAATCCGCATGGATTTTACCAGTCCCTTCCCTGAAGACTAATCGAGCATGGTTTTATTTGGAGATATGAACGTGAAGTATTTGGGTGAGAACATAAAAAAGCTTGGATTTGGATTCATGCGGCTGCCGATGATCGGAAACGAAGTAGACATCCGGCAGACAAAAGAGATGGTTGATATTTTCATGTCCAAGGGTTTCAGCTATTTTGACTCGTCCTGGGCCTATCTGGACGGAAAATCGGAAGAGGCCATGAAAACGGCTATTGTCGACCGCTACCCCCGGGAATCGTTCCAAATTGCGACCAAGTGTCCCGTTTTTGTAGTTAAAACAGATGAAGAAGCCAAAAATATGATTTGGACTTCCTTAAAACGCCTGGGCGTGGACTATATTGATTACTACCTGCTTCACAATTTAGGCGGGTGCCGCAGCCAAAGTTTTGATGATTTCGGAATGTGGGATTATGTGAAGGAACTCAAAGAAAAAGGCGTGGCGCGGCATATTGGCTTTTCTATACATGATACCGCTCAGGCGCTGGATAAACTTCTGACTGAGCATCCGGAAATGGATTTCGTTCAATTCCAGTTGAATTACGACGATTGGGAAAGCCCCGTTATCCAGGCGCGAATGTGTCACGAGGCGGCCATGAGGCATCAAAAACCCATTGTGGTGATGGAACCCTTAAAGGGCGGACTTTTGACAAACCCCCCGCTCTGCGTGAGAGAGGTCTTTGAATCCGCCGATCCCCAGGCCTCCCTGGCCTCGTGGGGGCTGCGCTATGCGGCTTCGCAGGAAAACATCATTACGGTGTTGAGCGGGATGTCGACCATCGGGCAGATGAGGGATAATGTTTCCTTCATGGCCGACTTTCAGCCGCTTAGCCGGGATGAATTGCGGATCATAGAAAAAGTGCGGGCCGCGATTGGCAAAATCGACCATATCCCCTGCACGGCTTGTCAATACTGTGTGGAGGGCTGCCCGCAGGGCATCGCTATCCCCAAGATTTTCGGCGCTTACAACCGTAAGCTGGTTTATAATGATTTGCCCGCGGCTCAACTTCAATATGCGGTTGAAGTATTGAGGGGGGGAAAGGCCTCGGACTGTGTGGCCTGCGGGGAATGCGAAAAGGTCTGCCCCCAGCACATCGGAGTTATCGAAAACTTAAAGGTGATCGGGCTGGAACTTGACAGTTTGCCGTCCCAATTTGATTAAGCCTGATGACGAAAAAATAGTTTGCCCCAAAGCCGGGGCTCGTCAGCCGAGCCGGAAAAAGCCGCGCAGACGCGAGAGAATCTCTTCGTATTGATCGGGATGGAACCAGAGCCCCTCGGGCATCTGGCCCCGAAACCAGGTGCGCTGGCGCTTGGCGTATCGGCGGGTGGCGATAAGGGTTTTCCCCAAGGCTTCATCAAGGCTCAGGCGGCCCTGGAGGAATTGCAGAACTTCCTTGTAGCCGATGGCCCCGAAGGGCTTGAGGGTCGGCGGCCAGCCGGCGGCCAGCAGCGCTTCCACTTCGGCCGCCAGGCCGGCTTCAAACATGGCCCTGGTGCGCCTCTCCAGGCGTTCCCGCATTTCCTCGGGGCGGCGGTCGATGATGAGGCTCAGGGTTTCAAAAGGCTTTTCGGCCAGGGCGTGTTCCCTTTGCCATTGGCTGATGCTCCGGCCGCTGAGATGCAGGACTTCCAGGGCCCGCTCCAGGCGCGGCCGGTCGGCCGGGGCCAGGCGGGCGGCCGTTTCCGGGTCGAGAGCCGTCAGGCGGGCGTGAAGGTCCGCCCCGGCCTGGACTTCGGTGGCCAGGCGGGCCCGGAATTCCGGGTCGCGGCCGGGGCCTTCGAAGAGTCCCCGGGTCAGGCTGCGCAGATAAAAGCCGGCGCCGCCCACGGCCAGGGCCGGGCGGCCCTGGCGGCCCAGTTCCTCGACAATGGGCCGGGCCCGCCGCAGATAGGCGGCGGCGTCAAAAGACTGGTCAGGGTCCAGCACATCGATCAGGTGATGGGGGACCTGGCGGAGCTCTTCGGGCCCGGGCTTGGCCGTGCCGAGGTCAAAGCCCCGGTAGAGGGCCAGGCTGTCGGCGTTGATTATTTGCCCATTGATCGCCCTGGCGATTTTCAGGGCCAGTTCGCTTTTGCCTGCTCCGGTGGGGCCGCCGATGATGGCCAGGCGGGGCGGGGGCAGGCTCATGGGGTCTCTTCGGGCGGCTGCGGCTTTTTGATCAGAAAGCTCAACAGAGCCAGAAAGAGTCCGGCCACAAAAGACAAAAGGCCCAGCAGAAAAGCCAGGGGCTGCCCCCAGCCGCCCCGGATGACCAGGACGCAGGCCACGGCGGTGGCCCCGAAGGCCAGGTAGAAGCGGGTCAGGGTGGGCCGGAGGCTGCGCCCCTGCCAGGCGGCGGCCCGCGAAAGGGTCCGGACCAGAAGGTTGAGGTTGATCTCCACCAAAAGGCCCCCCAGCACCACGCCCAGGAACCAGCTTGGTCCGCCGCCGGCCAGGCCGGCCAGAGACAGGGCCAGGGCGCTCCAGCGGGCGCCGGCGCGCACCCGCCTGGCCCCGGCCACAGCCTCCCCCAGTTTGGGATCGGGGATCATTTTCGGTCCGGACTCATTCAGATCATTGGCCATGATTAAGAGCGCCTCCCTGCTCTGAGGTCTCTTCCGGCGGGCGGCCGGTTGCCCGCCGATGTTTTTTTTCCTCGGCCGCCTTTTGGGCCAGGCGGTCCAGGCGGGCCGAGACGGTGAAGAGATTTTTAAAACCGGCGGCAATGCCCAGAAAGAGACCGACCAGGAGCAGCCAGGGGGCGGTGCCGAATTTCCGGTCGAGCCACCAGCCCAGGGCCAGGCCCAGGACAATGGCCACGGCAAAGGTGAGGCCCACGGCCGAGGCCTGGGCGGTCATCTGGGCCTCCCGGTCGCCGAAGGCTTTTTTGAGCCCCTTGAATTGGGGGGCTTCCAGGGGAGGGGGGGGCGGCCTGTCGGGATTGTATTTTTCAGTTTCGTTCATATTTTCAGCCTTTATTGAAGGGGCGGAAAGTTAGGGGCGGCCGGCGCGTCAATCTATGGGCAGGCGGTGTTTTTGGTAGAGCTCCAAAACCAGATCCAGCCCGGCCAGTTTGACCTTGCTCAGAAGACGGAAGGTCTCGCGGTGGACTATTTCCTCTTCGGCCTGACGGGCCTCCTCGCCGATGTTGAAGAGTTCCATGAACTTGGCGAAGCGGGCCACGTGAATGAATTCGTGGGTCAGGATGTAGGTCAGCAGGGCTTCCAGGTCCAGGCCCGGTTCCTGGGCCACGGCTTTCAGAATGGCCGGGTCGTAAAGGCAGATGCGGTAATAATCGGGCCGGGCGCCCCGCAGACCCGGGCCGGAACGGAAATAGCGGAAGAGCTGGGCGAAGACCCCTTCGGCCAGTTCCCCGGGGGTCAGTTCGGGAAAGCGTTTGATGTCCACCGGCCAGGAGCGGAAATCTTCAAAATCCAGGCCGAAATCGTCGGCCACCAGAGAACGGGCCAGAAGCCAGGCCCGGTCCAGGCTGAGAATTTCGTGCTGACTGAAGGTTTCGACGCTGCCCGGGGGGACCATTTCTCGCTCCGTAGCCGACTGATTATATAAGTGTAGGCAAAAGCGGGCCGAAAGTCAAAAGGCGAAAGCCACGAAATAAATTGCTTTATTTGGATAATATTTAGCCTGATAAGTCATCAGGGCTGTTCAAGATTGAAGCCCGCCTGGCGCGGTTGAGGAAATTAATCAAATAATTACAGATTGTTGATTTAAAAAACGCTTTTGACATTTTTGGCCCTTCTCTTGCTCTATACCTGACTGACCGCCGCAGGTCAATTATAAAATTTAAGCGGCCCGGCCCGTCATGAAATGTCCGGCCGAAAAGGAGCAAGCCATGCCGTCCATTTTTTCCCGTTTCGCCGACATCATCAGTTCCAATTTAAACGCCATGCTCGATAAAGCCGAAAATCCGGCCAAGATGGTCAAGCTCATCATCGCCGAAATGGAAGACACCCTGGTGGAAATCAAGGCCGCCTGCGCCCAGGCCATGGCCGACCAGAGCAAAAACAGCCGTCGCCTGGCCCAGGCTGAAGAAAAGAGGGCGCTGTGGCTGGGCCGGGCCGAGAGCGCCGCCGCCAAAGGCCGGGATGACCTGGCCAGGGAAGCTCTGCTGGAAAAGCGGGCCGCCGAGGATCTTTTGAAAGAGATCCGGACCCAGGAGGCCGACCTGGCCGGCGTAGTCGGGAAATACCGGGCTGAGATCGACCAGTTGGAAGCCAAGCTGGCCCAGGTCCGCGAAAAGGAACAGCTCATGGGTCACCGGGAGCAGCGGGCCTCCAAGAGCCTGAAGGCTTCCGACCAGATGAAGCGCTATGACCTGACCGGGGCCCGTCTGAAGCTGGAACGCCTGGACAGCCGCCTGGACAGGCTGGAGGCCGAAGCCGAGCTGGAATTCGGCGCCCGCCGCCCGGCCAACAGCCGGCAAGAGGAGCGCGAGCGGGCCTTTGCCGAGCTTGACGACTCCCTGGCCCGGGAACTCAGGGAGCTCAAAGACCGCCTCTCGAACAAATGAATCCCCCAGGCCTGGCGCCGGATAATTCCATTGGAATAAAAAAATCAGGGCTGATATATTACCGGTATATTGTTTTAACGGCCTGACTTATTGAAAACAACCCGGGCCGTCAGACCCGAAGGAGACAAACATGGGAGTCGCCGTCTTATTTCTGATCATTGGGCTGCCCCTGATCCTCATCGCCATCGGCTTCATCGTGCTGGCGCTCAAGGTTTTCAGCGGGCCCGACGCCCGGGCCGAGCGGGCCCGGACCCTGGAGGCTGCCCGTCACCTGGAAAGAACTCTGAGCGCTCTGGAAACCCGCCTGAGCGCTCTGGAAGATATCATCCTGTCGACCGACAGTTCCCGGAAGGGAGGAGAGCATGACCGATCGCTTTAAAGACTACGAACCCCGGGGCCGGCGCGGCTTCACTGCCCAGCTCAAGACTTACGGGCCTTTCCGGGCCAACGACGGGGTCATCTTCGGGGTGGCCAAGGGCCTGGCCGGCTATTTCGGCTGGCCGGTGGGCCTGGTGCGGCTGATCCTGATCCTGGCCACGGTTTTCCTCTTCTTCTGGCCGACCGTCATCGCCTACCTGGCCGCCGCCCTGATCATGAGTCCGGCCCCGGCCGAGCGCCTGGATACCCAGGAGGAGCGGGACATCTGGCTCCAGACCCAGCTCGACCCGTCGGCGGCCATGGAACAGTTGAGCCGCCGGGCCCGGGGCGTGGAAAAGAGGATGCGCCGCCTGGAGGATTTCGTCACTTCCAGGGAATACGCCTGGCAGAGGAAGTTTTAGAACTTTTCCGGGGGGGCGGACCCGACAGGGAATTTCATTGGTCTTCAAGAGTTTTCGGCGGCTTCTCGTCCAGGGACCTGACCAGAAGCTTGCTGATGGTGTGTCCGTCGATTTTCAGCACCGTGAATTTAACGTTGTAGAGTTCCAGGGAATCCCCCTCCTGAGGCAGTTCGCCGAATTTTTCCACCAGAAGGGCGGCCAGGCTGTGGTAGTGCTCCTCGGCGTCCGGCCCCAGTTCCAGGGGCAGACAGGCCTTCAGTTCATCCGGGGAGACGGTGCTGTCCACAATAAAGGCGCCGTCGGCCCGGGGGCTGACCTTGGGTTCCTCATGGTCGAACTCGTCCTGAAGGTAGCCGACAATGGCCTCCAGCACGTCCTCCATGGTGATCAGGCCCTGCCAACTGCCGTATTCGTCCCAGACCAGGGCGAACTGCTGGTTTTCGCCCCGCATATGCTCCAGAACTTCGTCAATGGGCAGGTGGTCGTAAATGTAGAGGGCCGGCCGGGCGAAACCCTTCAGGGTCTCGTCCGGGGGCTGCTTCAACAGGTCCTTGACGTGCAGGAAGCCCAGCACGTCGTCCTTGTCGCCTTCCCGGTACAGGGGAAATCGGGTGTAGCCTTTTTCCAGGGTCACTTCAATGGCCTCGGCCACCGTCTGGCCGGTGGACAGGGCCGAGACCCGGGTGCGGTGGACCATGATGTCCCGGGCGTAGCGGCGGTCGAGGTTGAAAATATTGTTGACGAAGCGCTCTTCGTCTTCGTCCAGTTGCCCGCCGGCCTTGGATTCGGCGATGAGGATCTTCAGTTCGTCGGTGGAATGGGCCTCGAGGGAGTGAAGATCGGCCGCGCCCGCCAGCCGGACGGTCAGGTTGGCCGCCGCGTTGAGGACCTTGACTCCCGGCAGAAAGAGGAAATAGAAGAAGCGCATGGGTCTGGACAGCAGCAGAACCGTGGCCTCGGCCGCCCGGATGGAGATGGTCTTGGGGGCCAGTTCACCGAAGACCACATGGGCGAAGGTGATGATGGAAAAGCCGGCCACCACCGACAGAGTCTGCATCAGGGCGGGGCTGGAAACGCCCAGGGCGATGAAGAGGGGCCGGAGCAGGGCGGCCACGGCCGGTTCCCCCAGCCAGCCCAGCCCCAGGCTGGACAGGGTGATGCCCAACTGGCAGACTGAGAGGTAGGCGTCGAGATTTTCCCGGCCGAAGAGAGCGGCCTGGGCCCGCTGGTCGCCCTCCCGGGCCAGAACTTCCAGGCGGGTTGGCCGGATCTTGACAAAGGCGAATTCCGCGGCCACGAAAAGGCCGTTCATCAGCACCAGTAAAATCGCGGCGCCGAGCATGATGGCTGTGTTCATTTTGCGCAAAAACCTTATTTTTGAGTATTACCGTTCCAAGCAATCAGTTTTCGGGTCAGGGCGCGGTTTTCGGCGACCTGATCATTTGAGCCTGTGATACCGGCAATTCTCAAAGTAGGCCCGATTATAGAAATAGCCGGTCGCCCCGGAGAGGGCGACGGAGCGGAGCGACCGGCCAGGTCGGCCGATCCGTCCCCTGCCGGGCAAAAATCGCACTTTTTGCCCGGCTATGACCAGAGCACTTGAAGATGGAAAGCTACTTTGAGAATTGCTGCTGTGATACAAAGGTCATGCCCTGTTTCTTCATTATATGATATGATGTGAAAAAGGCAATGCACTTTGAAAGGGATTTAAAATTATAGTTGACATCCAAAACATGATCGGCTATATTCCCTTATTTGCGGGACGTGGCGCAGTCTGGTAGCGCACCTGAATGGGGTTCAGGGGGTCGCTGGTTCAAATCCAGTCGTCCCGACCACTTAAATCAAGGGGTTAGGCCATAAAGGTCTAACCCCTTGAGATTGTTTCAACTGGCTGGCACCCACCAGAAAAACGACGGCCGTTCCGAAGACTCTTGACTGAACCTTCCCCAAAGTATGAGTAGAGTTCCGCTGACGATTAAAAGCTTTCTCTGGCCACGGCGGTAATGGCCTTTTGCGAAAGATTGCTTTTGCCCCTGATTCTGGCGTAGAAATCCCGAAGCGCACACCTCTTCCGCTATCACCGCCCTGGTAGAGCGCGATGTTCGCGACATGGCCAACATCCGGGACATCAGCGGTCTTATCCGTCTTCTGCGCCTCTTAGGCGCCCGCTCCGGCACTCTGCACAATCAGGCTGAACTGGCTCGCAGTGTGGGGATGCCGGTCAGCACTCTCGCCCGCTATATTCCCCTGTTGGAGGCTTTGTTTCTCATTTGGTTCCTGCCGGCCTGGTCGAGTAATCTGAGCAAGCGGCTGGTAAAGTCGCCCAAAATTCATGTCTGCGATTCCGGCCTGGCCTGCCATCTCTGCGGGGCGGACTCGGAACGCCTGGCCGACGACCCGATGTTGGCCGGGCGGCTTCTGGAATCTTTCGTCGCCGGAGAGTTGCTGAAGCAAAGCGGCTGGACGGAACACCCGGTGTCGCTGTACCACTACCGTTCCCAAGGCGGCGAAGAGGTTGATGTCGTTCTGGAAGACCGGGCCGGGCGCGTGGCCGCCGTGGAAGTGAAGCTCGCCGCCAGCGTGGCCTCACATGACATCAAAGGCCTGGTTTCATTACGCGAGGCCCTGGGTGACCATTTCGTCCGGGGACTTATCGTCTACACCGGCCGGGAGCTTATTCCCATGAGCGACAAAATTTTTGCAGTGCCTCTTGGAATGATGTTTGCCGGACGCCTTTAGAAATACGCCATCATCCCGAACCGCCGTCCTTATTATCATTAATATTAGACCGCAGGAACTGTAATTTTACTGCTTCCAACCATGAGATTCAAGCCGCACCCAAAGACACAAAGACACGCCCTGGTGGACAAAGAACTGAAATAGTCTTATAATAGACAGGATAAAACAACAGGCCTTTCAGGCCCCCAAGGATCTGCCCTTTCATGAGCGTTGACGGACCTTCCAACCGGCCGGTTCACGGACCGGAACATCCCCAGTCGGTGGGCTACACCCGGGCCGAAAAGATTGTGCTTTTCGACCCGGATTCGCCCCTGAAGCTGGAAGCCGGCGGCCTTCTGGCTCCGGTGGAGATCGAATACGAAAGCTATGGCCAACTGTCGGCCGCCAAAGACAACGCCATCGTGGTCTGCCACGCCCTGACCGGTGACGCCCATCTGGCCGGCTGGGACAGCGACCCCAGCGGTCCCTTAAGGGACTATCGGAAAAACAAGCCCGGCTGGTGGGACGAACTGGTCGGCCCCGGTAAACCCATCGACACCCGCCGTTTTTTCGTGGTCTGCGCCAACGTCATCGGCAGCTGCTACGGCTCCACCGGGCCTATGAGCCTGAACCCGGTCACCGGCCGGCCCTACGGCCTCACTTTTCCGGTGGTCACCGTGGGCGACTGGGCCCGTTTGCAGTTGATGCTTCTGGACCGCCTGGGCATCGCCAGCCTGTATGCGGTCGTCGGCGGCTCGGTCGGCGGCCAGCAGGCCCTGGAAATCGCCCTCAGCCGACCGGAGATGGTGCGCCGTCTGATCATCCTTTCGGCGGCTTACCGCATCACCGCCCAGGGCCTGGGCTTCAACTCCGTGGCCCGCCACAGCATCATCAACGACCCCAATTTCAACGGCGGGGATTATTACGACGGCTCCCCGCCGCTGATGGGCCTGGCCGCGGCCCGCATGCTGGCCCACATCACCTATCTGTCGGAAGAGAGCATGGGCCACAAGTTCGGCCGCCGGCTCCAGGACAAAAGCGCCCCTGACTTTACCCCCACCGGGGTGGAATTCGAGGTGGAAAGCTATCTTCGGCACCAGGGCGAGAGCTTTGTGCGGCGTTACGACGCCAACAGCTATCTCTACATCACCAGGTCCATGGACTATTACGACGCCTCCGCCTGGGGCGATGGCGATCTGGTCCGGGCGGCCGCCCTGATCAAGGCCCGCAGTCTGGTGGTCTCCTTTTCCTCGGACTGGCTCTTTCCCCCGGAACTCTGCCGGGAATTCGTTCAGGCCATGTGTCGGGCCGGGCGCTCGGTCACCTATGTGGACATTCCCTCCCACTACGGGCACGACGCCTTCCTGGTTGAGACCGAGACCGTCAGCCGCCTGATCGACAGTTTTCTGCGACACTGAAGGATCACCCATGAGCGACCCGAAAGAAACGGTCCGGTCCGGCCCCAGCCTCCGGGAACTTAAGGCTTTTGCCGCCGACAACATTGATTCCTCACTGGTGGCCAGGATGCTGGCCCTGATGAACAGTTACGAGGAGTCCCCCGACCTGATCGGTCGCTGGCAGGATCAGGTCATCCTCGACGAACTGCCCCGGGGGGCCTCGGTTCTGGATCTGGGCTGCGGCGACGGCGACCTTTTGGCCAAGCTCATCAAAACCCTGAACGTCCGGGGGCAGGGGGTGGAGCTGGACCCCCTGGCCGTGGTCAAAAGCATTGAGCGGGGCGTGCCGGTCCTGAATATCGACCTGGACCAGGGTTTGGGCGACTTCGCCGACCAGAGCTTTGACTACGTTATTCTGGAAAGCACCCTCCAGACCCTCAAGGCCCCGTTGACCGTGCTGACCGAAATGCTGCGGGTGGGCCGCCGGGGCATCATCTCCTTTCCCAATTTCGGCCACTGGCGGGTGCGTTTCGATCTGACCATGCGGGGGCGGATGCCCATGACCCGGGGCCTGCCCTACGGCTGGCACGATACCCCCAACATTCACCTTTTCACCCTGGCCGACTTTCTGGACTGGGGCCTGGAAAACGAGGTGGCCGTGACCCGGGGCTTCGGCCTGGAAAGCGGGCGGGTGCGCTCCCTGGGCCCGGCCGACAATCTGACGGTTGAGGAAGCCTTGCTCTTTTTAGAAAAAATCGCCTGATTTTTTAAGGCCCGGAGCCGGTCGGCGCAAGTCGGACTTGAAACCCCGGACCGTATGTAGTATGTATTATTAGCAGGAAGACAAAATCAGGGACATTTACATTTTTCAGCCGCTTCGGCTTTGGTGCTCATATTTGATCGCGATCCTGCTCCGGGTGTGGAATCTGAACAGCCCGGAGGGCCGCTGGTGGGCGGCATTCGCACTTTGAATTTCGGAAGGCGAATATAAAATATGATGAACGGCAATCGACTCCCCAAACGGCGCCTCAACTTTCCGCCATATGACGAGACCAGCGGGCTCAGCCAGCGTGACCAGACTTTGGAACGCGTTGAGGAAATCCTTTCCGAACAGTTCATTCCGCCCTTCCCGGAGGAATCCGTCGACGAGCTTTCGCCGGATCTGGTCGACCCCAGCGAAGTGATGGAAGAGGGGCGGATCGTCACCTCGGGCGGCGGCCCGGCCGCCCTTCCGGCTCGCCGGCCTTCGGCGGCCCCGGCCGTCGGCCGGCCCAAAACATCGCTGATTCATACTATTGTGCAGGTTTTAATTCTGCTCTTTGTTCTGGGCTGGGTCTTTATTTTGGGAGTGGTGGCCGGCCGGGGCAATTTTTTGCAATCCGGCTGGGGCCGCGACCTGGTGGTCTGGGTGGAAGACCTGGCGGGTTTCGGAGCCCGCAGCGAACCGGAAGTGGTTCTGGAGCAGGATCCGGGTCAGCCGACGACGGTCGCCGCGGAAGCGCCCGGGGCTCCGGCCTCCGAGGCGCCCATTCCTCCGCCGCCCATTCCTCGATCCATGGCGCCCGTGCCTTCGGAGCCTTACGAAAGCGATGAATTCGACTATACCCCGCCGCCCCCGGAAACGGACCTGAACGCCGAGGGGCAAAGCCCGGCCGCGGAAGATGAGGAACCCTATCCGGTCTGGAACTGGCCCGGCTGGACTCCCCCGCCCCTGGATTCTGAAGGGGCCGGGGAAAGCGGTTCCCTGGATCAGGCTTCCCGGGCCCAGGCCCGAGTGAATCTGCCGGCGGCTGAAAGTATAAGCGCCGGCAGCGGCCGCTGGGCCGTGCCGAATTCCAGCAGCGGCGCTCCGGCCGCTTCTTTCTTTGAGGAAGAGAATTACCCGCCGGCCCTGGCCGCTGACGAGGGGCAGACTCTGGCCGAGGGCGCCGAACCGGAATTCGACGACGAGTATTATCCGCCGGCCGTGCTCCCCGGCGCCGGTGAAGCCGAGGACAGTCAGTCCATGCTCAGCCCCAGCAGCGGGGAGGGCAAGTTTGCGGTTCAGGTGGATTTGGTTTTCAGTGAAGAGGAAGCCAGGCGGCGGGTGGCCCGTCTGGAACAGCAGGGTTTCACCGCTTATTTCTACGAGAACGCGGCTACTAAGCGCTGGCCGGTGAGGGTCGGCCATTTCGCCACCCGGCAGGATGCCGATGCGGCCAAGGTGCGGCTGGAAACCTTGGGTTACAAAGAGCCGTATGTTTCCAGTTTGGGCAATTAGGGGCTGTCAAGAAATAAGAGTCACCGCTCTTTAGTGAATGCTTTTTTCCATAGTCATACCAGCCTACAACGCCGAAGCGACCCTGGCCGAGGCGGTGGAGTCGGCTCGTCTTCAATCGTTAAGCGACGATTTTTATGAAATTTTGATAATTGACGGCGGGTCCACCGACGGCACGGCCACGGTGATGGCCGAGCTCGGAAAGACGGCCAACAACGTTCACCTGTTTAAGAATCCTTACAATGTGGGGCCTGGCGCGGCCCGCAACCGGGCCCTGGAAGAAGCCCGTGGCGAGTATATAACGTTTCTGGACGCCGACGATTTATTGAGAAGTGATGCCCTGGAATGTTATCGGCTGGCTCTTCTGGCATCAAAACCAGAGGTGCTTTTTTCCAGTATTCTGAAAATCGGCCCCTTCGGAGAGGCGGTTTTAAGGCTCAGCAGTGATGGCTGGCATATTCCCGGTGAATTTAAAAGCCTGACCATCAGGGGTCGGCGCGGCTTCCGCGCCTTTGGCGCGGTGTATAAACGAAGTTTTTTAGATCAAAAGCGCATCAGGTTCACCGAAAAGGGTTTTTACGAAGACATTGAATTTGTGACCCGGGCCGTCCTCTGGGCCGACTCGATTGAGGCTCTGCCGGAAGATCTTTATTACTGGAGAATCACCCGCGGGTCAGCAACGGCTTCCCTGTCACCTGGAAAAATTGATGACGCGGTTGCGGCTGTTGAGCGCATGCCGCTTATTTTTTTGGAAAATAATTCCCTGGAGCGTTACCTGGACGATTGGCGGGAATTTGCCGAACGGTTCACCGGGCTGACCTGGCTACGTCTGAAGAAATATGCCGGCCATGATTCCTCTTTGAAGAGCCGGCTGCCGGAGAGAATTGAATCATCGGAGGTATTCAGAAAATATGGCCTTACGGAGCCCTTGATCCAGGCCTTGCGTCACTCGGAGGAGTCAACGCTTGATGAACCGGCCTGCCCTGATCCGGAACTGTTGGAGGCCGTGGCCGGGGCGGTGGTCATGGTGGCCAATGCGGATTACCAGGTGCGCAATTTCGTGGCCGTGGCCAGGCGGCTTGACGAAATGGCCATCAAGAACGTCATCTGTGATATCTCTGATTCAAAGCCGTTTTCCATCGCCAGGGCCATATCCGATGAGGAGGCGGCCGCCTATTCCGATATCAGGCTCTTCAGGTTTGACTGCCTGCGGATCTGCCCTTTGTTTTTAAACGCCCGGGCCTACCTGGTGGCCGGGGACTGGGGCTTTTTCCGGCTCTTGGTGCTGACCCTCAAACAACGCCAAATACCCGTTATCGGCTTTTACGAGGGCATCAATGACGATTTTTTGCTGGAGCCGCCGGCCCCGCCGGTCAAAAAACATCTGCCCTACCGTCACCCAGATCACTTGCTGTTGCCGGGCGAGTACTATCGGTCAATATATTCCAAACCAAAAAACACCGTAGTGGGGCTGCCGACCGTTCGCCGGCTGCTGGGCGAGGAAATATGTTTCCCCGCCCGACCCCGGGCGGTGATCAATGTGAATTTTTCTTACGGAGTGCTGGAAGACGCCCGCCAGGCTTATCTGGAATCAGCCGTGGCCGCCTGCCGGCAGGTGGGGCTTGATTTTGTCGTCTCCCAACACCCGGCGGACCAGGCCGACCTGTCGCCCCTGGCGGTTTCAAACAACAGCATTTATGAGGAAATCAAAAGCGGCTCTTTATTGATAAGCCGTTTTTCCACCTGCATTCTGGAGGCCCTGGCCTTGGGTAAGCCGGCCATTTACCATAACCCTCACGGAGAGAAATTCCCTAAATATCAGGAAAACCCGATGGGAGCCTTTCAAGTCAGCGTTTCCACGGCATCATTGGCAGGAGCGCTGGAACGGACCCTGGCCGATCTTAAGGCCGGCGTCGATATCCGGAATCGGGCCCGGGCGTTTCTTCAGGCCCACGCCAATATTTTCGCCGAAGAGCCTCCGGAACATTACGCGGCCGGGGCCGTCAAAGAAATAGTGGAAGCGAATGAAGAATCTTTCCAGGAACGTATCCTGCATCTGTCGCCAGGTCACGATGGGCTCCCCCAAGGCCGTCGATCCGAAGCGCCATTCTGGGATCAGCGCTTGTTAAACCGCTATAAAAACGCCGCCTGGATGCGCAAAGTCATCATAATGTTGCTTTTAGACCGCCCTCGTTTGAAAGCCCGGCTTCGCAAACGATCGACCGGCAAATTGGTTCGCGCTTTAATCAAACTCATACCCGAATAATGAGGATATCGGTTCCCAACATCAGACAAGTCCCCGCCAATACTTTCCAAGCCCGGTCAAATCGAGAGACCAGGGCAGTCCCCGGTCTTTGAACAACTCTCCCCGGCCGTAAAAAAGAGTTCCGTTGTCGTGGGCGGCTTGCAAATCGGTCTCCCCGTCGCCGACCATCAAGACCCGGTCGGCGCGCAAGCCATTCCCGCTGATGATACGGGACAAGAGTTCACTTTTGGCCGGCGGGGCGCCGAAGATCGCGGTGAATTTATCCCTCAGCCCCCGCTCGGCCAAGATTTGGCAGAGTTCCTCATGAGGCGTGCCGGAGGCCACAAAAAGGGGCAGCCGGCCCTGGCATTCAGCCAGCACCGCTTCAAAACCTGGAACAAAGGGCGCCTGACGCACAGCTTCGCCACAATAGCCGGCAAAAAGATGCCCCAGGCGGGTCGATTCTTCCGGGCTTATTTCCCGGCCCAGCTCGGTTCGGTAAAGCCAGGCGAACTTCTCATAACGGCTCACCCCGGTATGCCGGAGGTGGTGTTCGTAAAAACGCCGCTGAATTTCAGGGCCAAAGGGTTCGCCGAGTTTGAAGATGGCCCGGGACTTGATATCCGCGGATTCCAGAATGACGCCGTCGCAGTCGAAAACAATGGCCTGGAGCCCGTTATTCATTTTGTTTTTCTCTTTAGTTGTGCGGCGGCGGCCGACCGGGGTTCGCCGGACTTGGCCCCGGGGTTCCTGGCAGGCTCTTCGGAAGCAATCAGTTCGGCCAGCACCGTAACCGGGGCTCCGTCGGCGCCGGCCAGCCTCAGGGGGGCGACCGTCACCTGCCCCAAGCTCAGGCCCGGCCGGTCCAGGGGGCTGAGATCAAGGTCTTCCAGAATAAGAATTGCCGGTTCGGCCAGCAGAATCCGATGAGCGGCCCGGCCGGGACCGCGGTCAGACCAGGCGTTGACCGAAATGCAATCCAGGCCCAGGCAACGCGGCGCGGGAACCAGGCTTTTGAGGAACTCGGCTCCGCCGGGGTCCAAGCCGGGATTGTCGCGCCAATAACTCTCAGACTCATAAGGAACCCCGGTCTTAATGAGAATCAGGTCGGCGCCTTTCGGAATATCAGCGGACATAAAATCGGCGGCGCCGAGGTAACGCCCCCTGGCCGGTCTGACGGCCAGCACCGCCGGGCGTTGAAAAATGAAATACTCTGCCGGATAATCGTCCAGAGTCCGCCCTTCCGGATGGACATGGCGGGGCAAGTCGAGATGGCTGCCGTCGTGATTGGAGAAAGAAATGTTGAGGGAGTTGGCCGAATGCCCCCGGCTCAGATCGCCGTCCGGCGCCATCCGGAAGGAATCGCGGCCGCCGTATAAAGCCATGCCCGGCCGATAAGGCCGCGACAGAAAAACGGTTTCAGTCGTCACGGCCCAGACCCCGGAGCAAATTTTCAGCGGCCTCCCGTTCCATGCCGATTCTGGCCTCGCGGGCATAAGAGCCGATGTGGGGAGTCAGCAAGGCCGTATCCAGCCCGGTCAGCGGCCCTTGATAGGGTTCTCGTTCGAAAACGTCCAGGGCCGCCCCGGAAAGCCGGCCCTCGGCCAGGGCCTCGGCCAGGGCCTCTTCATCGACCAGCCCGCCTCGGGCGGCATTGATCAGCCAGGCCCCGGGCTTCATCAGGGCCAGCTCGGCCCGGCCCAAAAGCGGGCCTCCGGGCGGTGGGGCGCAATGCAGGGTCAGTCCGTCACTGCAAGGCAGGAGCTCCGCCAGCGGCCTGTTGGGCAGTTCCCCGGAATCCGCATAGGGATCACAGACCGCCACCCGGCAGCCCAGGGCCCGAAAAAGCCCGGCCACCCGCCGGCCGATGCGGCCGTACCCGATGACCGCCACCTGCTGCCCGGCCAACAGCCGGCCCAGACGTTTTCTCCAGGCCCCATTCCTGAGATTCCGGTCATGAAGGGAAATTCGGCGGGCCAGATCAAGGGCCAGCGCCAGGGTCAATTCAGCCACCGCCGGTGACGGCCCGTCGGGGGTATTGAGCACCGCCACCCCCTTGGCGGCGGCCGCCTTGAGATCCACGCTGTCCAAGCCCGCCCCGCAGCGGGAGACAACCCGCAACTCCGGTCGGGCCGCGAAGAGTTCGGCGCTGTAAGGCTCGGTGCCGGCCAGGACCCCGGCACAGCCCGCCAAAAAACCCACAGTTTCCTCAGCGCTGAGGGTTCGCCCGTGGGGATTGAGGCGCACTTCGTCAAAATTGGCCCGCAGCAGATCCAGCGGACCCGGATCCTGCTCGGCAAATGTTGAGGTGGTGACCGCGATTTTCATAAGGCCCCGCTGTGAGTCATTCATCCGGCCCGCCGCGGCAGGGGAAGGCCATTTCAAAATTAAGATGGGGGTTGAGTTCCCGGTGAATGTCTTCTATGATGCTCAGCAGCCCCTGCCCCAGATCCACCGAACAGCGGGGGGCCATTTTTTTGCCCAGGCGGGGATGGAAGGCATAGGGGGTAATGTCGTAATGGTTGCTGTGTTCGTCGTGGGCGAAATTGTATTGAAGGGGGCGTCCCAAAATTTCGCTGATCATCTTGAACAGGTCGGTCACCCGCATTGACTGCTGACCGGTGAGGACTATATTGGTGTCGGCGAAAGCCGCGTCGAGAATATCGACGCTGCAGATGGCGGCATCCTCTACATTGATATAGTTGCGAAGGGCCTCCGGGGTGCCGTAATAGGTGATGACTCCGGTTTCCATAGCCTCGCGCACGAACTTGTAGATGCCGTTGCGCCGGTCGGCCCGGGGCCCGTAAAGGGAGCCGTAACGCAGAATGGTATATTCCAGCCCGTATTCCTGGCGGTAATGCTCCACGTAAAGTTCGGAAGCCTGCTTCGAACAGCGGTAGAAGCCGCCGCTCTTGCCGTAAACATACAGGGTGCTGGCGAAGATGAAGCGCCCCACGCACGCCTGACGCGAGGCCTCCAGCACTTTGACGTTGCCCAGCACATTATAGGCCGCGGTGTCCACCGGCCGGAGATTGGCTTCGCCGATGTCGGCCAGGCCGGCATAGTTGTAGACCGCGTTCGCCCCGGTCACCGCCCGCGACACAGCCCCGTCATCCAAAATGTCGCCGACGATCATTTGTTGATCCGGGCGAAGCCAGGGAGAGGGGCGGATATCAAAAATGGTCACCTCATGCCCGGCCTCGCTGAGCTTATCGGCCGAATGGGAGCCCAAAAAACCGGAGCCGCCGAAAACAGTCACTTTCATGGTCTCACCCCTTATTTCGACCCGGGCAGCCGGTTGCGGCTGTCGATCAGGTTTCGTCGGAGTCGGCCCCGGGTCCCAACCGGCTTCAGAGGGTTTCTCGCCGCTTCCGTCAGGAAGACGGCGTCAAGGCCATAGGCGATGAAAGCATAACCCTCTTCCAGGCGGGCCTGAAGCTCTGAAGGCCTGGGCCGGACCACATGGGTGCCTTTGGGGATCCGCCATTTTTCAGCCGAAGCGGCCATGGCGGCCATGGCGGCCTGGAAATCCGGGTGGGTGAAATCACCGGTGAGGCCCATGGAGGCCGAGAGGTCATAGGGGCCGACCATATAGGCATCCAGCCGGGGATGGGCGAAGATGGCCTCAAGGTTCTCTATGGCCCTGGCATGCTCAATCTGGGCCACGATAACGATATCGCGGGACGGCCCCGGCCCGGGCCGGGTGTGCCGGTCCAGTTCCTGCCCATAGAGGTTGGCCCGGCAGAAGCCAACCCCCCGGCGGCCGGAGGCGAATTCCCGGCCTCCCGGATACAGGGCCTCGGCAATGGCGTAATCGAGCTGTTCCCGTGATTCGATCATCGGCAAGATCAAGCCCCGGGCGCCGGACTCCAGGGCGCCTTTGATCTGGGACCGGCTGACCTCCAGAAGGCGGGCGAAAGGCAGGGTTCCCCCAAGTTCCAGGGCCCGGAAAATATTGGGCAAATCAGCCCGAGTGAATGCTCCGTGCTCCAGATCCGCGGCGGCCCAGTCATAGCCCAGGCGGCCGATGATTTCGGCCACATCCGGATTGGGGATCTGCAGCCAGGTGCCCAGGGAAGCTTGCCCGGCCTTCATTTTTTTTCGTATTTCGCCGCTGCTTATCATCTGAGTCTCTTTCAGGCCCTCTGAAGCCGACGGGCCAGGGCTTCGGCCAGGGCAAAGTCATCCTCATCGTCGATATCCACGGCCTCCAGCTTGGACATGGGGAAGAGCACGGGCCGTTGGCCGATGCGCCGCCTGTTGGCCCGGTGGAACGATTCCGGGGAAAAGAAGTAGAAGCAGGAATTCTCCTCATACAGGGGCGGCAGATCCTGGGTGCGCAGAAGTTCTTCCGGATTGTGGTTGACCGGCCGCCCGTCCGGCCAATAGAAACGGTTTTGCCGGGCGGTGACCGAAAAGAGACTGTCATGCTCCGGCAGGGCCTGGAAATAGCGTTCCGTGGCCGCCTCCAGGGTGGCTTTGCTCAGCAAAGGGTTGGTGGAGTGGGTCTGGAGCAGGTGTTCGTGGGCGGCCTGGGTCAAATCGTGGGCGATGATGTCATTCATGGAGACCAGATCCCCGTGCAGAGCTTTCGGCCGCTCGACAATTTTTACCTTGGGCAGTCCTTCGGCCAATTCCATGATGCGGGGGCTGTCGGTGTCAATGATGATCTCGGCCACCCGCTCACAGGCGGCCAGGAGGTCATAGACCTGACGGAAGAGCGGCCCCCGCCCGGCGAAATCACGGATGTTCTTGTTGGGCGCCCGTTCGGAATGACCTTTCATGGGGAGCAAAGCGGTCAGTCGGCTCATGATTTTTCCTCCAAACGGCCGTATTGGTCATCGAAACGGATGATATCATCCTCCCCCAGGTATTCGCCGCTCTGCACTTCGATCATGATCAAATCCAGAAGACCCCGGTTGGCCACCCGGTGTTTGTGCCCGGCTTTGATGTAGGTGGATTCGTTGGTGTCGACCAGGAACACCCGTCCGTCACAGGTGACCTCGGCCATGCCGTGGACCACGATCCAATGTTCACTGCGATGATGGTGCAACTGCAGGGAGACCGAGGCCCCGGGCTTAATCTTCAGCCTCTTGATTTTAAAACGCGGCCCGGTTTCCAGTACGGTGTAGCAGCCCCAGGGCCGATATTCGGTGCGGTGCTGCTTGTACACTTCACGGCCGTCACGCTTGAGGCGGTCATAGATGCGCTTGACATCCTGAGCCCTGTTTTTATCGGCGACCAGAAGAGCGTCCGGGGTGTCGACAATCATAATATTCTTCAAGCCCAGAGCGGCCACCAGGCGACCTTGGCTGTGGATATCGCAGCCGCTGCTGTCTTCCACAATGACGTTATCCGCCTCATTCATACGATTGGCGCAGTCGTCGGCCGGGTTCAGAGCGCTCAGGGCCGTCCAGGACCCGATGTCGCTCCAGCCGATATCACAGGGCACCACCGCCACCCGTTCCGATTTTTCCATCAGGGCGTAGTCGACGGAAATATCCGGCACGGCGGCAAAGGCGCCGGGTTCAAGTTTCAGGGCGTTTCGGCCATAGCCGTAATTTTGCGAGGCGGCCAGGGTTTTTTCCACAGCGCTCAAAAGCTCCGGAGCGTGACGGCGCATCTCCTCCAGAAATGTTTCGGCCATAAAACAGAACATGCCTGAATTCCACAAAAATCGACCGGTAGCCAGGTATTCGGCGGCCGTCCGGGCGTCGGGCTTTTCCACGAAGCGCAAAACCTGCCGGCCCTCGGCTTCTATATAGCCGTAACCGGTTTCCGGGGCCTTGGGCTTGATGCCGAAGGTCACCAGGTGTCCGGCCGTGGCCAAGGCCCTGGCTTCATCCACCGCCAGGGCAAAAGCGGCCTGATCGGCGATGAGGTGGTCGGCGGCCAGAATCAGCATGATGCTCCGGCCACCGTGACGCCTTTCAACTTCCAGGGCGGCGGCGGCCACCGCCGGAGCGGTGTTGCGGCCGAAAGGCTCAAGGATATAGGCCACCTGATCCGCCCCGGCCCGTTCGGCGGCCTGGGCGGCTTTGAAAAGCAGGGCCTGATTGGTGATGGTGAAAATCTCGCGAGTCGCCGGCAGGGCTTTGGCCCGGCTGAAGGACTTTTCCAAAAGACTCTCCCCATCGGGCAGGGCCAGGAAAGGCTTGGGGTGGGTTTCCCGCGAAACCGGCCACAGCCTGGAGCCGGCTCCGCCGCATAGAATGATGCTGATCATGCTTAAAGGTCCGTTTGATTTAGCCTGATGTCCGCGTGCTAAGCCGAACTTCGGAATACCGGCATGGTATCATAAAATCTTTCATGATTCCAGTTACAATTCAACCGGTGTTGCAATTCAGCCATATAAGTGGTAGGATAACCCGCATTGTCATTTGTCCATCTATGAGTCTATATGCGAAAAACAGCCATTATAACCGGAGTCACCGGACAAGACGGCGCCTACCTGACCGCTTTGTTACTGGAAAAAGGGTATCAGGTTTACGGCACTTACCGCCGCAGCAGTTCCGTCAACTTCTGGCGCCTGGAATATCTCAAGGCCCTTGGGCGCCCGCAACTGGAGATGGTGGAGCATGATTTGACGGATTTGTCGTCAACCATGCGTCTGGTCAAGCTGATCAAGCCCGATGAAGTGTATAATCTGGCCGCCCAAAGCTTCGTCGCCGTTTCTTTTGACCAGCCGATCACCACCATGGACATTACCGGGCTGGGCCCTGTGCATCTGCTGGAAGCGATTCGGGCTCACAAAAGTGAGGCCCGTTTTTATCAAGCCTCCAGCTCGGAAATGTTCGGCAAGGTGCAGGCCGTGCCGCAAGCGGAGGAGACCCCGTTTTACCCCCGCAGCCCTTACGGCGCGGCCAAACTATATGCCCACTGGATGACCGTCAACTATCGCGAAAGTTACGGCATTTTCGGGTGCAGCGGCATTTTGTTCAATCACGAATCACCGTTGCGCGGGCTTGACTTTGTAACCCGCAAAATCACCGATGCGGCGGCCCGGATTAAACTGGGGCTTCAGGATGTTCTGGAGCTTGGCAATCTTTCGGCCAAGCGTGACTGGGGCTACGCCAAAGAATACGTTGAGGGCATGTGGCGCATGTTGCAGGCTCCCCAGCCCGACACCTATGTCGTGGCTACCGGGCGCACTGAAACGGTCCGCGATTTTGTCACTCTGGCCTTTGAAGCCGCCGGTTTGCCCCTTGGCTGGCGCGGAGCGGCTGAAGCGGAAGAGGGGGTTTGCCGGGCGACCGGACGGGTTCTGGTGCGGGTCAACCCCAAGTTTTACCGGCCGGCCGAGGTGGAACTGCTGATCGGCAACCCGGCCAAGGCCAGGGCGCGCCTGGGCTGGGAAGCCCAAACCACGCTGGAAGCGCTTTGCCAAATCATGGTCGATGAAGATCTTAAAAGAGCGGCCGCTGAAACGAGGCGTCGGCGTGACTGAAATTCTGCCTGGCCATGGAGCGCCTGGCCGCCCTGGGCTTTGACCGACTGCCGATCACCATCCCCTGACCATTCAACTACCCATCTTGGTGAAGAAGATGCGGCTGGAAAGACCGCCCCTGCGGGATACCTTGACCTGGATACTCAAATCTCCCCCGGCCTGACGGCGCGCCCCGAAAATTATTCCATTGGAACGTATGAACTTTGATTTGTCTAATGTAAGGACCTGACTATGCGAGACCCGAAATCCACAGACACCGATCTTTCCGGCAGAGAATATCTGAGCTTGAGAGAACAAGCGCTGACCTCAAGGGAATATCTGCAGACCGCCAGAGAACAGGCCCTGACCGCCCGGGAACAAGACTGGATCGCCAGAATTCAGAATATCCAGTCGGAAGCGCAATCTCTTACGGCAAGATTGAGGGATTTGACCGAGGAGAAAAAAACCTTGATCACGGAAAACCGGGAATTGAGTTCCAAGCTTCAGAATTTAACTGATGAGAACTCGGAATTGCATACCAAGGAACGGGCCCAGGCATTGGCAATCGGAGAACTGTCCGCTGAAAGCAAGTCCCGGCAAAAGCTGGAAGTTGAAGCACGCAACCTCAACTATGAGGTACGGCAATTGAGTGCTGAAAAAGAAAAGTGGTTGGCTGAAAAACAGTCGTTGACCCAGACTTGCCAGAAATTGCAGGCGGCTAATCAGGCTCTTGAAGCTGAAAAGAAAAATTTGGCTGCGGCCGTCCAGCGGCTTACAGGCGAGAAGCAGGCCGCCCAACAGGAAGCACGAAAACAGGCTGCTGACGCGGTCCATTTTAAAGACCGCCTGCATCGGCGAGAAAGTTCTTTTTCCTGGCGCCTAACCAGGCCACTACGCATTGTTCATAAAAAATTGAAGGAGCTTCGGGGAACGGAAAAGGCTCTTGTGGTGGCGCCACCACCCCAACCGGCCCCCGCCGTACCCAAGCCGGCCCCTGCCGCACCCCAACCGGCCCCCGCCGTACCCAAGCCGGCCCCTGCCGCACCCAAGCCGGCCCCTGCCGCACCCAGGCCGGTCCCTGCCGCACCCAAGTCCGCTGCGCCGGCTCAGCCTGCCTCCCAACCTCAGGTAACCGCTTTGCAAACCGCTTTAAATTGCGAAGCGGCCAAATGGCCAAAAGCGACCAGAATTGTGGAGGTAACTCGGAAAGATCTGGAGGGCCCAGTCACAGCCACAAGGAGTACGCCGACGGTTGCAATTGAAGACTATCCCCTCAAATTAATAAAAATCCGTGGTATGCCGGCTTCTCTCAGAGGAGTGGCCAAAGACGATCCCTATTTTAAAGGTCTAACTGACAATATGAACCGGGACCTTGACTGTATTTTAAATGCTGTGGTTCCAGATGACGCCGTTTGCATGGATCTTGGGGCCAATATCGGAGTTACCACGACTTTGATATCCAGGCATACCCCCAAAGGCAAAGTCATCTCCATTGAGGCTGGCCCCAATATATATGAATTGTTGAACGCCAATATCGCTGCCAACCATCTGGCGAACGTGGTGACTGACAATGTGGCTGTAGGACGCGAACCTGGTGTTGTCAGTTTTTTCGAACATAGTACTGGCGGCCACGTGACCAATGACGGTAACGGTCAACCTGTTCCAATGGTGACGCTGGCCGATCTGGTAGCCAAATACAATATAGAGCGGCTTGATTTTATTAAAATAGATACAGAGGGAAATGAGTTCCCGATTTTTGAGAACCAACTGCGACTTCTTCAGCGTTTTAACCCATTAATTTATATGGAATTCAACGCGTTTGTTCAATTGAGGTTCCAAACGGTCAATCCTTACGACTTTTGCGTGTGGGTTTTTGAAAATTTTAAGCATGTCTTTTATGTGGACATGATCAGGAAAAGGCTGACTAAATTTTCGTCTAAAAATCCTGTGGGGTTACTCAAAAACTGCCTTCTTGACCGTAGATGCGTAATCGATATTGTGGTCACCAATAATGAGTCTTACGTTAAACCGCTGGAGAACCTTCAGTTTGATGCTGAGCCGCCCATGCCCAGTCCAGGTACGTGACAGGCTTCAGGGCTGCCAACTCCCCCATTGACACACGTTTGGTTGATAACGCTATACATGCCCGGCAAACGGTCAATAAAAAAAGCCTGACTTCCAACCCCTCCCAAAGGCCTCGGTGAACGCTTTGGGGGGAGTTGAAATTTGCATGAGAATTAAGGAATGACTATGAACAACTCATATAGCGGCTCCAGGCGAATACTGACTGATCTTCAAATTTGCCAGAAGCCGACGGGCCAGCGGGGTATCGGGCGCTATACAAGTGCGTTATTCGCCGCCATGTGTTCTCAGGCCGAAATGCGGGAAATCATGGCCCTGGTCACGGCCGAACCGTCGCCCACCAAGTATCATCCTCCTCTTCCAGACCGGCGAATTATCAAAATGCCCAACGCGTTCAGGTGGAAAACGCCACCGTTCAGACACGGTGGCGCGGATGAGCCGCTGGCCTCCGCGGCGTATTCGAGCTTTATCGCTCCGTTCCGTTGTGACGTTGTACATATTTCCAGTCTTTTCAGCACCGGCCAGAACCTGTGCCCAGTTCCAGATTTGCGATTTAAATCTCCCGCCCAAGTCTACTCCGCTACGCTATATGACTTGATACCTCTGCGTGTTGCCGACATCACGCCGCATTACTCCAAGCCCGACTTTGCCGACTGGTATGCGCTACGGCTTTCATGGTTGAAAAGGGCCGATTTGCTTTTGTCTATTTCTGAAGCATCGCGCCGAGATGCCATAGAGTTGCTCTCTATCGACCCGGACCGCATAGTTAACATATCCGGCGGCATACCCGAAGGTCTCGACACTGAACCAGTCGCTCCAGAGGCGATTAAGGCCACTTTGGCGCGTCATGGCTTGGCCCGTCCATTCGCCCTGTACATCGGCGGCGACACTGAGCGAAAAAACACCGGCGGCGCGATCAGAGGATTTGCCGAGCTGCCCAACAATGTACGCAATGGCCATCAATTGGCGATTGTCTGCGCCTTGAGCCCCGGCAGCATAGAAACTAACGCGCGGTTGGCCCAAAGCCTGGGGTTGAAACGGGACGAGGTCGTCTTCACCAATTTTGTCACAGATGAAGAGTTGAAGCATCTCTACCTTTCATGCGCGGTCATGTTTTTCCCTTCGCTGTATGAAGGTTTCGGACTGCCGGCTTTGGAGGCCATGAGCTATGGGGCGCCGACCATAGTGGCCGACAATTCCAGCCTGCCTGAAATCGTGGACCGGCGGGACGCCCGGTTTGACGCTGCAAATCCAGGAGACATCGCCAGAGCGTTGAACAGCGTTCTGACCGACAAAAACTTTGCCGCCGATTTAAAGGCTTACGGTTTGAAACGGGCCAAACAGTTCTCTTTTGCCAGAAGTGCTCACTTGGCGTTGGAAGCTTTTGACGAAGCCCTGGCCAGGGCCAGGCACACTGGAGTGACCTGCGCGGTGGGGGGCTGGCTGCCCCAAAAAAAGCTGGCCTGTCTATCTCCGCTGCCGCCGGGCGAATCCAGAGCCGCACGATATGCTGCCGCCCTCCTGCCGCATTTGGCCCGTCACTTCGATATTGACGTGTATACGCCGAATGTCGCGGTGGACCCTCTGAACCTGACGACTGTCTTCAATATTTTCCACGTCGATGACTTTAAGGCGCGAGCTGCGGGGTATGACATGATCCTGTATGAGTTTGCGGATGCGGCTCCCCACGGATATTTCCTGGATTTGATGCGGCAATTCCCAGGGGTGGTCTCTATGCACGATATTTTCGGGGGGCAGGCCCTCAAACAGGCGATGGCCCTCAGCGGGGACGACCACTTCGTTGAAAAAGAGATGCTGTACGCGCATGGACCGCGTTTCCGCAGCCGCCTATTCGCTGCAAAGGTTGAAGACGGCGCCGAGAAGGCGGCTTCTGTCGCATTGCCGGGCGCCAAACGCATTTTAGACGACTCTATCGGGCTTATATTCCATTCCGAACAGGCCTTGGAAGACTGCCATGGCCATTATCCTGAAGGTTTTAACGCCCCCTATCGCTTACTTGGGCAGGTTGAGGAAAATCATACGGATGCTGATTTCGCGGCTTGCGCGGCCAAGCATGCCGCTATCTTGTATGAGTTCTACGAGTTGGCGAAATCAGCCCTTCCGGAAAACCAGGTGAAGTTTTTTGCTCCCCACCTCGCCTATTGTGAAGATGCCCGGCAGGCCCAGTCCACCGCCATAGATTGGCTTGTGAATTCGCCCCGCCCCACTCGTAATCGCCCCAAGCTCTTTTTCTTTGTCGGACAAACAGTGCACCGCGATTGGCAAACCGGCATCAACCGGGCGACTACGAACTTGGCCAAAGCCCTGTACCTTTCGGAACGGCCTGGTTTTGAGCCGGTGGCCTTTGACCTCATCAACGGGCGCATGGTGGTCCCCATCAAGTGGCTGGTGGCTCAAGGTTGTCTGTCGCCCCTTGAACGTACCACCGATATTGAGCCGGAATGCCCGGATTTTTCACCTGGCGATATTGTGTTATTGATGGACTATTTCCTGGCACATTACAAGTCGTTCGACGCCTACCTGCAAAAAGCGCGCAATGCCGGTTGCGAAATAATATCCGTGCTAGATGACCTCATACCCTTACACTTGCCACAGTACTTTGATTCGGATGCTAGAACTCAATTTTCAAAGTATATTGCCTATATGTCATCATTCAGCGATCGGGTGATAGGCATATCGAAAACAACGGCGGATAGCTACATTGAGTGGTGCCGCGAAAATCTGCCCACAGAGGTAGCCAGGCCACATGTCGGGTTCTGGCATCTTGGGTTCGCCAACTGGGATGTGCGGCTCGGTCAAACGGCGCCTTCCTCTCGTTTGGCGGGCCTGCAAAACAAGCGCTTCCTGTTGATGGTCGGCAGCCTCGAACCCAGGAAAAACCATGAACTGGCGATAGCGGCCACCAGACGTCTGCTCCTTGCCAACCCAGATCTTTGTTTGTGTATCGTCGGAGCGCACAGTTGGAAGAGTGACGACCTTTTAAAAAGGCTCCAGGCCGCTGAAGAAGACGGGATCGCCTTCATCCATAAAGCCAGCGACCAGGAGTTGGCTTGGTTGTATGCCCACGCCAAGGCTCTGCTTTTCGTCTCACAAAATGAAGGCTTTGGTCTGCCGCTGGTTGAGGCGGCCCAGTTCGGAACGCCTGTAATATGCTCGGACATCCCCGTGTTTCATGAACTGTGTGGAGATTTCGCCACTTATGCGCGTATTGACAACGCTGAAAACTTGGCGGAGGATATAGCTCGTTGGATTGAGTCTGATAAGAGAGGCTTAACGCCTGATGCCGCCAACATCCCTCACCTGACCTGGGAAGAAAGCGCCGATCAGCTCTTGGACTTGCTTTTTAGCGAGCTTTGATCGGAGTAAATGAGCAATGTTGTTTTCAATACTAATAATTGTTTCTGGCATGGCTGAAAATATTGAGGCCACAGTGCTTTCAGCGGTCAAACAATCCTTGGGAAATGACCGCTATGAAATAATTGTAATCGATGACGCCTCTGCGGATGAAGTTGCCGCTAAGTTGGAAGCCTTAGGTCGACAGTATGATCATGTAAGTGTTTTTAGAAATTTTAAGCGAATCGGCTTGGGTGCTGCCAAAAATCGGGCCGTTATGGAAGCCAGCGGGGAATACCTGATTTTTCTGGAGGCCGGGACCCTGCTGAAAAGCGATGCCTTGGAAGCGTATTCGATTGTGGTCGCCAAAAAGCATCCCGATATTGTGCATGCTGATGTTATAGAGATCAACGACTATGGTGAACAGGTCGCTATGGTAGGCGGTGAGGACGGAAAATTTCAAGTCAAGGCGGCCGCTTACAAAAAATTATTCTTGAACACCCATCGAATCAAGTTTGGAGACTGTTCCATTTTTTGCGACTTGCCCTTTGCCGCGTCCTGCGTCGAACTGGCTGCCCGAACTTGCCTCGTTCCGGTCGGGCTCTATTATAGAGGCATGCGCGTTTCGGTCTCACCTATTTGTGATTCTCAGGAGGCGATCACCCATGAACTGCAATCTTTGGAGCTTTTTTACACCCGTTTTCACAACCAGACGCATGGCCCAAATAAGGCTGAATGGAATCGGGAGGTCTCTCGCCTGCTCTATCGGGCAGGCCATGACATCGCTCAATCCGGGCATGTGGAAGCTTCTGCTCTTGTGCAATACCTTTGCGATTTTGTCAAGGCCTCCCCAGTTCTTCGCGCCGCGTCTTCAAATGTTTTGTCAGAACTGTTGTCGATACCCGTCGCGCCGCCCGCCGATGGCATAAAAGACGCCTTTGTTTCCAAGGAAGACTGGACGCGCCTGATTGAGGCTGCCTCCGATGCCGTTGTTTTCGTGTCTATCATTAATGGACACACCCGCCATTTCACTTTTATCGCCAGGCACCTTCAGGCTATGGGCATAAAAAGCGTACTCATTGACATGGCTCCGGCTGTGGCGCCTCCAAGTCGCCGAATAACTGACCAAGACCGCGTCAATCTGGCGGACATCCCCTACTTCGCTTTTGACCGCTCTTATCCATGCCCGATTGTGGAAACCGCAAGGGCCTATGTTTTTGCGGTTGATTGGAACTATGCTTATGACTTGATTTTTCAGTGTAAACTGCAGCAAATACCGACTATCGCTTTTTATGAAGGCATAAATAATGATTTTCGGACGCAGGAAGCGTTTTTCTTCAGGGGTCTGCCATATCGAAATGTTGACTATTTACTTCTGCCGGGCGAATATTACAAGAAAATATACAGCAAGCAGGAGACCGTTGTGGTGGGGTTACCGGCTCTTCATGATCTTTTAAGGGAGCCGGTCATCTTTCCATCGCAACCGATGGCCCTTATCAACTTAAATTTCATCAAAACTCAGGATGGTGGAGACTGGTGGCCGGAAGTTTTTATCGCAACGGCCATCGAGGCCTGCAATGAAGTTGGTATCCCCTTTGTTGCTTCCATACATCCTAGTTATACTGGACCTCGTGAAGGTTTTCCACAGTCTGAAAAATCTTTTTATGAAGACATAAAGCAATATAGTTTTCTTATAAGTAAATTTTCAACTTGTATTCTCGAAAGTTTAGCTTTAGGCAAGCCGATCATTTACCACAATCCACATGGTGAAAAGGTTCCCAAGTTTCAGGAAGACCCCATGGGGGCTTATGCTGTGACGACCACGAAAGATGAACTGGTCGCCGCTATAAAAAATGTTCTTAAAGACGTGGCGGATGGCACTGATTTTAGAATGAAAAGCGCTGTATTTTTACAGCATCATGGTAATATTTTTGCTGACAAGGCCCCGGCTTTATCTGCGGCGACGGCGCTTAAAGAAATAATCGACCATGACTCGGTAAATTTTCAAAAACGTTTGTTGAAGTACGCTGATCGCGGCCTGTTGATGCGTTCCCCGTCTCCCGTGCCATATCCGGTTGTGTCTTCACTGGCAGTGGTGATGGCCGCCCATGTAGCCGGAGAAAAAACCGCTGCCGCTACGTCCAGGTTTCAAGCATACCTGAATGCCAGAGCCAAAGCTCTTCGCGTAGCCTCCCCTGGTTCCGACAAAAGTAAGGCCCAAACAACAACGAAAGCACAGAGTTTGCCACAGTCCCGACCTCAGCTTAAAGATTCGGCCCATCACTTGGCAGAGTCATATAAAAAGGCAAAATGGAAGAAAAAATGTTTGGCTCTGTGGTTCTTGAATAGATCAATGCTGAAAGATCTGTTGATAGCCAAGGGCAAAAATAAATGGGCCTGGCTCGTGGCTCGTTTCATTAAGGCGTGACCTATCTGTAGAAATGCGGATAGAACCTGAGGAAGGTGCATAATCATGGGGATTTTCGACATTATAACGCCGGCGTTTTTTTGTCCGCCGCAAAACAATGAAAAACGCCTGGCTGTTCTCAAAAAAAACATCAAATTCGTAGAGCTGGAAATCTCGACCTTCTGCAATCGACGCTGTTTTTTTTGCGGCAACAAAGATATAGACAGACGTTCAGCTAATCGATATATGGATGAAGACCTCTACCTATCCATATTACAACAATTACAGGAGTTTCAATATACCGGAAAATTAGCGTTTCATAGATATAATGAGCCATTGGCGGATCCCATAATTTTCACCAGGCTGCGTCAGGCGCGCACCTTTTTGCCAGAGGCTCTTTTGTGTATTTTTACTAACGGTGACTACCTCGACAGGGATATGTTCTTGCACTTGGAAGAACTGGGAGTCCGAGAAATGGAAATCTCGGCTCCCTATTTTGATGAAGGTGAAGTATACAGTCCTGAAGAAGCCCGAAATCGTATTGAAGGGCGG